>NZ_CP054925.1:10663756-10972864 GCF_013364075.1 Amycolatopsis sp. Hca4
CGGCGGTGAGGGAAACGCTACAGTCCGCGCCCACATTAGTAAAGTTACTTTCCAAACTAAGGGTCGTGGAAACCGTCACGGGGCCAGTCATTTGACGGGCGCTAGGCGCTGCGGGCTCGGTGAGAATCGCGGCATGTCCGTCGTGAGCTCGCCGACTTCATCCACGCCGGAAACGGTGCACGGGCCTGACCTCGGGCTGTCGTGGCCCTGGCGTGTCGGATTGTCGCTGACCGCCGTGGGTGCGCTGGTCCTGATCGCGATGGACGTCTTTCCACCCACGACGCCGTGGAACCCGCTGCGCGACACCATGAGTCAAGCGCAGTGGGGCGCGGGGAAGTGGGTGTTCCGGCTGGCCGTCGCCGGGGTCGCGCTGGGATCAGCGGCCGCGCTGACGGCGACGGCGTTCGGACACGGTTGCCGCCTCGGGTGGGCCGTCGCCGTGCCGGCCGGGATCTGGCTCGCCGGGCTGGCGGTGGTCACCGCGACGGTGCCGCACGTCCCCGGGACACCGCACCGCGTGGCCGGATCCGTGCACGAAGCCGCGACAGTCATCGCTTTCGCGGCACTACCGGTCGCACTCATACTACTCGGCCGGCAGCTCACGAGGTCGTCGCCGAGGCGCGGGCGGCTCGCCCAGGCGTCGGTGATCGCCGCTTACTCGGTCTTGGGGGTGATGCTGGGGTGGTGACTGATCGCCTTTGCCGCGGGGGTTCCGTGGGATCGGTCCGCTCCGGTCGGGCTGCTGGAGCGGCTCCTCGCGGTCGCCGAGCTGGCGGGGGTCTTCGCGGTGGTACGGCCGTGACGCGGCTGGCGCACGACTCGCCTCCGGTGGTGACGCGGTGGCAGAAGCAGCGCGCGAACCTGGACCGGCGGCGGCGCTGGATCGCCAACGCCGGCCGTGGCCTGGTCGATCCGACCCGGCCCATCCTCGTGCACCTGGTGCCCATCCGCCGCTGCAACCTGGCCTGCGCGTACTGCAACGAGTACGACAAGACCTCGCCGCCGGTCCCGCTGGACGTCCTGCGCAAGCGCATCGACGAGGTCGCGCGGCTCGGCGCCTTCGGGATCGGGTTCAGCGGCGGGGAGCCGATGCTGCACCCGCAGTGGGATGAGCTGGTCCGGCACGTGCGTGCGCCCGGGATGATGGCGGGCCTCATCACCAACGGCTACCGGCTCAACCCCCGGCGGACCTCCGCCATGAACGACGCGGGCCTCGACTACCTGCAGATCAGCATCGACAACGTAGAACCCGACGACACCTCGATGAAGTCGCTGCGCGTGCTCGACCGCCGCCTGGACTGGCTGAAGACCTACGCCACCTTCGACGTCAACATCAACTCGGCGGTGGGTGGCGGAATCAGGAATCCTGACGACGCCTACACCATCGCGCTGCGGGCACACGAACTCGGCTTCTCGACGTCGGTCGGCATCATCCACGACGGCAGCGGGACCTTGCGTCCGCTGTCGGCCGCCGAGCGTGCGGTGTACCGCAAGATCCGCCGGCTGTCCCGCGGCGGGGCTGCGCTGCTCGGACAGGCTTTCGCCACCGGCTCTTTCCAGGACAACCTGGCCGAAGGACGGCCCAACGACTGGCATTGCCGTGCGGGCGCGCGTTACCTCTACGTCGACGAGTCCGGGATCGTGAGCTACTGCTCACAGCAACGCGGGACGCCTGGCGTTCCCATCGAGAAGTACACCGTGGACATGCTGCGTGAGCACTTCCACACACCCAAAGCCTGCGCGCCGCTGTGCACGGTGACCTGTGTGCACCGAGTATCCGAGTTCGACAAGTGGCGCGCGTCCGCACCACCACGAGAGGAAGGGAACTGATGCCGGCCCGGAAGAAGATCATGGTCGTGTGTGCGAGCCTGCACAGTGATCGCGTCGCACAGCGCAACCGGCATTGGCTGCAGCCGTCGGCGGGTTTGCAGGTCGCCTCGCAGATCGACCCGAGCAAGTATGACGTCACGCTGTACCACGAGATGTGGCACGGCCCGCTCGGGGTGGACGTGCCGCCCGCTGATCTGGTCTTCCTGAACAGCCTGCAAATGGACTTCGATCGCCAGCGGCAACTTGCTTACCTGTTCAAGCGCAAGGGCGCCGTCACGGTCGCAGGGGGCAGCATCTGCACCCAGTTCCCGGCGTTCGCCGGCGAGTTCTTCGACGTCGTGTGCTCGGGCGGTGTCGACAGCGTGCGCGATGTGCTCGCCGACTTCGAGCGCGGTGAGCTGCGGCCCGTGTATTACTCGCCGCAGACCCGGCTCACCGACTACCCGATCAACTACCGGCTGCTCACCGACAACGGCATCGGTGGCCCGCTGCACTTGATCGAGGCCTCCCGCGGCTGCAACTTCCGCTGCGACTTCTGCGTGATCCCCGCGGAGAACGCACGCCACACCCGCTTCGGGGTGGACCGGGTGCTGGAGATGATCGACAACGCCATCGCGGCCAGCCCGCCGATGTCGCTCAAGCGGCTGTACCCGTCGATCTCGTTCATCGACAACAACTTCGCCAACAACCGCGCTTACGCCCGTGACCTGGTCACCGCGCTCGGTGCACATCGCCGGGTCCGGGCGTGGGGTGCCCTGATCACCCAGGAGACACTCGGGGACCACGAACTGATCGCCGCCATGGCGAAGAACAAGTGCCGGACTCTGTTCGCCGGCATCGAATCGCTCGACCCGGAGTTCCTGGACGCGCACAACAAGCGGCAGAACACCCGCAGCGCCGGTTCACTGCTCGCGGACGTCGCGTTCGCGCAACGGCAGGGAATCGCGCTGACCTACGGCTATCTCTTCGACCCCCGGATGTCCTCGGTCGAGCGCATGACCGAGCAGATGCGCGCGCTCGTCCGCGACGACGCGTTGCCGTTCCCGTCGTACTTTTCCTTCGTCGCGCCGCTGGCCGGCACGCCTCTCTTCTGGGACAGCCTCGGCCGCAACGAGCTGCGGCCGGGTCTTCGGCTGCGCGACCTGGACGGCATGTCGATCGCCTACCGCGACTGCGTCAGCTCCGAAACCGAGCTCTCGGAGTTCGCGCGGAAGGTCCACAAAGATCCCGCCGCGCTCATCGGCCGCCGGGAACTCGCGCGCAAAGCCCGCAAGGGTGTGCTGAAGTCCCACGGATACCAGCCGATCGCGACCCTGGCGTCGATGGTCAACAGCCACCGGGTCCTGCGCCTGTCCCGCAGGTCGGCCGAGGACCCCGGACGCAGCTATCTCGGCGGCGACGACGTCCTCGACCCGCAGTACACCTGGCTCCCGGCCGATCTGTCCGAACCGGACCGCCGCCGCTTCTTCGACCCGATCCGGATCACCGAAGCCGACGGCAGCCCGGCTCCCTGGCTTCAGGACGCCCGGCCGCCGGACCGGAAACTGCCTCTGCCCTCCGCCTGAGCCCGAACGGGCTCAATAGGGCCAGCCCGGTACGTTCAGCTGGATGCTGTAGAGCGCGAAGTCTCCGCTGTCGCCACCGCCGGACGGTGTGCCGGAGGTGATGTACAGCGTCTTCCCGTCCGGGCCGCCGAAGGCGGCGTTGGTGGCGTTCGGCCCGGCGGAGATCGTCCCGAGCGACTGTCCGGATGGGGAGTAGACGTGAACGTTCCCGTCGCCGTAGGTCACCTGGTAGACGTTGCCCGCGCAGTCGACCGTGCCGCCGTCGGTGCCCCCCAGTGACGCGAAGTCGGCGCGAGGGCCGGTACTGCCGTCGGCGTTCACCGGGTACCGGTAGATCCTGCCGGTGGCGTTCCCGCCCACGTACAGCGTTGTCCCGTCCGGAGACAGCTCGATCCCGTTCGGCTCGCGGATCGTGTCGTCGATCAGCGAGACGACGCCGTCGCGCACCCGGAAGACGCTTGTCTTGCCGCCCATCTCGTCCGGGCGGTCGGCGCGCTGGAAGTCGGGGTCGGTGAAGTAGACGGTGCCGTCCGGGCCCTGGGTGAGGTCGTTCGGCGAGTTGAACCGACGGCCCTGGTAGCCGGCCGCGACCGTGGTCCGCTGCCCGGTCGCCAGGTCGTACGCCGAGACGGTGCGCTGGTCATGGGTGGCCGCGAGGACGGACTTGCCGTCGCGGCTCAGCGCGAGCCCGTTGCTTCCCGCGTCCGGGATCACCGTGGTGAACGTTCCGGTCGCGGGAGTGTAGCGCAGGATGTCCGAAGGCTCGACGTTGTCCTCGCCTGTTCCGTCGTGCATATTCGTCAGCAGCAGGCTCTGCGTTGCCTTGTCCCAGGTCGGTCCCTCCAGGAAGTTGTAGCCGTCCCGGATGTTGGCCGCGGTGAGGTGTTCCGATGGCAGCGGTGGCCCGAAGGGGCCGTCCGGGCAGAAACCGTTCGCGGGGACGGTCGTGCCGCCCGGCAGCGTCCACCGCTGGTTCGTCCCGCCGGTGCAGGTCCACTGCTGCAGCTGCGTGCCGTCCGCCGAGGACACGCCGGTGGCGTCGAGGCACTTGCCGGAGGCGGTGTTGACGAGGGTGCTGTTCTGGGGCCGCCATTGCTGGGCGCCGGTGCCGTTGCAGTCGTAGACCTGGACCGCCGCGCCGTCGGCGCGGGAACCCCCGGCCACGTCGAGGCACGTGCCGGACGCCGCGGTGATCGTGCCGTCGGAGCGGACGGTCCACTGCTGTGCCGTGCCGCCGGTGCACGACCACAGCTGCACCCGCGTGCCGTTGGTGCCGGCCGGGACGTCGAGGCACTTGCCGCCGATGCCGGTGATCGCACCAGTGCCCGCCTCCGCGGCCGGGGCGGCGATCGCCACCCCGGCCAGGCAGAGGACCGCTACGGCGATCCGTCCGAAGTGGGCCTTCACGCGGGGACCGTCCAGCGCTGGTTGGGTCCGCCGGTGCAGGTCCAGATCTGCACCTTGGTGCCGTTGGTGATGCCGCCGCCGGTGACGTCGAGGCACTTGCCGGTGCCGGCGTTGACCAGTGCGCCGTTCGCGCCGGTCGACCACTTCTGATTCGGGCCGCCGAAGCAGTCCCACAGCTGGACCGCCGTGCCGTCGGCGGTGCCGCTGCCGGTGACGTCGAGGCACTTGCCGAGGCCGCGGACGGTCCCGTCACTGGCGAGGGTCCACTGCTGGTTCGGACCGGAGGTGCAGTCCCACAGCTGTGGCCGGTTGCCGTTGACGGTGGAGCCGTCGGTGACGTCGAGGCACTTGCCCAGGGCCGACACCGCGCCGGTGCGCCCGGTCGGCGGGGGAGTGGTGCCGCCGGTGCCCGGCCAGGTGAACGTCGCCATCGAGCCGCCGGGCAGGGAATAGCCGAACGACTGGCCGCCGTAGGAGACCTGGAAGTTCTGCGTGCCGCCGCTGTTGAAGGCGACGAGCGCGATGGTGCCGTCGGGGTTGCGGAAGGCGACGTTCTGGATGCCGCCGTCGCCGTAGCCGGTGGAGTCGATCCGCGCGGCGCCGGGCTGGACGAACTTGCTGAGGTGGCCGAGGACGTAGTACTCGGCGTTGTAGGTGACGTTCGAGCCGTTGGTGGTCACGACGCCGGTGCAGTTGGTGCAGCTGCCGATGACCGGGCCGTGGTTGTTGTCCAGGGCCAGGTTCCAGAGTGCCACGGACTTGGCCCAGTTGCGGGTGGCGCCGATGGCGAGATTGGTCCCGTGCCAGCGCAAGGTGTCCCGGAAGGTGCTGGCGTCGTCGCCGGATGAGGTGCCGGAGCACTCGGTGAAGAAGATGTCCTTGTTCGGCTGGGCGTTGTGCACGACCGACTGCCAGTTCGGGGTGTCACCGCCGTAGCAGTGCCAGGCCGAGCCGGCGACGTTGTTCCCGGCGCCGTTGTTGACCTGCTGGGGGTAGTCGACGTCGTCCCAGTTGTGGTCGTAGCCGAGGATCTTGGCGTTCTGCCCGGCCGCGCGCAGCTTGGGTGCGAGGGTGTTGATGACGTTGACCTGCTGGCTCGCCGACATGGGCATGCCGGGGTAGCCGGGTGGGGAGAACTTGGGTTCGTTCTGCACGCTCAGGTAGTCGATCGGTGCTCCGGCGGCGCCGTAGGCTTGGGTGAACTTGACCAGGTAGTCGGCGTAGGTGCCGATCTGGCTGTCGTTGAGGTTGCCGCCGATGAGGTTGTTGTTGTTCTTCATCCACGCCGGCGCGCTCCACGGCGTGGCCATGATGGACAGTCGCGGGTTGAGTGCCTTGGCCTGCTTGACCAGCGGCAGGATGTAGGCGTTGTCGTGGGCGACGGAGAACCGCGACAGGCTCGGGTCGGCGGCGCCGTCGTCGTAGGTGTAGAAGCTGCGCGAGAAGTCGGTGGCGCCGATGGGCTGGCGCAGGAAGCTCAAGCCCACGCCGGTGCCCGGGTTGAACAGCGCATTCATGATCTCGTCGCGCCGCGGGGAGTTGTAGACGTTCCACGCGGCGGCATCGGTGAACGACGCGCCGAACCCGACCATGGACTGGTAGGTCGTGTTCGGGTTGACGGTGATCACCGGTCCGCTTCCCCCGCCGCCGAAGGTGACGCTTCCCTGTTGCCGCAACAAGTTCGAGCGGTCAGCGGTGGTGAGCCAGACGTTGGCGGTGGTGGTCGCGGCCTGCGCGGTGCCGACCGGAAGCGCGAGCAGGGAGCCTGCCGTTGTCGCACCCACGACGGCCGTCGCGGCGGCCACCTTCCGCCACTGTGTTGTCGAAGACATACCGCTCCTTGGAAGCTGGGAGCGATCACCGCGCGAGTGCACGGGAATCGGCTCGTCTGCTGCCACAGTGGCGGCTGTCAGGCAGTGCTCGGGTGATCGTAAGGAAGCAATATTTGAACTGTCAAGCTTTCTGCAAGGAGCGAGCGGCGACGGCGCCGATGAAGATCGTGACGAACGCCAGCAGTGCACCGGTGACCGGTACCCACCCGGCCGGGCGGACCACTTCGAGCCACTCTTCGGTCAACGCCACCGCGGCGGCCAGTGGGAAAGTGAACGACCAGAAGCCCACGGTGAAACGCAACCTGCGGTAACGCGGCACCATCGCGGCTTGCACCAGCACCAGCAGGACGCCGAGGCCGGCGATCGCCTGAGCGACGGGGTCGGCGACATGCCCGTGGAGCGAAAACCAGGCGATTCCGGCGACCGCGGGTGGGGCCAGGAGAATCGCCGTGGTGGGAACCAGCGCTTCCGGCAACGCGGAGCGGAAGGTCAGGCGCAGGAGGACCATCGCCGTGAGGACGACGGCGAAGAACGTGCCGACGCCGAACAGCGCCCACGCCAGACCGTGGTAGCCCACAGCGTGCGCCACATCGGCGCCGACCAGCCCCGGCGCCACCGTCGGCAGCAGGTAACCCGGGTGCAGGGACTCGAGTTCGAGCCGCCCTTCGAACCACGAAGCGAACAGCCAGGCGGCGAGGATCGCGGCGGCGGCCAAGGCGAGCAGGAACAACGCACGTCCGCCGCTGGGTGACCACGTGAAGAGATCCGCGGCGAGCAGCATCGCGGTGACCGGGGCCAACGCGGCGATGGGACCTTGCGCGGGGTGCCGTAGCTGCGCGGTCAGCCGCTCACCGCTGCGCGCGCCGCGGACGAGGTGCGCGGTGAGCAGCGACACCCAGGCGATCGCCGCCAGGGCCCAGAACGCCTGGGGCACGATCCGGGGCAAGGTGAGGGCCGTACTTGCTGCGGTCCACGCCTCGGCGAGACCGGCGAGACCGAAGCCGATCGCCAAGGTGTTGAGCGGGAGCCGGGCCGGGCGCGGTCCGGCGGTATGGGGGTGGTCGACAGGCGTAGGCGTGGAAACGAGTGTGCTGGTCATGATGTTCTCCAGGCGCGAAGGCACCCGTCCGGACCGCGGGCACCGCGGCCCGGACGGGTCGGCACCGCGGGCGGCGGTGCTGTAGAGGAATGCGGAACGGAGTTCAGGCGCCGGCCGCGCGCAGGACGAGATCGGCGACCTCGGCCGGGTGCGAGGCGAACACGGCGTGGGAGGCGCCCTCGATGCTGACGACCTCGCCCTTGGCCCGCTCGGCCATGAAGTGGTGAGCGGCGGCCGGGATGTTCTTGTCCGCCTCGGCGATCAGGAAGTAGCTCGGGATGCCGGCCCAGGCCTGCGGGCCTTCGGCGGCCTCGTTGAGCGCCGCGGCGGTGATCGGCCGCTGGGTGGCGGCCATCACCCGGGTCGTCTCCTCGGGCACGTCGGCCGCGAACTGCCGGCGGTAGAGTTCCTGGGCGACGTACATGTCCTGGTTGCCGTCGGGCAGCGGGACGGGCCGGAGGGTCTCGGCGAGGGTGCTGCCGGGGAACTGGCCGGACAGGTCCGCGGCGCTCTCGCCGGCTTCCGGGGCGAAGGCCGCGATGTAGACCAGGGCCGTGACGTTCTCGGCGCCCGTGGCGGCCTTGCTGATGACCATCCCGCCGTAGGAGTGGCCGACCAGGACGACCGGGCCGTCGATGGTATCGACCAGGGCGCGCAGCTGGGCGGCGTCGTAGGCGACCGAGCGCAGCGGGTTGGCCGCCGCGACGACGCGGTGCCCCGCGGCCTGCAGGCGCTCGACGACGGGGCCCCAGCCGCCGGACTCGGCGAACGCGCCGTGCGAAAGGACGATGGTCGGCTTGGTGGTGGCCATGGTTTCCTCCGTGAGGATCGGGTTTCCGTTCGTGCTGATGGAAACCATGGTTGTCCGCGCAGCCGCTGGGCAGCGCCCGTCAGATGACCGTGACCGTGACGGTCGCCGGGTGACCAGTCGCCGTCAGGGGAGGTCGGCGAGGAGTTCGGCGACGCGGCCGGGGACGGACAGGAACGCCGAATGCGACGCGGTGAGCTCGATGATCGTCGTGGGGTTCGCGGGGAAGGCCGCGTCGGCCTGGCTGATGAACAGCCGCTGCAGCGGTGCCGGGATGGTGCGGTCTTCGGTGCACACCACGTAGGTGCGCGGCAGCGATCCCCAGCCGTGCTCGGTGAGTTCCGTGCTGTCGGTGACCATCGCCAGTGGGGCGTCGCAACTCAGCAGTGCGGTCGCGGCCGCGGCGGTCGAGGGGTCGACGTCGCCGTAGAAGGCGTCGCGAATGGCGTCCTGGACCGCGGGGTCGGGGCTGCGGGGGTCGATCCGCAGCGCGCCGGTGGCGGCCGGGTCCCCGATCAGCAGCGTCATGAACCGGTTGCTGCTGCCTTCGGGCAGCGACGGGTAGGCCAGGCAGGGCGTGCCGGTGGCTGGCATGTAGGCGGCGAGGTACACCAGGTGGGCGAGGAGGCCCGGTTCCCGCTCGGCTGCCCTCGTCAGCACCGCCCCGCCCATGCTGTGGGTGACCACCGAAACGGGGTTGCCACGGCCGGCTCGCGACAGCTGGGCGATCAGCAGGTCGGCGGCGGTGTCGAGCCCGATGCCGGCGACCGGCGACGGCTCGGTGGCGTAGGCCGCGGGGTCGAACGGGCGGCGGTTCGCCGCGAGCGGGGCCTTCGCCAGCAACCCGTGCGCGGCCATGTCGACCGCGTTCGCCGCGCGGCCGCGGGCGGCGAGCTCGGCGATGACTTCCGTCCACGCCCACGAGCCGTGGTAGAAGCCGTGCAGCAGGACGATCGGCGTATCCGCCATGGGGCCACACCTCCGAAACGGTTCAGCACCCGGACGATACGGGAGCCGGAACGCGGACAGGCGGGTCGCTCACCGTGGTGAGTGACCCGCCTGTCTCCGGACCGGCGTGCGAAGAACCCAGTACCCCGTCACGGCTCCGGTGGCAGCGTGTCGAGCCAGCCGCGCGTCAGCTCGGCTCGGCCGGTGGCGTGCAGCAGGGCCGCCAAGCCGCGAGACGCCTCCTCGAAGATCACCAGAGCGCCACCGCCGGGCTCGTCCAGCAGCAGCCACGACTGATAGAAGCTCAGCTGGTCGCCGACCGCGGCCCAGCCGAACCGGGACGGCGGCACGAATTCGCCGACGATCCCGTCGAAGGTGTGCGGCGGGGACACGACCACGAACCGGCTGCCGACGGCCAGGTCTTCGGCGACCTCGGTGCGGTCCACCGCGCGCTGCCACTTCGGCCACTCTTCGACGGCGGCCAGCCGCGCGAAGACCGTGTCAGCGGACGCGGAGGTACGGCGCCGATGGTTGACGAAGCTGTCGCAGCGGTCCGGTCCCCAGCCAGGAGGCCAGTGGATCCCGGGATACGGGTCTGGGTTCATACCGTCCAGAGTCACCGCGCCCGGCCGGGGACAGCACCCGTCACATGACTGTCGTGTCGACCTGCTCGTCCTGCTCGTAGGCGGTCAGCGCGTCCCGCAGCGCGGCGCGCGAGGTGATGCCGAGCTTGGGGAAGATCTTGTACAGGTGGTCGCCGACGGTCCGGTGGGAGATGAACAGCTTCTGCCCGATCTGCTTGTTGGTCAGGCCGGCACCGGCCAGTTCGGCGATCTCGCGCTCCTGCGGCGTCAGCTCGGCCCGGCCTTCGGGCGCCGACCGGCGAGTCACTCCGGTCGCACGCAGCTCGTTGGCGGCGCGATCGCGCCACGGGGCCGCGCCGAGCGCCGAAAGCGCGTCGTGCGCGAGGGTCAGCTGTTCGCGCGCCGCGCCGGTGTCCCGCATTCGGCGCAGCCGCACGCCGTACGCGAGGCGCACCCTGGCCACGTCGAACGGCCACTGGTCAAGGTCGGGGACCGACAGCGCCCTTTCGAACCAGCCGCGGGCGTCGTCGTCCGCTGCCGCCAACGCGCTCGCAGCGGCGCTCAGCAGGCCCAGCCGTGGCGACACCGTGTCCAGGTGAGCGTCGCGGAGGGTGGCGGCGTGCGTGGCGGCCTCGGCGCGGCGTCCCGTGTGCAAGGCGGCTTCGACGAGGTCGAAGCCGGCCCACAGGGCGGTGGGCCGGTACGGCGCGAGCTGCCCGGCCGGGCTGAGCCGGGTCGCGTGGTGGTAGGCGGACTCGTAGTCACCGGCGGCGATGTCGGCGAGGGCGCGGGCCTGCAGGGCGAAATAGGTGACACCCGCGGCCTGGTGGGCGCCGGCCCAGCGGATCGTGTCGTCGGTCAGCTGCCGGGCGGCCTCGACACGGCCGCGCGCGGCTGCGACGAGCGCGTGCACCCAGTCGAAGTACCAGCGGAAGAACCGGAACCCGTGTTCGGCGCAGACGACCAGTCCCTCGTCGGCCCACTCGCCGGCCTCGGTCCAGCGGCCACCGTGGAAGGCGTCGAGCGCCAGGTGGATCAATGCGCCGAGGTGCCGCCGGGCCGAGCCCTTGCCCTGCCGCCGGGATTCCGCCAGCCGGCGTTCCGGGGCGCGCAGGCGGTGCAGCCGGTCGGCGAACAGGGCGGCGGTGCCGATCCGGACGAGCTGAGTCGGCTCGGGGTCGGTGCCTACGGAGTCGATCAGGCTGTCGAGGGTGGCGATGTCCTCGGCGGAGGCGCGCGCGGGGTCGGTGAAGACGACCGCGTTCACCCGGGTCACCGGCGTGGGTGCCGGTTTCAGCTGGTCGACCAGGGCCCGGTACGCCCGTCCGGCTTCCTCGGTGCCCACCCACCAGCTGATCAGCATCAAGCTGTGCATGGCTTCGGCCAGGACGGGATCGTCCGCGTCGAAGCCGTGTTCGCCGGCTTCGATCGCCCCGGCCAGCAGCCGGTGTGCCGTCGTCACGTCGCTCTCGGAGTTGATCAGCAGGTGCGCGGCGGCCGCGGCGGCGTGCAGCGAGTGGGTCTCGAGGGATCCGGTGCGCCGCGCGTCACCCAGCAGCCTGCTCGCGGTGGCCATCTCACCGCCGGCTTCCGCGCCGATGTACGCGGCTTCGGCCAAGCGGCGGCTTCGGTCGGCGGCCGCGGGGCTGAGCTCGGCCGCGCGGGTCAGCGCGGTGACGGCACCGAGGGCGTCCCCGTGCCGGAGGATGTCCTGCGCCGTGGCTTCGAGCTGACCGGCGATCTCCTCGTCAGGGCCGACCGCCGATTCGGCGAGGTGCCGGACCCGCCTCTCCGGGGCGTCGACGACCGCGGCCAGCGCGCCGTGCGCCCAGCGCCGGTCCCGTTCCGACGCCGCCTCGACGACGGCCGCGCCGATCAGCGGGTGGCGGAAGCTCAGCCGTCCCGCGCTCACGTGCACCAGTCGGCTCTCCTCCGCCGGGGCGAGGTCGTCGAGATCGCAAGTGCTGCCGCCCGCCGTCCGCAGCCGGGCCGGCTCGGTGGTGCCGCCGAGCGCGCCGAGCAGCAGCATCAGCCGGCACCGCGGCGGCAGGTCGCGCACCCGGGAGGTGAACATCGCCTGGAGCCGCTCGGGCAGGGGCAGGACCGCGGGGAGTGCGGTGAAGTCGGTGCGCTGGTCTCCATCCAAGGCGGACGGCAGCTCCAGCAGGGCCAGCGGGTTGCCGGCCGCTTCGGCGAGCAGCCGTTGCCGCACGGCGGGCGCCAGGTCGGGAAACCGGCGGTCGACCAGGGTCCGGGCCGCGGCGGTCGGCAGTGGCGGCAAGACGACTTCGGGCAGCCCGCTGTTGCGGAAGAAACCCCGCTCCGCGGACCGGCAGGCCGCCAGGAACACGATGGGGCTACCGACCAGGCGGCGGGCCACGAAGCCGAGCACCTCCGCACTGGCCCGATCCACCCAGTGAAGGTCGTCGACGACGAGCAGGATCGGGTTCTCGGCCGCGGCGGCGCGCAGGCACAGCAAGGCGGCATTCGAAACGACGAGCCGGTCGGGGACCTGGCCGATCTCGAAGCCGAGGGCGCACCGCAGGGCCGTCCGCTGCCCGGGGTCCAGCGACGTCATCTCGTCACCGAGCGGGAACAGCAGCTGGTTCAACGTCGAGTAGTTGACGTCGGCTTCGAACTGCACGCCCGCGGCTCGCAGGACGCGAACGCCGCGCCGGGCCTCGCCGTCGGAGAATTCGTCGAGCACCGCTGTCTTGCCGACACCGGCGTCGCCGACCACCAGCACGGCCCCGCCGCGGACGCCCGCGCCGTCGAAGAAATCCCGCAGGGAAGTGATGTCTTGCTCTCGGCCGATCAGCTCCACCGGTCGATCCTCCAGAAGTACGGCGGTCTGGGCAAGGGACCCGTTCGTGACGTGCTGAGCCGCAACCGGAGCCGGTGGCTAAGGTGTCGGCGACAGCATCGGCGGCCGAGAGGGGAGTGCGGCGGATGGCGACGCGCGCGGACCGGAACGCGACCGACCCCGACCTGGGCGTCCTGTCCGGACGCCTCCTCTTCGCGGTCCAGCGCGAGTTGTTCACCAGGCTGGCCACGCTCGGCTTCGGCGACCTGAAGCACCGGCACGGCGCGGTGCTGGCGTACCTCGACGAGGAAGGGACGCGGGCGACCGACCTGTCGCGGCTGTCCGGCCAGTACAAGCAGATCATCGGGACGTTGGTCGACGAGCTGGAGGCCCTCGGGTACGTAGAGCGGCGACCGGATCCCAGCGATCGCCGCGCGAAGCTGATCTACCCGACCGAACGAGGTCTGGTCCGGATGCGGGCCGCGGACGAGATCATGGCCGACATCCAGCGACGGCACGCACGCCGCCTCGGCCGGGAGAACTACCGGCATTTCAAGGCCATGCTCACCGACATCACCGACCATCAACGCGCTCACCTCCGCACCCTCGGCGAGGACGAAGGATCAGCCTGAGCCAGGTTCCTCCCTTTTGTCCAAGTGCATGACTATCATGACTTTGGTCCAATCGGCAACGCCGGTCGGCTCAGCGGCGGACCAGTTCGCGGCCGAGGTCCTTGCGCAGGTGAACCTCGATGAACACCCGGAGATACGGGTCGTTCGCCAGGTCGTCGAAGGCCGCCGCCAACGCGGCGTCGGGCCTGTCGGTCAGGTTGACGATGCGCCAGAGGTTGAGTGGATCGTCTTCGGGGCCGGCGACGGAGTGTTCGACGTGGAAGATCGGCTGCCCTGAGCCGGCGGTGAAGATCCGGCCGTCGGGTGCCTCGAAGCGGTCGGCGCCGATGAAGAACGCCCGCCGGTTCTCGTGGTCAAGCCGGACGTGCTCGATGACCGTCGTGTAGTGCTCCGGGGCCGCCCACAGCCGCTGCTCGGACACTCGGGTGAAGTCTTCGAGCTGTCCGTGGTGCACGCTCGGGAACTTCTCGGCGCTGCCGGGTTTGACAACCGTGGGGATGTAGATGTCCGGGGCGGCCGCCTTGCGCACCTCCATGTCCCACAGCTGAGCGCCGGTGTAGGCGAACGGTGGCCGAACGTCGTAGCGGTCGCGAAGCACGTCGTTCACCCGTACCGGGGGCAGATCCACGACAGTGTTCTCGGGTGCGCCCCATGCCTGCTCGAAGACTGCTGGGTGGTCGAGTACCTCGGTCATGTCGTCTCCCGTCCGTTGGTAGGCCAGATTCATGATAGTCAAGATTCATGACTAATCTACGCCAGGTGAGCGGCGACACGAAGGTGGGAAGGAGAAGGGGCGGACCGACTTCACGCCGGCCGCCCCTTGCGTCCCTGTCATGTCCGCGCGGATCGGGTCATTCGTGCAGCTGGTGGACCCAGTCGTCCGGTACCCGGCCGGCGGGGCCCGGCGCGGGCTGGTCGGCGGGGTGGTGTGCGGGTCCGGTGAGTTCGGGACCCCGCTCGTACATCACCTGGATGCGGTAGTCCCAGAACCATTCTTCGCCCGGCTCGAAGCTCCGCACGAAGCGATGCCCGGATTCGGCGGCGTGGCGGCTGGCGTGCTGCCCGGGCGAGGAGTCGCAGCAGCCCACGTGACCGCACTGCGCGCACCGTCGCAAGTGGAACCACCAGCTCTGCGTCGCTTCGCATTCGATGCAACCGGGGCCGCTGGGTGCCCGGCTCGGATCGATCCCGTTCATCGGGCGGACGCCAATCGGACGAGGTCGTGCCCGACGAGCGGTCCTCCGCGAGCCTGGTGCAGCCGGCCTCCCGCGGCCAGGCCGCCGAGGTCGATCGGGGCGTACCCGAGGTCGTCCAGCACGGCGGTGAACGCCTTCTTCGCGGCGTCGTCGTCGCCCGAGACGAACAGCACCCGCTGGCCGCCGGCTTGGCGAGGATCAGCGGCGAGGCTGGCGGCGAACAGGTGGTTGAGCGCCTTGAGCACGCGTGCGCCGGGCGCGAGTGCGGCCACCTGCTCGCTCGTGGTGGCCTGGCCGGGCCCGGGCGGTGGTGCGGCGAAGTCGTTGGTGGCGTCCACCAGGATGCGCCCGTCCCAGTCGGGCAGGCCGTCCAGCGCTGTGGCCACCTGAGCCCGGGGTACGGCGAGGACGACGATGTCCGCTCGGGCGGCCTCGGTCCGAGTGCCGGCCGAGGCGCCGGGGCCGAGTTCGTCCATGAGGCCCGCGAGCGTCTCGGGCCCCCGGCTGTTGCTCAACACGGCTTCATGGCCGCCCGCCACGAGGCGGCGCGCGAACGCCGTGCCGATGGCACCCGCTCCCAGAATCCCGATCCGCATGATCTTTCCTTCCCTGTCGCTTCCGGACACCGCCGAGGATGTCGGCCGGCAGGTCTGCGGGACACCCGTCATTCGACCGGGAGGGCGACCGTTTCCGGGAGCAGGAGCTACCGGTCGGCCAGCACGAGGTTGAGGGCGGCGCGGGTGGCCACGGCGTCGAGCCGGGGGGCGATGTCGGCCATGGCGGTGAACGCGGTGCGCGCGAGGTGCTGGGCGATGGTGGCGACCGCGAGGTCGTGGTCCCGGGTGCGGAAGGCCTCCACCAGCACCTCGTGGTCGGTGTCCCAGCGGCCGGTGGCTTGGGGGTGGCCGAGTTTCGCCAGGCGCAGGAACCGCTCGGCCCGGTCGCTCAGCCCGGCGAGCGTGTCCAGAAGCATGGGCGCCCCCTCGGTGGTGAGCTGGTGGAACTCACGGTGGGCTTGCTGCCAGCGGTCGATGTCCTCCTCGGTGGCGTACTGGCGCATCTGGGCCAGCGACTTCGCCAGGCGCTCCACCAGTTCCGGGGTCGCGACGCGGACGGAGATGCTGACCGCGACCGATTCCAGCATCACCCGCGAGGTGTATACGGCGTCGACTTCGCCGGGATCGATGGCCCGGACGACGGCCCGTTGGTCGGGCTTGTTCTCGATCAGCCCCTCCTCCTGCAGCAGGCGGAAGGCCTCGCGCATCGGCGTCCGGCTGACCTTGAGCGAACGCGCCAGCGCGGCCTGCAGCAGGGGAGTGCCCGGAGCCAGCTCGCCGCTCAGGATCATCGCCCGCACGGTCGCGTGCACGTCGAGGGCGAGCCGCCGTCCCGGCCTGCCGTCATCCGCTTCGCACTCTTCGGCAGCGTTGTCGCTCATGCGCACAGTGTATCCAGCTTGCGGCGGCTTTGGTGGTCGCAAAACTGATCTCCAGCCAGGTCGGACCTGGGGGCTGACGGTCGGGAGTGGCTGTCTCCATCTTCCCTCGGCGCGGCAAAGTGTGTACAGTTTGGCGCAGCGTGAGACCCAGTTGGTCGCCTAGGGTTGAGTGAAAGCCCAGCTCAAGCCGATTGAGGGAGAGAGAGTCCGCGTCGGCTCGAAGCAAGGAGGACACAGATGTCCCGATCGCTCGCCGAGACGCAAGCGTCTTGGCCTGTCGTGGGCGTCGGCAACGATGGCTTGCCGCACCGGATGCGGGTGATGGCATTCGACCATTTCGGTGACCCGGACGTTCTTCAGGTGCAAGAGGTGGATACACCTCTGCCGGGTCCTGGCGAGGTGGCCGTGCGCGTGGCGGCCGTCAGTGTGGGCCGGCTCCTGGACCTCAGTGCCCGCGCCGGGACCCATCCGTACGCCCGGATCACGCTGCCGCACGTCCTCGGGGCCGAGCACGCGGGCACCGTCGCCGCGGTCGGTGCCGGTGTGGACTCGGTGCGACCCGGCGACCACGTCGCCGTGGTTCCCATCCTGACCTGCGGATCCTGTGCCGCCTGTGCCGCCGGGGCATTGGAGGCGTGCGAATCCGCGCGGATCATGGGCGTACACACCCGGGGCGCCTACGCCGAGTACACGGTGGTCCCCGCGGAGAATGCTCTCGTCGTTCCGGACGGCGTGGGGCCCGCGGAGGCGACGGCTCTCGTGTGGTCCGGAGCGGTGGCGGAGAACCAGTTCGAGCAGGCCGGGCTCGAACCCGGCGAGTGGGTGCTGGTCCACGGGGCCTCGTCCGCGCTCGGATCGCTGACGGCGGCGCTGGCCGTGCACCGGGGCGCGAGGGTGATCGCCGGGACGCGGTCGGCGGAGAAACGGCAGCGCCTGCTCGACCTGAAGGTCGAGGCGGTGGTCGACCCCACCGATCCGGGCTTCACCGAGACGGTGCAGGCGCTGACCGGCGGCGCCGGCGTGGACCTGGTGATCGACAACCTCGGCGACCCCGAGATCTGGACCGCGACGATGGCGGCGCTGGCCGTGCGCGGCCGGGTGGTCACCTCGGGCGCGTTCCTGGGCGGCAAGGTAGAGCTGGACCTGCTGCGGCTGTACTCCCGCTCGCAACGCGTGATCGGCGTCCGCAGCGGAAACCTGCGCAGCGCCCGCCGGATCTGGACGGCCGTGGCGGCCGGCTTCCGCCCGGTCGTCGACCGTGCCTTCCCCATCGCGGAGGCCGCCGAGGCCCACCGCTACCTCGAAGCCTCCGCCAACACCGGCCGGGTCGTGCTCACGACGGCCGACGACGACTGGGCCGCGGCCCCGGACACCCCAAGGAACCCCTCATGACGTGGTCACTGGTCACCTACCGCGGCGACGGCGAACCGGCCGTCGGCGTCCGGGACGCCGACGGCGCCGTGCGCGCCCTGCCGCAGTACGCGGGACGGACCCTCTTGGATCTGCTCGAGGACTGGCCGGCGGTGGGGGAGCGGCTGCGCACCCTCGACGTTGCGAGTCTCCCCGTGGTGGGGGACGTCCGGCTCGAAGCGCCGATCCGCTTCCCGCGCAAGGTCGTCTGTGCCGGCGCCAACTACTTCGCGCACCTGGCGGAGATGAAGGTCGACCGGCCGGACCCGGTGGGGGCGCCGTACTTCTTCCTCAAGCCACCGTCCACTTCGGTCATCGGTCCTGGCGACCCGATCGTGCTGCCGGACCGTCCGGGCCGGCGGATCGACTGGGAAGCCGAGCTCGCCGTCGTCATCGGCCGGCGGGCCCGTGACCTCGATGAGGCGGACGTCGCCGGCCACATCGCCGGCTACACCATCCTCAACGACGTGTCCGCCCGCGACCGCCTGAGCCGCCCGGACGCGGTGGCGCCGCCCTTCGGGTTCGACTGGACCTCGGCCAAGGGGGAGGACACGTTCTGCCCCACCGGACCCGGCGTGACACCGGCGTGGTTCGTGCCGGATCCGCAGGACCTGCGGATCACGCTGACCGTGAACGGTGTGGTGAAACAGGACTCCAGCACCAAGGACATGATGAACAGCGCCTTCACCGTGGTCGCCGCGGCGAGCCGGATCATGACGCTGGAACCGGGGGACATCGTGGCCACCGGCAGCCCGGCCGGCGTCGGCGCCCCGCGGGGGGAGTTCCTACAGCCCGGCGACGAAGTCGTGATCGAGATCGACGGTCTCGGGACGCTCCGCAACCCGGTGGCCGACGGCGCCGCCGCGAGCTCGCGGAGAATCGCATGAACCGCGAGTTCGACGGCAAGGTCGCGTTCGTCACCGGAGCGGCCGGGGGCATCGGCCGCTCGAGTGCCCTCGCATTCGCGGCTCGCGGCGCTTCGGTCGTCGTCTGCGACCTGGTGGACCCGAGCGGCACCGCCGCCGAGGCCGCGGAGCACGGCGTCGAAGTCCGGTCGCTGCAGGTGGATGTGGGCGATGCGGCCGCGGTGCGCGACGCCGTCGCCTCGGCCGTCGCGGCGTTCGGCCGGCTGGACTTCGCGCACAACAACGCCGGGACCTTCTCGCCCGCTCCCTTGGCGGATCTCGGCGAGGACGACTGGAACCGCGTCATCTCGGTGAACCTCAGCGGCGTCTTCGCCGGGATGAAGTACCAGATCCCGCACCTGCTGGAGACCGGCGGCGCCATCGTCAACACCGCGTCGATTTGGTGCGAACAGGGCTCGGCGGCCCAGGCCGCCTACGTCGCGAGCAAGCACGGCGTGGCCGGCCTGACCAGGACCGCGGCCATCGACTACGGCGGCCGGGGCATCCGGATCAACGCCGTCGCCCCCGGCCCGATCCGCACCGCCATGACCGCCGCCGTGCCCACGGCGGCCATGGCTCCCGTCATCGGCCGCACGACGCTCGGGCGCTACGGCGAAGCGCCCGAAGTCGCCGAAGCCGTCGTCTGGCTCTGCTCGTCCGCTGCCGCGTATGTCAACGGCGTCGTGTTGCCCGTCGACGGCGGCTACCTCGCCGCCTGATCCGAAGGAGTTCCCATGACCACGGACAACGCGGCCGCCCGCGTCTCCAAGCTCGGCTACGTCGAGTTCACCACGCCGGACGTCGACCGCCTGACCGAGTACTACCGCACCTGCCTCGGCCTCCACGTCGAGGACCGCTCGCCCGATGTCGTCTACCTGAACACCGGGCTGGACCACCACAGCGTCGTCATCCGCAAGGGCGAGACCGGTGCCCGCACGTCGGTGGGTTACGAGGTGGTCCGCGACCTCGACGACGCCCACAAGCGCCTGGCCGACGCGGGCTACCAGGTGTCGCGGCGCAGCGACGTCGCGCCGAGCACCCCGGATGTGCTCGTCCTGGCCGAGCCCGGGACCGACGTTCCCCTGCACCTGTACGAGTCGCAGGCACCGGCGGTAGGCGACGCCGAACCCAGCCTCGCATACCGCCCGACGAAGCTCGGCCACGTAGCGGCGTTCAGCCCGAGTCTGAAGCAGATCCAGGGTTTCTACCAGGACCTCCTCGGCTTCCGCTGGTCGGACACCATCGGCGACTTCTTCGTCTTCCTCCGGTGCAACGCCGACCACCACGCGGCGAACTTCCTGGAGAGCACGAAGTTCTCCGGCATGCACCACATCGCGTACGAGATGCGCGACCTCAACCACCTGCAGACGACCCTGGACCACCTGGCCCGTAACGACTTCCGGCTGCACTGGGGACCGGGACGGCACGGTCCCGGGCACAACGTCTTCACCTACCACCGCGACCCCGACGGCAACACCATCGAGCTGTTCACCCAGCTCGACCAGATGATCGACGAGGCGAACGGCTACTTCGAGCCCCGCCCCTGGCACGAAGACCGGCCGCAGGTCCCCAAGACGTGGGAGGTCGACATCGCCACCGCCAACGCCTGGGGCCCCGTCCTGCCGGAAATCCTCGAGCACTGATCCGCAACTCGCACAACGACGTGGAGGAACCATGATCTTCAGCGAACTGACGCTGCCCGCCAACCCGCCGGGCGCCCGGCCGCTCGACCGCGAACAGATCTGGCAGGGGCTCGAGCAGAAAGCGGTGAACGCCGTCCCGTACGTGGAGGCCATCACCTCCTGCCGCGAGATCGCCCGGCTGAGCCCGACGGCGTTCGACCGCGAGATCGAGCTGCGCGGCGCGCGGTACGTGGAGCGGGTCTGGCTCGAGCAGCCGAACCGCGTGGTGTTCACCCGGCTCGAAGGCCCGGTGCTGGGCACCATCACCAACGAGATCCTCGAGGAGAACGGCGAGCTGTCGCTGCGGTTCCAGTTCGCGCTGGCCGTCCGGCCGGGCGACGAACTGCCCGTCACCGACGAGGAACTGGCCCGCGACATGGCCACGGCGTACCAGGCGGCCGTCGAGTCGACCCTGGCCGCGGTCCGGTCGCGGATCGCGGAGCCGGTCCGATGACCGGCGCCGCGGCGACCGCCGTCCAGATTCCGGCCTGGCTCCACGATTTCTACGCCAAGGTCGACGCCTGCGACACCGAGGCCGTGCTCGCCGGGTTCGCGCCGGACGCCCGCATGACCTACGGCGCGAACGCCCCGATGCCCGGTCGCGATGCCATCCGCGCGGGTCTGGACTGGTTGTTCACCAGTTACCGCAGGATCGAGCACGAGTTCCTCAACGTGTGGGCCAGCGGCCCGGTCCTGCTGCTGGAAGCGAACGTCACCTACGGGTGCCCCGACGGCCGCGACGTCACCGTCCCGGCCCTGACGGTGATCGAGCACCGCGACGGGCTCGTCGACGACCTGCGCGTCTTCATCGACCCGACCCCGACCAGGGCAGGCTGAGCCGTGGACCGTCCTGACATCGCCGTGATCGGCGCCGGCATCGGCGGGCTGACCCTGGGGCTGGCGCTGCGCCGGCACGGGATCCGCGCCCGGATCTACGAACAGGCACCCGAGCTCGGCGAGGTAGGCGCCGCGGTGGCGCTGGCCGCGAACGGCACGCGCATCCTGCGTGAACTCGGGCTGGGCTCCGCGCTCGAAGCGACCTCCGCGGTCCCGACCGAGCTCGTCTACCGCCACTGGTCCGACGCTCGCCGGGTGGCCGCGCACCCGGTGGGCAGGTGGTACGAAGACCGCTTCGGAGCCCCGTTCTGGGGCGTTCACCGAGCGCACCTGCAGCGGGCGCTGTCCCAGGCGTGGGGCACCGGCGAT
Source organism: Amycolatopsis sp. Hca4 (assembly GCF_013364075.1). Classification (GTDB taxonomy): domain Bacteria; phylum Actinomycetota; class Actinomycetes; order Mycobacteriales; family Pseudonocardiaceae; genus Amycolatopsis. The sequence goes on from NZ_CP054925.1 coordinate 10,685,102, forward strand.
CTTCACCTGGGCAAGGAACTGGTCTCCCTGCGCCGGGAGGGGGACACGAGCGCGCTGACGTTCGCCGACGGCTCCACGGCCACGGCCGGGCTGGTGGTCGGCGCCGACGGCATCCGCTCGCGGGTGCGCGGGGCGATCACCGACGCGGCGCCCGTCTACTCGGGCACGAGCGGGTTCCGCGGCCTGGTCACCCGCGACGCCGTCCCCGACCTGCCCGATCCGGACGCCGTCCAGTTCTGGATGGGCCCGGACGCGCACCTGCTGCACTACGCCACCGGCGAGTTCATCAACTTCCTCGCCGTCGTCGAAGGGCCGGACCGGTGGGAGGCGCCAGGTGGTGTGGCGCCCGCTCCCGACGGCACGCTCGCCGGCATCTTCCGGGACTGGCACCCCGCCATCCGGACCATGGTCGGCGCCGTGCCCCAGGGCCCGCGGTGGGGACTGTTCGCCCTGCCACCGCTCGACCGGTGGAGCGCGGACGGCGTCGTCCTGCTCGGCGACGCCGCGCACGCGATGCTGCCGCACCACGGCCAGGGCGCCAACCAGACCATCGAGGACGCCGCGGTCCTGGCCGGCTGCCTGCACCGCTGCGACGACGTTCAGGTGGCCTTGCGGCACTACGAACGCCTGCGCCGCTGCCGGACCCGGCAGGTCCAGCGCAGTTCCTGGGTCACCTCGCCGCTGCTGCACCTGCCCGACGGCGACGCCGCCGCGAACCGCGACCGGCGGCTGCACCACCTCGTCGACGACTTCAGCTGGATCCACGCCTACGAACCGCTGCTCCCGGCCTGACCCGAAAGGCACCCCATGACCACACGCGACACCGCCGCCGCTCGCTTCGAGCTGGCGCACATGGCGCACGCCGAGCTGTACACCCCGGACCTCGAAGGCAGCCTCTGGTTCTTCACACAGCTGCTCGGCATGCGCGAAACCGGCCGCTCCCACGGTTCGGTCTACCTGCGCTGCTACGAGGACCCCTACCACCACAGCCTCAAGCTGACCGAGCGGGACCGGCCCGGTCTCGGCAACGTCGGCTGGCGCACCACCTCGGCCGAAGCCCTCGAACGCCGCGCCGCCGCCCTCGACGCCGCCGGTCTCGGCCTGGGGTGGACGAAGGGCGACCTCGGCGTGGGCCGCACCTTCGCCTTCCAAAGCCCCGACGGCCACCCGATGGAACTGGTCTGGGACGTCGAGAAGTACACCGCCCCCACCGAACTGCGCAGCCGCATCCTGACCCGCCGCTCTAAGCGCCCGTTGCAGGGCCTGCCGCCGCGCCGGCTCGACCACGTCAACCTGATGGCCTCCGACGTCACCGTCCAGAAAGAACTGTTCGAGCGCACCCTCGGGTTCGGCACTCGGGAACGGGTCGTCGACGGCGCGTCCGGCGGCACGGAGATCGGGGCGTGGATGAGCGTCAACGCGCTCGGCCACGAAATGGCGATCATGCGGGACCAGACCGGGAGCAAGGGACGGCTGCACCACCTGGCGTTCTGGTACGGCGTGCCCCAGCACAACACCGACGCCGCGGAGCTGTGCCGCGAGTACGGCATCCAGATCGAAGCCGGACCGGACGTGCACGGCATCACCCAGGGCGCCTTCCTGTACGTGTTCGAACCCGGCGGCAACCGCATCGAGCTGTTCGGCAACTCCGGCATCCTGCAGTTCGAACCCGACCACGAGACCGTGACGTGGGACCTCTCGGACTTCGACACCGGGCTGGCCATCGGCGGCGGCACCCTGCCGGCCGAGACCTACTTCGTCTACGGGACCCCGGGGATCGACGGCCAGGACAAGCTCCTCGCCGGCTGGCAGGACCGGGCGCTGGTCTGAAAGCGCGACGACGATGCCGGAACCAGTGCCGTCCGAGGATTCGGTGCTCGGCCGCAGCATGCAGCTGCTCGACGCGTTCGGCCCGGACGACGACGCCCTCACCTTGGCCGAGCTGCACCGGCGGACGGGGATGCCGAAGCCCACCGCCTACCGGCTGCTCAACCAGCTCGTCGGCTGGCGGCTGCTGGCGCGGGAGGCGAACGGCTACCGGCTGGGGCTGCGGTTGTTCGAGCTCGGCCAGCTCGTCCCGCGCCAGCGGGGGCTCCCGGATCTCGTCTCGCCGGTGCTGACCCGGCTGCATGCGAGCACCGGGCTCACCGTGCACCTCGCGGTGCTCGACGGGACGGATGTGGTGTACCTGCACAAGCTGGCGGCGCCGGACGGGCCGCCGATGTCCTCGCGCATCGGCGGCCGCCTGCCGGCGCACTGCACCGCGGTCGGCAAGGTCATGCTCGCCCACGCGCCGGCGGAGCACACCCACGCCGTCCTCGACCGGGGTCTGCACCGGCAATCGCCGCGCACGGTGGTCACCCCGGCGATGTTCCTCGGCCAGCTGGACGCCGCCCGCCGTCACGGGTACGCCCGGGACGACGAGGAGGCGAAGGTCGGCATCACCTGCGTGGCGGCGCCGCTGTTCGACGCCGGTCATCGCGTGGTTGCCGCGGTCTCGGTGACCGCCCGCACCTCTGATGCCCGGCACGCGACGTCGGTCCGGGCGGTCCGTCTTGCCGCGACGGCGGCAACGCAACGGCTGTCCGAGCGAGCCGTCACGGACCGCGCTCTGGCCGGGTGACGCTGTCTCAAGCCGTTTCGACGCCGTGCTCCGGAGCGGTCAACGGGAGGGCCCGGCCGTCGGCGTCGGTCGGGGCCCCGGCCCAGACGCGCAGCGCGTCCATGGCCGGACCGAGCCCGGCGCCGCGCTCGGTGAGCCGGTAGGTGACCGACACCGGCGGCCCTTCCCCGACCTCCCGCTCCACTAGGCCCGCCTCCTGCAATTCGGCCAGCCGCTCGGTCAGCACCCGCCGGGACAGCTGCGGGACGGCCGCGGCCAGCTCGCTGAAGCGCGCCGGCCGCTGCAGGAGCAAGTCCACCAGCAGGCCCATCCACCGCTTCCCGAGCAGGGCGAACACGTGCTCGGTGTACTGGCACAGGTGGAGGGGGGATCCGGTGTCGTGCATGCCACAAGCCTACGCTTGCGGAACTAAGTTTTAAAAAGTAACTTGGTCTTATCAAGTTACGTCTGCATGAAGGGGATCGACATGACCGCGAACACCTACCCCGCCGCCCGGCTCGACCGCAGCCGGGCCGTGCTCCTGCTCGTCGACCACCAGGTCGGGCTGCTGCTCGGCGTCCACGACCACGACCAGGAAGAACTGAGACGCAACGTCCTCGCGCTCGCCAAGATCGCGCAGGCCCAGGGGCTGCCGGTGATCGTGACCACCAGCGCGGACACCGGTCCCAACGGCGGCTTGCTCCCGGAACTGCAGGCCGTCCTGCCCGACGCGCAGGTCGTCCGGCGCCCCGGGGAGATCGACGCCTTCGACAACGCCGAGTTCGCGGCGGCGGTCAAGGCCACCGGCCGCGACCAGCTGATCGTCGCCGGGATCAGCACGGACGTGTGCGTCGCGTTCGCTGCGCTGTCCGGGGTCGACCGGGGCTACCAGGTCCACGCCGTGCTCGACGCCTCCGGCACGTGGAACGCGCTGGCTTCCCAGGCCGCGGCGCTGCGGATGCAGTCCGCCGGCGTGGTGCTCAACAGCACGGTCGCGGTGGCCGCCGAACTCCAGCACGACTGGCGTGAACAGGGTGGGCAAGAGCTGGCCGGAATCTTCGCGGAGCACGCCCTGCCCTTCTACGGCTCGCTGTTGTCCTTCGCGACGCCTCAGCCGGCCGGCGTCTGACCGGCTCTCGGGAAGGAGAACGACCATGGCACTTCCGGTCCTGTTCGGCGCCAACGTCGACCCCGTGTGGCAGGAGCCGAAAGCACCGCTGCGCCAGGCGCTGGCGGCCGAACGGCTGGGACTCGACCTGGTGACGGTGCAGGACCACCCGTACCAGGCCGCCTTCTACGACACGTGGACGCTGGTGACCTACCTGGTGGCGCGCACCGAGCGGATCACGCTGGTGCCGACCGTGTCCTCACTGCCGCTGCGCCCGCCCGCTGTGCTGGCCAAGTCGGCGGCCAGCCTGGACGTGCTGTCCGGCGGCCGGATCCAGCTGGGCCTCGGCGCCGGAGCGTTCTGGGAGGCGATCGAGGCGATGGGCGGGCCCCGGCGCAGCCGGAAGGAAGCGGTCGACGCGCTCACCGAAGCCGTGTCCGTGGTCCGGGCGATGTGGAGCGGGGAACGCAGCGTGCGCACCACCGGCGAGCACTACGCGGTGTCCGGCGTGCACCCCGGCCCGCACCCGGGGCCCGGTCTCGGGCTCTGGCTCGGCGCGTACGGACCGCGGACGCTGGCGCTGACCGGCGCCCGAGCCGACGGCTGGCTCCCGTCGCACGCCTACCTCGGGCTCGACCGCCTTCCGGATGCGGTGCGCCGGCTGGACGACGCGGCCGCCGAAGCCGGCCGGGACCCGGCGAGCCTGCGCAAGATCTACAACGTCGCCGGCCACATCGGCGGTGCCGATCGCGGCGCGTTCCACGGGCCACTGTCCCGCTGGCGCGACGACATCGCCACGACTGTCGCGGAGCACGGGATGAACGGGATCGTCTTCTGGCCCACCGATGACTACGGACGCCAGATGTCGGTGTTCGCCGAGGAACTGGTCCCGCTCGTGCGCGAAGACCTCGCCACGCGTGACCCGGCCCCGCAGATCGAGGAGTGATCATGCAGTTCGGAATTTTCACGATCGGCGACCTCGCGCGGGATCCCGCGACGGGTGCCGTGCCGACCGAATCGGAGCGCATCAAATCGATGGTGCGCCTCGCCCGTAAGGCCGAGGAGGTCGGCCTGGACGTGTTCGCGACGGGCGAGCACCACAACCCGCCGTTCGTGCCCTCGTCGCCGACCACGCTCCTGGGCTACGTCGCGGCGCAGACCAGCCGGATCCTGGTGTCGACGTCGACGACGCTGATCACCACGAACGACCCCGTCAAGATCGCCGAGGACTACGCGATGCTGCAGCACCTGGCCGACGGCCGGGTGGACCTGATGCTCGGCCGCGGCAACACCGGGCCGGTCTACCCGTGGTTCGGCAAGGACATCCGCGACGGCATCGCGCTCGCGGTGGAGAACTACGCGCTGCTGCGGCGGTTGTGGCGCGAGGACGTGGTGGACTGGGAGGGCAAGTTCCGCACCCCGCTGCAGGGCTTCACGTCGACGCCGCGGCCCCTGGACGGCGTACCACCCTTCGTCTGGCACGGCTCGATCCGCAGTCCCCAGATCGCCGAGCAGGCGGCTTACTACGGCGACGGGTTCTTCCACAACAACATCTTCTGGCCGCCCTCGCACACGCGAAAAATGATCGAGCTCTACCGCACCCGGTTCGAACACTACGGCCACGGTACGGCGGAGCAGGCCATCGTGGGTCTCGGCGGCCAGACGTACGTCCGCCCGAACTCCCAGGACGCCATCCGCGAGTTCCGGCCGTACTTCGACCATTCCCCGATCTACGGCGGCGGCCCCTCGCTCGAGGAGACGATGGACCAGACCCCGCTGTCGGTCGGCAGCCCCCAGCAGGTCATCGACCGCACGATGCGCTTCCGCGAGGACTTCGGCGACTACCAGCGCCAGCTGTTCAACGTCGACGGCATGGGCCTGCCACTGAAGACCGCGCTGGACCAGCTCGAGATGCTCGGCGCTGAAGTCGTTCCGGTGCTGCGGAAGGAGATGGACTCGTTGCGGCCGTCGCACGTCCCGGAGGCGCCGACCCACGCGTCGCTGAAGGCCGCCGCCGAACGGGCAGGGGAGTGACCGGCCGCACGGTCAACTCGGTTGCTGCCGCTCCGCGGTGGGCAACAGCACTCGGAACCTCGTGTCGCCGGGTTCGGACTCGACCCTCAAGTCGCCGTGGTGCCGCTCCACCACGATGCGCCAGGCGGCGTCCAAACCGAGCCCGGCGCCGTCATCGACGGGCTTCGTGGTGAAGAACGGTTCGAAGAACCGCCGTCGGTTCTCGGCCGGGATGCCGTGGCCGGTGTCGCGGATCTCGACGCACACCTGATCGGCGACCAGAGTGGGCCGGAGCGTCAGCGTGCCGGCACCGTTCATCGCCGCGACGGCGTTGTCGATGAGGTTCGTCCACACCTGGTTCAGCTCGGCCGGGTAGGCCGGGACGTGCGGCAGCCGGCGGTCGTAGTGTTCGGCCACCCGGATCCGTGAACCGATTTTGGTGTGGAGCACGGCCAGTGTGGCCTCCATCGTGGACGTCGATCCACGCGTACGGCGTCCGGTCCAGGCGGGCGTACTCCTGGGTGGCTCCGACGAGAGCCGACATGCGGGTGATCGCCTCCTGGATCTCGCTGAGGAGCAGCTGGGACTCCACCGCTTGAGCCAGCCAACGCAGGGCGTCGTTCGCGAACGAGGGACCGGCCGAGTGCGTGACCTCGGCCAAGTCGGCCGTGGTCACGCCCGCGCCGGCGAAGATGGAGGCTGCCTCCCACCCTTGCTCCAGCGCATGGGTCTCCAGCCAGCCGTCGATCTCGTCCTCTCGGTCTGTCCGTTGGAGCGCGGTCGAAGAAGGAGGAGACGACAACCGGTTGACCAGCCGGTCTCGCTGCCGCAGCAACTCCCGGAGTGCGCTTGGACCAACGCCGTCCTCGATGAGCCGCACGAACGCGACCTGCGCCGCGGTGGCCTGCCGCCGCAAGGCCGCGGTGGCGCGCTCGGCGGCCGCTGCCGGGTTGTTCAGCTCATGGGTCAAGCCCGCCGACAACTGCCCGAGAGCCAGCAGCTGACGTCTGCGGCCGACGATCGCGTCCGAGGTGAGCCAGCTCGCGTACGAGCCTTCCAGCAGGTGCGCGGACATCGGGAACCAGCTGCGGAACTGCGTGGCGAGTTCCTCGGCCGGCAGGGTCAGCAGGACCAGGTCGGTAAGCGCGTACACCGACGTCGGATACTTCTGGTGTGCTTCGGTGTGGAAGAACCGGATGGCGCCGCAGTAGGCTCCGTGTCGGCCGGAGCGTTTCAGCTCGACCTCGCCGCCGGTGTCAGCGACGAGTGTCCGAGCAGCCAGTCGAGCTGGGCATCGGACAGGCTGCTGAAGAGGAACAGTTCCCTGAGCGAGGACCGGCTCAGGTCCCGGGTTCCGGCGGTCATCGACGATCGTCGAGGTCGTAACCCGCCGAAGCGAGGATCGGCGCGAGTTCCGCTTCGGTCCAGCGCGGGGTGATGTGCTGGGGGCAGTTCCAGTCGTAGCCGCGCACGCTGACAGTGATGATCCGCTCCACCTGGGCCCGGTAACCCGGGAGCGCGACCCTCTCCAGCAGCGGGGCAGCCTCTTCCGTCCGGGCATCGTGAGAGTGGGCTTCTCCCAGGATCTTGAGGCGTTGCTGGTGTGGGTAGTCCATGAGGAACAGCGACACCTTGGCGGAGGCGCCGAGGTTCCCCACGGACACGTACTGGCGATTGCCCCGGAAGTCGGCCCAGGCGAGCTGGCTCGCGCCGCCTTCCACGCCGAGCACCTTGAGGAAGCCGGGCGGCCCGCCGCGGTGCTGGACGTACGGCCAGCCGGTTTCGCCGACGGTGCCGAGGTAGAAGCTGTCCCGCTCGGCGATGAAGCCGATCTCGTCATCGCCGAGGACACCGTCGGTGGGCCAGCCGCTGATCATCCGCTGGACGGCGGAGTAGCTGCCGTACTGCTTCTGCGCGGCTTCGACGGACGGCGTCGTCAGTGTGGTGAGGTACCGGTGCGGCATGGTGGTCTCCAAAGGTCGGTTCTGTCGCGTACCGGACCCATGGTGATCGGGATGGCGACCGGCAGCGCCCGTCGAATGACGGTGACGGTTACCGGGCACCGGTCTCGCGAAGGTGCGCCATCGAGTCGCCGCCTATGAACCAGTGCTCGGCGCGGCATTCGGTGAGCACGACGCGAATCGATTCCCGCTTCGCGTCGATGGCCTGCTCGGCGGCGGTGGTGAGTGCTTCGCCCAGCGCGCGGAGCTGCTCGGGGGAGCGCCCTTCGACGAGCGTCACCTGGATGAGGGGCATGTGTGTGTGCCTTCCGGTAGTGGTTCAGCGGCAGCCCAGCTCGACCGAGCCGAGCCGGTCGATCGAGGCGACGACGACATCTCCCGAGACCACGGGGACGGCCGCGGTCAGTCCACCTGACAGCACGATTTCACCCGCCTGCAGTCCCTCGCCTTCCGCCCACAGTTGCCGTGCGAGCCAAGCCACGGCGGAGGCAGGGTGCCCGAGTACCGCGGCACCGGATGCCGTGGCCGAGACTTTTCCGTTCTTCTCCAGCACCACGCCCACCAGGCGGAGGTCGATGCCCTGCGGATCCACCGGTGTTCCGACCACGTACCGGCCGGCGGAGGTGTTGTCGGCGACGACGTCGGCCATCGTGAACCGGTAGTCGGTGTAGCGGGAGTCGAGTACTTCGATCCCGACCGCGACGCCACGGCAGGCGGCGAGCACGTCCGCGGTGGTGACGTGCGGTCCGGCGAGTTCGCGGCCGAGGATGAAGACGATCTCCGGTTCGCACCGCGGCTGGATCAGCTTTGCCGTGTCCAGCGAGTCGCCCAGGTCGATCGCGTCCGCTGCGGCGAGGTACCCGTACACGGGGGAGGAGACGCCGACCTGGGCCTGCTTGGCCCGTGACGTCACGCCCAGCTTGCTGCCGGCCAAGGGACCGGCAGCAGCCCTCAGCTTGCGCTGCACGCGGTAGGCGGTCTCGAGGTCGAGTTCGGGGGATCCGGCGGATAGGCTGGGGATGGCGGTGCGATCGGTGACCGCTTTCGCCAGCTGCGCGGCCCATTTGCTGACGTTGTTCATTCGCTCACCCTCACGGTCACCGGCCCGAGCCGGTCGAACTCGGCGCGGAAGACGTCCCCCGGGGCCATGGGGACAGCCGCGTGCAGCGCGCCCGTCATGATCAGGTGGCCGGGTTCGAGGGCTACTCCATCGGCGCCCAGGACGTTGGCGAGCCAGGCGACGACGGCGACCGGGTCACCCAGGGCAGCCGCGCCCGCGCCGGTGTCGATCACCTCGCCGTTGCGGGTCAGCGTCATGCCCACCAGCCGGGTGTCGAACCCGTTGACCGGAACTATCCGGCTCGACGTGGCCACCGCGCCGTTGGACGCCAAATCGGCCACCGTGTCGGCGAGCCGGATGCGCCAGTCCGCGATCCGGGAGTCGACGATCTCCATCCCGGCCACCGCGCCGGCGATCGCCGCACGCGCTTGCGTGACGGTGACTCCGGGGCCTTCGAGGCGGTCGCCGAGGACGAACACGATCTCGGCTTCGAGTTTCGGCGCGATGAATCGGCTGAGCGGGATTTCGTCGCCATCGCGGTAGACGGTGGACAGCAGCACCGGCCCGTAGTCCGGTGAATCGACGCCGATCATCTTCTGCATCGGCTCGGAGGTCAGCCCGACCTTGTGTCCGACGATGCGGTCGCCGTCGGCGAGCAGCAGGTCGATCAGCTCACGCTGGACCGCATAGCCGTCGGCCATCCCGAGAGCCGGCTCGTCGTCGGTGAACGGCGGGATCGGGGTGCGGGTGCGGCGGGCGTCGTAGAGGGCGCGGGCCTTGTCCTGCGTGCCTTTCACGGCTGATCCTGGATGGCCATGACCACGGCCTTGGGCTCGGTGAAGAACTCGCGGCTGAAGTTGCCGCCTTCCCGGCCCCAGCCCGAGTCGCCGACACCACCGAACGGCGCCCGCAGGTCACGGACGAAGAAACAGTTCGTCCACACCGTGCCCGCGCGCAACGCCGCGGAGACCCGGTGGGCACGGGAGAGGTTCTCGGTGAACACCATGGCGTTGAGACCGAACGGCGAGTCGTTCGCCGACCGGACGGCCTCGGTCTCGGTGTCGAACGGCGTGATCGTCACGACGGGCCCGAAGACCTCCTGGCACTGCAGCGGCGAACCCGCGGGAACCTCGGACACGATCGTCGGCCGGATCACCCAGCCCTCGCCGTGCCCGCCGGTGAGCACCTTGCCGCCGGGGTCGTCAAGGTAGCCGGACACCTTGCGGAAGTGGGTCTCCGACGCCAGCGGACCGACCTGCGTGGCCGGGTCCCGCGGGTCGCCGATCACCAGGGCCTCGGCGGCGGCGACGAACCGGGCTGTGAACTCCTCGAGCACCGGGCGCTCGACGAAGAGACGGGAGCCCGCCAGACAGACCTGTCCGGCGTTGGTGAAGATCGCCTTGATCGACCAGTCGACGGCGTTGTCCAGGTCGGCGTCGGCGAACACCAGGTTGGCGCCCTTACCGCCGAGTTCGAGACTCACCGGGGTCAGGTTGCGCGCCGCGGCGGCGGTGATGATCCGGCCGGTGCCGGACTCGCCGGTGAAGGTGATCCGGTCGACCCGCGGATCGGTGGTGAGAGCCTCACCGGCCGACGCCGGGCCGTTGCCGTGCACCACGTTGAACACGCCCGGCGGGAATCCGGCCTCCAGCGCGAGCCGGGCCAGGATCGTCGCGCTGGCCGGGGAATCCTCGGCCGGCTTGAGGACGACGGTGTTGCCCCACGCGAGAGCGGGTGCGACCTTCCACGTCTCCAGCATCAGCGGGAAGTTCCAGGGTGCGATCGCGGAGACCACCCCGGCCGGCTCGAAGCGGGCGTAGGCGTGGTGCCCGGTGTCCGACGGATAGGCCTCGGAGGTCGCGAGCCGGGCGTGGTCGGCGAAGAACCGGAAGTTCCGCGCTGCCCGGGGGACGTCCTTGTCCCGGGCGTCGGCGACCGGTTTGCCCATGTCGTGGGAGTCGGCGAGCGCCAGCTCGTCGGCGTGCGCCTCGACGAGGTCGGCGAGCCGGTGCAGCAGCGCACCGCGTTCGGCGTACCCCATGCGCGGCCACGGTCCCTCGTCGAACGCGCGCCGGGCGGCGGCGACGGCGAGGCCGGCCTCGGCCGGTCCGCCGAAGGCCACGTCGGCCCACGGCTCGCGCGTCCACGGGTCGATCGAGTCGAACCGCGAGCCGTCGAGCGAGTCGCGCTCCCGGCCGTCGATGATGTGCCCGAACGAGGTCATCGCCGTTCACCTGCCAGTTCGATCGCCACGTCGATGATCATGTCTTCCTGGCCGCCGACCAGGCCGAGCTCGCCGCATCGCCGGAGGATGTCGGGGGCGGGCACCTTGTACCGCTCGGCGGCCGCCTCGGCGTGCAGCAGGAACGACGAGTACACCCCGGCCCAGCCCTGCACGACGGCGTTGCGGTCCATCTTCGGCCACCGGGTCAGGTAGGGACGCACGATGTCTTCGGCCGCGTCCAGCAGGGCGGCGACGTCGAGCCCCGTGTCGATCCCGAGGCGGTCGAACACCGCGGCGAGGACCTCGGTCGGGCTGTTGCCCGCCCCGGCGCCCAGTGCGCACAGCGATCCGTCGATGTACCGGACGCCGGCCTCGTGCGCGATGACGGAGTTGGCCACGCCGAAGGACAGGTTCTGGTGGCCGTGGTAGCCGACCCACGCTTCGTCGCCGACTTCCGCGACGAGAGCCTCGAATCGGGCCCGGGCTTCGTGCATGAGCAGGGCACCCGCGGAGTCGGTGCAGTACGGTGCCTGGCAGCCAGCCTCGACCATGATCCGGGCCTGCTTCGCCAGGACTTCCGGCGATACGCGGTGGGCCATCATGAGGAACCCGGCGGTCTCCATCCCGAGGTCGCGGGCGGCGGTGAAGTGCTGCGGGGAGACGTCGGCCTCGGTGGAGTGCGTGGCGACCCGGACCATGCCGGCGCCGTGGTCGCGCGCCCGCTTGAGGTCGTCGACCGTGCCGATCCCCGGAACCAGGAGCACCGCGATCTTCGCCTGCTTCGCTTCCTCGCGAGCGGCAGCGATCAGGCGCATTTCGTCGGTGAGGGAGAAGCCGTAGTTGAACGACGAGCCCCCGAGCCCGTCGCCGTGGGTGACCTCGATGACCTCGACGCCGGCGCGGTCGAGGGCCCGCACGGTGTCGCGGACCTGCGTCTCGGTGAACCGGTGCGCCATGGCGTGCGAGCCGTCGCGCAGGGTGGTGTCGACGATCCGCACGGCGTGCGGCAGTGCGGGCCTCATGCGGACACCCCCAGCTTCGCCCGGGCCATCAGCTCGCCGACGCGAGCGGCGGCGGCCGTCATGATGTCGAGGTTGCCGGCGTAGGGCGGCAGGTAGTCGCCATTGCCCTTGACCTCGAGGAACAGCGCGACGCGGGCGTGCCCGCCCCAGGCCTCGCGGGGTTCGTCGAACTGCGGCTCCGCCCGCAGGGCGTAGCCGGGGACGTACTCCTGGACCTGCGCCACCAGTTCGTGGACCGAAGCCGTGATCGCCGCGCGGTCGGCGTCGGCGCCGATCATGCAGAACACGGTGTCGCGCATGATCATCGGTGGCTCGACCGGGTTGAGGATGATGATCGCCTTTCCCCGGCCGGCCCCGCCGACCTCCGCGACGGCGCTGCCGGTGGTCTGCGTGAACTCGTCGATGTTCGCGCGGGTGCCGGGTCCGGCGCCGCGGGACGCGACCGACGCGACGATCTCGGCGTAGGGCACCGGGGTGATCCGCGAGACGGCGTGCACCATGGGGATGGTGGCCTGCCCGCCGCAGGTGATCATCGAGACGTTGGGCGCGTCCAGGTGCGCGTGCAGGTTGACCGGCGGGCACACCATCGGTCCAAGGTGGGCCGGGGTGAGGTCGACCGCCTGGATCCCGGCTTTCGCGTACCGGGGTGCGTTCGCGATGTGGGCTTTCGCGGACGTCGCTTCGAACACGATCTCCGGCAGCGGGTCCTGCCGCAGCAGCCACTCCACGCCTTCCGCGGACGCCTCGATGCCCTGCGCGCGGGCCCGCGCCAGGCCGTCCGACTCCACCACGCCGACCACGTAGCGGACGTCGATCACCAGGCTTCGCTGCAGCTTGGCCAGCAGATCGGTGCCGATGTTGCCCGGTCCCACGATCGCCGCCGTCACTTTCGTTCGGCTCATGCGATCCAGGTTCGCCTGCGCGGCCGTCGATCCGAAGCGGGCCGTTTCTCTCACCGAAACGGTCACCGTTGACGCTGCCGCGGAGCCGGTATTCACTGCGCTCCTCCCGGCGGACAACGACGATTGCGAGGGACACCGTGGGCGAAATTCTCGGGATCGGTGTGACGCACTACCCACCACTGTCCGGAGTGGACGAAGACATGGCGTGGCTGCTGCGGAAGAACCTCCAGGATCCGCTCGTGCCCGAGCACGCCAAGGACGTGGCTTCCTGGCCTGAGCGGATGCGGGAGGAATGGGGTGCCGACGAGGGCCGGGCCGCGGCCGGCCGGCACCGGGAACAGCTGGTGTCCGCGCTCGACCACTGCCGCGCCGAAATCGACGCCTTCGAACCGGACGTCGTCGTGATCTGGGGCGACGACCAGTACGAGAACTTCCGCGAGGACATCATCCCGCCGTATGCGGTCCTGGCCTACCCGGACCTGACGATCAAGCCGTGGGCGACCATGGCGCACTCGTCGGGCATGGACGACAAGCCGAACGTGTGGAACGAAGGCCCCGACACAGCGCTGGAGGTGAAGGGCGCGCCGGACATCGCGCGGTCACTCGCGAAAGCCCTGCTCGAGCAGGGGATCGACGTCTCGTACGCGTATCAGCCGCTCCACCAGGAGGGATTCGCGCACGCGTTCCTCAACACCCTGCTCTACCTCGACTACCACCGCCGCGGGTTCCCCTACCCGGTCATCGCGTTCCCGCTCAACTGCTACGGCTCGCTCGTCGTGGCGAACAAGGGGTTCGCGGTGTCCCTCGGCGAGAAACCCGGGCAGCTCGACCCGCCGTCGCCGCCGCCGTGGCGGTTCATGGAGGTGGGCCGGGCCGTGGCGCGGGCGTTCGCCGCCACCGACCTGCGGGTCGCCCTCGTCGCGTCCTCCAGCTGGAGCCACGCCTTCAACACCGACAAGACGTGGCGGCTGCAGCCCGACGTCGCCGCCGACCGCCGGTTGTACGACGCGATGGTGCGCGGCGAGTACGACGTCTGGCGCACCCGGACGACGGCGGAGATCGAAGACAGCGGGCAGCAGGAGCTGCTCAACTGGTACACGCTCGTCGGCGCCATGGAGGAACTCGGCCGCCGGAAGCCGGACTGGAGTGTGTTCGAGGAGTCCTACGTCTTCAACTCCTCCAAGGTGTTCGCGGTCTACCGGCCGTGAAACCGAACCAGCACCGCGTGCTTCGGATGGCGGCCAGGGCCTTATCCGGAGGGGGACTCGTCACGGCGTACGGGCATTGCTCGGTCCGCCGTGACGAGTCCACGTTCCTCGTCACGCCGGTCGTCCCGCTGGGACAGATCGGGCGCCGACCCGGGATCGTCGTCGCGGTGACCGGTGAGCTGCCCGACGATGTTCCAGGCGAGGTGCGGCTGCACCAGGCGATCTACCGGCGCAGACCCGACGTCGGCGGCATCGCGCGGGTCCTGCCGACTGCGGTGCGGGCGCTGTCGGCCTCCGGGTGCACCGCGCGTCCGCTCGACGGGACCGGGGCGTACTTCGCTCCGGGACCGCCGTTGTGGCCCGACCCCCGGCTGGTCCGGACGGAGGCGGCCGCGGCGGCGGTGGCGGAAGCACTGCGGGACGCGCCGGCGATCGTGCTCCGCGGCAACGGCGCGGTCGTCGTGGGCGGGTCCTTGCAGCGGGCCGTGGTCCTCGCGCAGTTCCTCGAGACCGCCAGCGAACTGGACCTGGCCGTGCGGGCCACCGGCGCCGACGCCGTCGAATTCAGCCCAGACGAAGTCGCGGCGCGTGCGGTGTGGACCGGCGGAATCGAGGAGCGCATGTGGGCCTACCTCACCCGCGGCGATCCCGAAGCCCGACGCGTCGCGCGAGGTAAGGGCCGGTGACGCTGGCGGGGTCGGTGGCGACCTTGTCCGGCGTTCCCTGGGCGACGATGCGGCCGCCGCCGGGGCCGCCGACGGGACCCAGGTCCAGCACGTGGTCGGCCGCGGCGATCAGGTCGAGGTCGTGGTCGATGACGACGACGGTGGCCCCGGCGTCCAGGAGGCGGCCGAACACCGCCACCAGGGTGCGGATGTCGGCCGGGTGCAGTCCGGTCGAGGGCTCGTCGAGCACGTACAGCACGTCGCGCTGGCTGCTGCGCAGGCGCGCGGCAATGCGCAGGCGCTGGGACTCCCCGCCGGACAGGGCGGGCGTCGGCTCGCCCAGCCGCAGGTATCCCAGCCCCACCTCGGCCACGGGCCGCAGCGGCCGGACGACGGCAGGCACGTCGGCGTAGCGTTCCAGGGCTTCGTCGACGGTCAGTGCGAGGACTTCGGCGATGGTGAGATCGTCCACACGTGACTCGAGCGTCTTCTCGCCGAACCGCGCGCCGTGGCACGTGGGGCACTCCACCGCGATGTCGGGCAGGTACTGCACGTCCAGGTCGATCGAGCCGAGGCCCTTGCACGTCGGGCACTGGCCTTCCTTGGTGTTGAAGGAGAACTGCCCGGCAGCCTGGCCGGTCGTGGCGGCGAACCGCGCGCGGATGGCGTCGAAGGCACCGGTGTAGGTGCCCGGGGTGGACCGGGCGTTGAGGCCGATGGGCGTCGCGTCGATCTCCACGACGCCGCGCAGCCGTCCCAGGTTCAGCCCTGCGACGTGACCGGGCAGTGACGTGCCGGCCAGCTGCGCTCGGGCCGCGGGGACCAGGCTTTCCAGCACCAGCGCGGTCTTGCCCGCGCCGGACGGCCCGGCGATCGCGGTGAGCCGGTTGAGCGGGAACGCGGCCGTCACGCCGGAGAGGTTGTGGAGGCGGCTGACGGTGATGGTGGCCGCTTCGCCGGTGCCCGGCCGGGGCACACGTTCGACCGTCTCGCGGCCCGTAAGGAACGGGCCGATGATGGACCGCTCGTCGGCTTCGATCTCGGCCGGGGTCCCCTGGGCGACGACCGTGCCGCCCTGCCGTCCGGCGCCGGGACCCAGCTCGATGATCCAGTCGGCGGTGCGGATGACGTCGAGGTCGTGCTCGACCAGCACCACCGAGTTGCCGTTGCGCACCAGGGCGTCGATGGCCTTGCGCAGGCCCGCGACGTTACTCGGGTGCAGCCCGACGGACGGCTCGTCCAGGACGTACAGCATGCCGGTGGTACTCGCGTGGACGGTCGAGGTGAGCTCGATGCGCTGCCGCTCGCCCGTGGACAACGTCGACCCGGCCCGGTCCAGGGTCAGGTAGCCGAGGCCGAGCTCCAGCAGCGGGGTGAGCGCACCGGTGAGCTCACCGACCAGGCCGGTGGTCAGCCGGTCCAGTTCGGCGGGCAGCAGCGCGGGCAGGCCGGCGGCGAACTCGGCGAGGTGGTCGAGGTCCTGTGCGCTGATCTCGGCGAGGTCGCGGCCGTCCAGGTGGCTGGTCAGCGCTTCGGGCCGCAGCCGGGAGCCGTGGCAGACCGGGCAGGTGTGCGTGACGAGGAACTTGCTGTTCTCCGACCGGCGGGCAGCGGTGATGGCGTTGTCGTAGGTGACGTCCAGGGTCACCTGCCTGCCGTTGCGGCCGGAGACGACGACTTGCTGCTGCACGGGTTCGCCGTGCATGACGAAGTCCTGCTCCCGGGCGGTGAGCTCGCGGTACGGCACGTCCAGCCGTACGCCCAGCTCGCCGGCGGCGTACCGGCTCAGCCGCCGCCCGCCGACGTTCCACGACAGCACCGCCCCCTCGTCGAGCGTCTTGCCCGGGTCCGGAACGAGCGCCGCGGGGTCGACCTCGGTGCGCACGCCCGTCCCGTCGCAGCCCGGGCACGCACCGAGGGAGTTGAACGCGAACGACTCCGCGCCCGGGTGCTCGAACCGCACCCCGCACACCGGGCACCCGATCTCCATCCCTTGCGTGGCGACCGTCGGTGGCACGCCGTGGCCGTTGGGGCAGCGGTGCGTGCCCAGGCGCGACATGATGAGACGCAGGATGTTGAAGACCTCGCTCATCGTCCCGACCGTGCTGCGCGGTCCGGGAACCGGTGGCCGTTGCCGCAGCGCGAGCGCCGGGGGCAGGTGGTCGATGCGGTCGGCGTCCGGCCGCTGGGCCTGGCCGATCCGCCGCCTGCTGTAGGTACTGAGGCCTTCGAGGAACCGGTGCAGCCCCTCGGCGTACAGCGTCCCCATGGCGAGCGACGTCTTCCCCGACCCCGACACCCCGGCCACCGCCACCGTCTGCCACAGCGGCACATCGACGTCGAGGTCGCGCAGCGAGTTGTGCCGCACGCCGCGGACTTCGATCGCGCGGGGGAGGTGGTCGGGCCGGGGTGTCATGACGGTCTTCCTCACGGGGTGGCGCCGGACAGGAAGGCAGGGAAGGACCGAATCCCGGGTCGCAGCGCCGCGCTGGTGGCGAAGTCGGCCTGGTAGCCGGGCGTGGTCGCGAGCCAGGTGTACATCGCCCGCCGGTCGGCGTCGGGGACCGCGTCGATCGGCGTCGGCTCGAACCGGGTGGGGCGGCCCGAAGCCTCGGCGAAGGCCGCCGCCATCTGCTCCGGCGTCAGCTCGTCGCCGGCGATCTCCAGCTGACCACCCGGAATGGCGCTCGGGTCGAGCACTGCCCGGGCCGCGATCGCGCCGATGTCGTCGGAGGCGATCATCTGGACCGGCACCCCCGGCGCGAAGGCGTATCGGAAGACCTGCCCGTCCGCTTCGTCCGTGACGACACCGGCCCGCATGAGGTTCTCCATGAAGAAGACCGGCCGGATCACCGTCAGCGGCACGCCGGTCGTGCGCAGCCGCTGCTCGATCGCCCACTTGCTCTCGAAGTGCGGGATCCCGGTCGCGCGGTCCGCCCCGCCGACGGAGCTGTAGACCACGGACGGCACTTCCGCGGCCACGACGGCGTCCGCGATGGCCGCTCCCTGCCGGACTTCAGCCTCTGCCCCGTCGGCGTTGTACGTCGTCATCGCGAAGACCGCGGCCGTGCCCCGGAACGCGGACGCCAGCGAGTCCGCGTCCGACAGGTCGGCGCGGACGGTGTCCGCCCCGGCTTCCCGAAGCCGGTGCGCGCTCTGGCCGTCGGGGTCGCGGAGCAACGCGAGGACGTCCGTGCCGTGCTTGAGCAGGTGGCGGGCCACCGCGCCGCCTTGGCGGCCGGTGGCGCCGACCACCGCGATCGGGCCGCTCATGACCGGATGAATTCGAGTAGGTCGGCGTTGATGGTGTCTGCCTGGGTGGTGGGCATGCCGTGCGGGAACCCGGCGTAGGTCTTCAGGGTGCCGTTCTGCAGCAGCTTCGCCGAGAGCGGGCCCGAGTCGGCGTAGGGCACGATCTGGTCGTCGTCGCCGTGCATGACCAGCGTCGGGACGGTGATCTTCTTCAGGTCTTCGGTGAAGTCGGTCTGGGAGAACGCGACGATGCCGTCGTAGTGGGCCTTCGCGCCGCCCATCATGCCCTGACGCCACCAGTTCTGGATCAGCGCTTCCGACGGCTCCACGCCCGGCCGGTTGAAGCCGTAGAACGGCCCGGACGGCAGCGCCCGGTAGAACTCCGAGCGGTTGGCCGCGAGCTGGGCCTGCAGGTCGTCGAAGACGCTCTTGGGCAGGCCGCCGGGGTTGGCTTCGGTCTGCACCATGAGCGGCGGGACGGCCGCGATGAGCGCCGCCTTGGTGACCCGCGATTCGCCGTGCCGGGCGATGTAGTGCACGACTTCGCCGCCGCCGGTGGAGTGCCCGACGTGGACGGCGTCGTGCAGGTCGAGGTGGGTGGTGAGGGCGGCCAGGTCGTCGGCGTAGTGGTCCATGTCGTGTCCGTCGGCGACCTGCGTGGAGCGGCCGTGCCCCCGGCGGTCGTGGGCGATGACGCGGTAGCCGTGCTGGAGGAAGAACAGCAGCTGGGTGTCCCAGTCGTCGGCCGAGAGGGGCCAGCCGTGGCTGAACACGATCGGCTGGCCGGTGCCCCAGTCCTTGTAGAAGATCTCGACACCGTCCGTGGTGGTGATCGTCGGCATGATGCGCTCCATTCCCAGTGACCAAGCCCTCGCCATCCGAAGGTGTCACCATCTTCGGCCCACCGTTGCCGGGGCAGGGCCCGTCAGATGACTGTTCCGTCGACGGTGTACCACGAAATGCTACAGTGGTGAGGCACTTGATTGCAGAAAGGACCCGATCGTGAGCAAGACTTGGTTGATCACCGGCGCGTCCCGCGGCTTCGGGCGCAGCCTCACCGAGGTCGCCTTGGAGGCAGGTGAATCGGTTCTCGCCACCGCACGGCGGCCCGAGCAGCTGGAGGACCTGGTGGCCCGGTACGGCACCCGGATCCGCCCGTTCGCCCTCGATGTCACCGACGCCGACGCGGCAATCCGCGCCGTCGAAGAAGCCGCGAACGCCTTCCGCCGCCTGGACGTGGTCGTCAACAACGCCGGCTACGCGAACAGCGCACCGATCGAAGAAATGGCGGAAGCCGACTTCCGTGCCCAGATCGAGGCCAACCTCTTCGGTGTCGTGAACGTGACCCGAGCCGCGCTGCCGGTCTTCCGTGCGCAGCGTTCCGGCACGTTCGTGCAGTTCTCCTCGATCGGCGGCCGGGTCGGCGGGACACCCGGGATGGGGGCTTACCAGACCGCGAAGTTCGCGGTCGAAGGCTTCTCCGAGGTGCTCGCCAGTGAGGTCGCCCCCTTCGGCGTGAAGGTGATCATCGTCGAACCTGGAGCGTTCCGCACCGACTGGCAGGGCGCCTCGATGACCCGGCACCCGGTCGGCCCGGACTACGAGGCCACCGTCGGCGCCATCCACCGGTACCGGGACGAGCACGACGGGAAGCAGCCCGGCGACCCGATCCGCGGGGCGAAAGCCGTCGTCGACGTCGTCGGATCGGACAACCCGCCCCGGCGGTTGATCCTCGGTGGCGATGCCGTCGCGGCCGCGGTGAAGTCCGCCGCGGAGCGGACGGCCGAAACCGAGCGCTGGGCCGACGTCAGCCGTTCGGCTGATTTCCCCCTCGAAGAGCGCGAGCCCGCCGCGGTTTGATCAGCTTTCGTGCGTCCAAAAACCACAGCGGGATCAGCGTGGCCAGTGGCAGCACCGTCAGCTGCCACAACGCGGCCCCGCGCCAGCCCAACGCGCCCACCAGGGACGCGAACAGGAGACCGGAGAACGCGGCGGCCACGTAGTAGGTCGAGACGAACATGCCGGCCGCGCGTCCCACGCGCCGCGGGCGTACGGCCCGCTGCATGGTGCTGTTGAGGGTGGTGAACGCGGAGCCCGCGATGAACGTGGCCAGGATGAACGACATCGTGTACTGCCACGCGTGGCCGGGGGAGCCGTTGAACACCAGCCACGCGCTGACGGCCACGCCCAGGTAGGTGCTCAGCAGGATGGTGCGCGGGTTGTAGCGGTCGGCGAGCCAGCCGGTGAGGATCGACGTCGCGGCGCCCGCCCCGATGACGCTCGCGGCGACCGCCGCCTCGGCGGCGGTGTAGTGCAGGTGCGTGCGCAGGTACGTCGGGTACAACCCGAGGAAGCCGTAGAACACCAAGCCGCCGGAGACGCACGCCAGGCCGAGCATCGCGGTGTTGCGGTTGAACGTCGATGCGGGCACGTGGTCGGCGGGCAGCTCGACGCCGCGCGCGCCGGCCGCGTCGAGATCGGTCACCCCGCGCCGCACCAGGAGTCCGATGAGGACGGCCAGAACCAGGCCTGCGGTGCCGTAGAAGAAGAACGGGGTGTGCCAGCCGCCGAAGTGCTGGGCCATGGTCGTCCCGGCGAGCGGGCCGAGGAACACGCCGGCGCCGAACACCGCGCCGAGTGCGCCGAACGCGAAGGATCGCCGTAGCGCGAAGAAGGAGCCGACCACCGCGTACAAGGCGGTGGCCTGCATGCCCTCCCCGGCGCCGGAGAGGAGCCGGTACACGGCCATGTCGGCGAAGCCGGACGACAGCGGCGTCACCAGTGTGCCCGCGGAATAGAGCGCCACGCTGACCACGAGCACCTTTTTGCGGGACGCCTTGTCGACCAGGTAACCGGCCGGCAGGCCGGCGACGGCGATGCCGAGGGTGAACCCGGTCGCGAGTAGGCCGCCTTGGGAGAGGCTGAAACCGTGTTCGGCGCTGATCTCCGGCAACAGCGGGTAGAAGACTTGCCGATCCATGGCGTTGATCAGGTACGACAGGACGAGCAGTGTCCACCCGCCGATCGCCGCGGCCGGAGGGACCCGGCGTGCGGTGGGGGAGGCCAGGGGAGCGGTGCTGGGGGAGATGTTCACGGGAGGACCCTTCCGTTCACCGGAGTGGGACGTGAATGCGATCGATTGCAGAAATGTAGGCGCTGTTCTAGGGGAGGTCAATGATGGGATGGCGGTCTAAGATGTGCGAACGATAGCCAACGTTCGGCCGTCTCGACTCATGAGTCGCGGAGCGGCGAGAAGTCGACCAGCCCGTCCGCCAGCGCCTGTTCCGCGCTGACCGGCGCCTTGGCCCGGGAGTGACGGTTGCGCAAGTGCACCACGGTGTCCAGTTCGGCACGGGTGAACAGCCCGTCGGTCACGAGGCCCTCCGCGGGATCGAGGAGGGTGGTCAAGTGCTGCTCGGCGGCGCCGCCGAGCAGGCCGAGGCGGTCGGCGATCGCGGCCAGTGCCACGTCGCGATGTTGCCCGGCGGCCAGTTCCCGCGCCACCGTCGTCGTGACCTCGAGCAGTCGGCCGAGGGCGGTGGCGTGGCGGGCCATCCCATCGGCGGTGGCGGCCAGGACAGTTCCCGCGTACGGCCCGATCGACGTGACCGACGCGGTGCGGCGTGCTCCTTGCGCCTCGGCGACCAGGTCGTTTCCCGCGTTGAGGATGGTGGTGTCGATGGTGCCTTCGATCAAGGCCCGGGCGCGCTTCGGTGTGGCGCCGAGGTTGATCACCTCGTAGTCGATGCCGCGGGTCAGTCCGGCGCGGGCGAGGAGTTCGAAGGCGATGAACGCGAACCCCGAGCCGGGTACGTCGACACCCAGCCGGCTGTCGCGGACAGGCGCTCTGACGCCGGGAGCGGTGTAGAGGCCGAGGCCCAAGCCGCGGTCGATCGCGCCGAGGATCCGCACGTCGCCGGTCCGGCCCAGTGGATTGCCGGGGACGCACCGGTAGGCCAGGACGTTGTCGGGGTTGGTGAACGCGGCGTCGAGGTGACCATCGAAGAGGTCGGCGAACTGCTGGGCCGATGTTCTCGCTGGGACTTCCGTCACCTCGAGCCCGGCGTAGCGGAGCTGACCGGTCGCGGCGGCCACGGACAGCAGGACCGAGGGGCTGAACGTGCCCAGCTTGATCGAGTGCACCCGCGTGTCACCTTTCACCGGAGTTGCCGAACGTTCGCAGACGAGTTTTCGGGCGAGGACTTGACGCCAGCCTAGCCATCGCTGCACCCTGACTGCAAACGATTGCACTTCGGAGGTGTTGTCATGGTGACCCCGACGCCCGGATCCACGACGATCGGCTGGATCGGCACCGGCCGCATGGGCGCCGCGCTCGTGCGCAGGCTGCTCGCCGCCGGCTACGACGTCGCGGTCCACAACCGCACGCGCGCCAAGGCCGAGGAGCTGCTCGCCGCGGGCGCCACCGTGGCCGACCGGCCGGTCGATCTCGCCGGGCGCGACGTCGTCTTCACGATGGTCTCCGCCTCGGCCGACCTCGAGCAGGTCACCTCCGGTGACGGCGGCTTGTTCACCGACGCCACGCGCGCGCCGAAGGTGCTCGTGGACTCCTCGACCGTGTCCGCCGAAGCTTCGGCGGCCGTGCGGGTCGCCGCGGCGAAGCGCGGCACCGAGCTGCTGGCCGCACCGGTGAGCGGCAACCCGAAGGTCGTCGGCAGCGGCAAGCTGACCCTGGCCGTGTCGGGCCCGCGCGCGGTGTTCGACGACGTCGAACCGCTGCTGGCGGCGCTCGGCCGCGGCGTGACCTACGTCGGTGAAGACGAGGTCGCCCGGCTGGTGAAGATCTGCCACAACGTCTTCCTGGGCGTCGTCACCCAGTCGCTGGCCGAGATCACCGTGCTGGCCGAGAAGGGCGGCGTGAGCCGCGAGGCGTTCCTGTCCTTCCTCAACGACTCGGTCATGGGCTCGGTGTTCAGCCGCTACAAGACTCCGGCGCTGGTCAACCTGGACTTCACCCCGACGTTCACCATGCCGTTGCTGCGCAAGGACTTCGACCTCGGGCTCGCCGCCGCCCGCGAGCTGGAGGCGCCGATGCCGGTGGCCTCGGCCGCGGCCCAGCTGGTCGCCTCGGCGGTCGGCGCCGGCCTGGTCGACCAGGACTTCGCGGTCCTCATCGAGGAGCAGGCCCGCCGGTCCGGTCTGACACTGGTGCCGGAAAACGCGGCTGTCAGCGACGGCCTGGAGCCCGCCGATGCCTGAGGGACGCCCGATTCCGGCCCCCGGGCACGGCGCGGTCGACTTCGAGGAACGCGTCGACTTCGCTCGCCTGCGCGACTACCGCCTCGCCCGGGCCCGCGCTTCGCTGGAGTCCAGTGAGTGCGGCGCGTTCCTGCTGTTCGACTTCTACAACATCCGGTACACCACCCAGACCTGGATCGGCGGCGCGCTGGGCGACAAGATGACCCGCTACGCGCTGCTGACCCGTGACGGCCAGCCGATGCTGTGGGACTTCGGGTCCGCGGCGAAGCACCACCAGCTGTACTCGCCGTGGCTGCAGCCGGAGAACTGCCGCGCCGGCATGCTCGGTCTGCGTGGCGCGATCTCGCCGGAAGCCGGCCTGATGCGCGAGGCGGTCACGCAGATCAAGGACCTGCTGACCCAGGCGGGAGTGGCCGGTTCGCCGGTCGGGGTGGACATCGTCGAGCCGCCGTTCCTGTTCGAGATGCAGCGGCAAGGGCTGAAAGTCGTCGACGCGCAGCAGCTGATGCTCGACGCGCGCGAAATCAAGTCGGCCGACGAGATCACCTTGCTGTCGCAGGCGGCGGCGATGGTCGACGGCGTGTACCAGGACATCGTCGAGGTGCTCAAGCCCGGTGTCCGCGAGAACGAGATCGTGGCCCTGGCGAGCAAGCGGCTCTACGAAATGGGGTCGGACCAGGTGGAGGCGATCAACGCGGTTTCGGGGGAGCGGTGCAATCCGCACCCGCACAACTTCTCCGACCGCCTGATCCGCCCAGGCGACCAGGCGTTCTTCGACATCATCCAGTCCTACAACGGCTACCGCACCTGCTACTACCGCACCTTCGGCGTCGGCAGCGCGACCGACTCCCAGCGCGGCGCGTACCGGCAGGCGCGCGAGTGGATGGACGCGGCGATCGAGACGGTCAAGCCCGGCGTGGGCACCGACGAGGTCGCGCGCGTCTGGCCCGCGGCCACCGAGTTCGGGTTCGCCGACGAGATGGCCGCCTTTGGCCTGCAGTTCGGTCACGGCCTGGGGCTCGGCCTGCACGAGCGGCCGATCATCTCGCGGCTCAACAGCATCGCGCACCCGGTCGAGATCAAGCCCGGCATGGTCTTCGCGCTCGAGACCTACTGCCCGGCCTCGGACGGGTTCTCCGCCGCACGCATCGAGGAAGAGGTCGTCGTCACCGAGACCGGGGCCGAGGTCTTGACCAAGTTCCCGGCGCAGGACCTGTTCGTCGCCAACCCGTACTGAGGAGCAACCTTGAAGGTCCCCGAAGAGCTGTTCATCGGCGGTGTCTGGCGGTCTTCCGCCGACGAATCACGCATCACCGTGGTCGATCCGGCCACCGCGGAACCCCTCGCGACCGTCGCGAACGGCACCGTCGAAGACGGCCTGGCCGCCGTCGACGCGGCCGCCGACGCCCTCCCCGTGTGGGCGGCGACCGCCCCCCGACTGCGGGCGGAGGTGCTGCAGCGCGCGTTCGCGCTGATGCACGAGCGCGCCGCCGAGCTCGCCGAGCTCATCGTCCGCGAGAACGGCAAAGCGCTGCCCGACGCGCTCGGTGAAGTCACCTACGCGGCGGAGTTCTTCCGCTGGTACGCCGAGGAGACCGTGCGGCTGGCGGGCACCGTGCAGACCGCGCCGGGCGGAGCCAACCGCATCCTGGTGCTGCGACAGCCGATCGGTGTGAGCGTGCTCGTGACGCCCTGGAACTTCCCGGCCGCGATGGCCACGCGGAAGATCGGGCCCGCCCTCGGCGCGGGGTGCACCGTGATCCTCAAGCCGGCGTCGGAAACGCCGCTGACCGCGCTCGCGATCGCCGCGATCCTCGAAGAGGCGGGCGCGCCTGCGGGCACCGTGAACGTCGTGCCTTCCACCCGATCGGACGCCGTCGTCGGCGCGATGCTCGAGGATTTCCGGGTGCGGAAGCTGTCGTTCACCGGATCCACCGAGGTCGGCCGCCACCTGCTGCACGCCGCGGCGGACAGCGTGGTCAGCACGTCGATGGAACTCGGCGGCAACGCGCCGTTCCTGGTCTTCGACGACGCCGACCTCGATGCGGCGGTGGACGGGGCGATGGTCGCCAAGATGCGCAACGGCGGCCAGGCGTGCACCGCAGCGAACCGGTTCTTCGCTCAGCGCGCCGTCGCCGCCGAGTTCGCCCGGCGGCTCGCCGACCGGATGGGCGCGCTGCGCGTCGGGCCGGGGAACGCCCCCGGTGTCGAGCTGGGCCCGCTGGTCAACGCGGCGGCCGTGGAAAAGGTGAGTGAGCTGGTCGACGGCACGGTCGCCAGTGGAGCCCGCGTGCTGACCGGGGGGCAACGTCCGGACGGTGCCGGCTTCTACTACCCGGCCACCGTGCTGGCCGAGGTGCCGGCCGGTGCACCGGTCCTGGCGGAGGAGATCTTCGGCCCGGTCGCCCCGATCGTCACCTTCGACACCGAAGAGGAAGCCGTCCGGCTGGCCAACGACACCGAGCACGGCCTGGTCTCCTACGTCTACACCGGAGACCTCGCCCGTGGTCTCCGGCTGTCGGAGGCCCTGGAGTCCGGGATGGTGGGTCTCAACCGGGGGCTGGTTTCGGAGCCGGCCGCGCCGTTCGGCGGGGTCAAGCAGAGCGGGCTGGGCCGGGAGGGCGGGCACGAAGGGCTGCTCGAGTACACGGAGTCGAAGTACGTCGCGGTCAGCTGGTGACGTGCGCTCTCTCTATGCTGACCCCATGGACAGGGCCCCGACGATCAAGGACGTCGCCGAGCGGGCGGGGGTGCACGCGGCCACCGCCAGCCGCGCGCTGAACCCCGCCACCCGGGGAATGGTCAACACCCGGACGGCGAACCGGGTCCTGGAAGCCGCGCGGACGCTGGGGTACGCCCCCAACTCCGCGGCGCGCAGCCTGCGCACCCGGACGTCCTCGGTCGCCGGGGTGATCATCCCGGACCTGCGCAACCCGGTGTTCCCGCCGATCGTGCGGGGGATCGAGGACGAGCTGCGGGAGGCCGGGTACATGGCGCTGGTCGGCAACACCGACGGCGACCCGGAGCGCGAACGCGAGCTGGTCACGGCCATGCGCGGCCGGCAGACCGACGGGTTCATCCTGGCCACCAGCCGCCGCGGCGACAGCGTCCGCACCGAGGGCGGGGTGCCCGTGCCGACGGTGCTGGTCAACCGCCGCACCGACGCCGGCGACATCCCGTCGGTGACCGCGGACAACGCGGCGGGCGTCCACGTGCTGGTGCGCCACCTCGCCGGGCTCGGGCACACGCGGATCGGGCACGTCGCCGGTCCGCGCGAGCTGTCCACCGGGTGGGAGCGTTACCGCGCGTTCCTCGACGCCACGACATCGCTGGGGCTCAACCCCGGCGGCGAACCGGTCGAGTTCGCCGAGGCGTTCACCGAGGCGGCCGGCCACGCCGCCGCCGCGCGGTTGTTCGCAGCGCACCCCGACCTGACCGCGGTGCTGGCCGGCAACGACCTCCTCGCGCTCGGCTGCTACTCCGCGCTGGCCGACCTGGGCCGGTCGGTGCCGAGCGACGTGTCGGTGACCGGGTTCAACGACATGCCGTTCGTGGACCGGCAGCGACCCGCTTTGACCACCGTCCGCATCCCGCACTACGACATCGGCCGGGAAGCCGCCCGGCTGCTGCTGGAACGCATCGGTTCCCCCGCCGCGCCGGCGAAACGCGTGGTGCTGCCGGTGGAACTCGTGTCCCGGGACTCGACCGGCCCCGTCGCGAGCTGAACCGGCCGAGGCCCGTTCCGGTGGTCACCAGGTTTCCGGCTCGAACACTTCCGGGTGGCGTTCCAGTTCGATCCTCGTGCGGCGGATGTGCAGCTCCAGCACCTGCTCGGCCGATTCGAGGTCACCGTCCCGCAGGGCCTGGATCAGCAGCCGGTGCTCCGCGCCGATGATCCACGAGCGGCTGTGGCCCGTGAGCCGGGTGAAGGCCCGGCGGTAGGGCTGGGTCGTGTCCCACAAGCGGGCGACGATGCCGGCTGCTTCCGCCACGTCGTGGTGGCGGTAGGTCAGCCAGTGCAGCCGGCGGTCGAGGACGAGGAACTCTTCGACGTCGTCGGTGCGCTCGATCTCGTCCTGCACCGCGTCCAGCTCGGCGAAGTCGGCATCGGTCAGGTGCGGCGCGGATTCCGCCAGCAGCAGCGGTTCCACGCGTTCGCGGATGCGGTAGCTCAGCCGGCACTCGCGCAGGTCCATGCTCGTCACCCAGGCGCCCTGGTTGGCGCGCACCGTCACGAGACCGCCCGAAGCGAGGAT
This sequence comes from Amycolatopsis sp. Hca4, assembly GCF_013364075.1. Classification (GTDB taxonomy): domain Bacteria; phylum Actinomycetota; class Actinomycetes; order Mycobacteriales; family Pseudonocardiaceae; genus Amycolatopsis. The sequence goes on from NZ_CP054925.1 coordinate 10,712,592, forward strand.
CCGCAAGGCCTCGCGCACCGGCAGGCGGCTGGTCGCCAGTTCCTCCGCCAGCTCGTCCTGCTTGATGCGGGTGCCCGGGGCCAGGCGGCCGGACAGGATGCGGCCGCGCAGCTCGTCGGCGACCCGCTGGCTGGCCACCGAGCTGACCTCGGACACCGTCGCGCTCCTCTCAGCTCAGGCGAAGCCGCCCGGGGCGTGGTCGTAGGCCTTGCCGTCCGGGTAGGACACTAGCTCACACTGCAGTCCCCACGGCGCCAGGAAGTACACCCACCGCTGCCCGAGGTGGGGGCCCTTGCTCGCGGTCGGTTCGCCGAGCACGCGCAGCCCCCGCTCGCGCAGGTACGCGACCGCCGTGTCGAGGTCTTCGACGTAGAACGCCAGGTGGTGGCCGCCCACATCGCTGTTGAGCGGCGGATCCGTGCGCTGCCCCGGCGCGGAGTACTCGAACAGCTCGACGCGGGTGCCGTCGGGCAGCCGGACGAATTGGATCCGCGAAGCCACCGCACGGTCGGGCACGTTGAGGTGCTCGCTCATCCAGCTGCCGTCGTCGCGCAGCGGGCCCAGCGTGTACTGGTACACCGCGCCCAGCACGTCGACGAAGAAGTCTCGGGCCTGGTCGAGGTCGGGCACCGTCAATCCGACGTGATCGGCTCGGGTGAGCCCCGGTATGGCCATCACTGCTCCTAATGGATCCATTTCACTTGTCTTTACCGAGGATAGCGCGTTTACTGGGCCTGCGATGCACTGAAATGGATCCAATGAGGAGGCAGGGTATGCCCGCCCGGGAGCCACTGGCCCCGCGTCCGGCGTGGACGCGGCTGAGCACGACCGAAGACGACTGGGACACCGCCGACGGCGACCTGCTGCTGCGCCTGCTGGGGCACGCGGTGTGGATCCGCGCGTTCGAGGAGTACGTGCTCGAGCTGGCCGGCCAAGGCCTCGTCCACGGTCCGGCGCACTCCAGCGTCGGCCAGGAAGGCGGGGCTGTCGGCTCGATCCTGCCGTTGCGCAGCGACGACCTGGTCAACGGCTCCCACCGCGGCCACCACCAGTTCCTCGCCAAGGCCTTCGGGCACGTCACCACGCCCGTGCCGGGGCGGCTGCCCGAGCTGACGACGGACGTCCGCACCGTCCTGCGGCGCACGCTGGCCGAAATTTGCGGTCTCGCCGACGGCTACTGCGGCGGCCGGGGTGGCTCCATGCACCTGCAGTGGCGTGAGGCAGGCGCGATGGGTACCAACGCCATCGTCGGGGGCGGCGTCCCGCAGGCGGCCGGCTTCGCGTGGAACTAGAAACGAGCCGGCACGGACGCCGTGACCGTGTCGTACTTCGGGGACGGCGCGGTGAACATCGGCTCGGTGCTCGAGACGTTCAACCTCGCCGCCGCCTGGCGGCTGCCGGTGTGCTTCTTCATCGAGAACAACCGCTACGCCGTCTCCACCCCCGTCGAGCAGGCCACGGCGGAGCCACGCCTGTCCGGCCGCGGTCCCGGCTTCGGCATCCCCAGCTGGCAGGTCGACGGAATGGATCCACTCGCCGTGCACCTGGCCATGACCGAGGCACTCGAGCACCTGCGCGGCGGCGAGGGCCCGGTGATCATCGAGGCCGAGGTCTACCGGTACTTCCACCAGAACGGCGCCTACCCCGGCAGCGCGTTCGGCTACCGGACGAAGGAAGAAGAGCTGGCGTGGCGGCAGCGCGACCCGCTCGACCTGCTGCGCCGGCACGTCGAGCGGCGCGAACTGGCCACCGCCGCGGACATCGACGCCGCGCGGGACGAGGTGACCGCGTTGCTGCACGAACTGGGTGAGGAATTCCTCGAGCCCGCTCCCGGCGGCAAGCCGGGGCAACGGCGGATTCGCGCGGCCGCGTGGCCGTCGACGGCGTTCGTGGACTTCGGCGTGCGGGGTGACCTGTCCGAATTGGACGGCAGCCGATACGCCGAGGAGGCCGACATCGAAGGCGGCGTCGTCCAGCGCCGGTTCGTCGACGTCGTCAGCGACGTCCTCGCCCGGCGGATGGAGACCGACGAGCGCGTGGTCGTGCTGGGGGAGGACGTGCACCGGCTGCGCGGGGGCACCAACGGCGCGACCCGCGCGCCGCAGGAACGGTTCCCCGACCGGGTTTTGGGCACGCCGATCAGTGAGAACGCCTTCACCGGCCTGGCCGGGGGAATGGCGATCGACGGCCGTGTCCGGCCGGTCGTCGAATTCATGTACGCGGACTTCATGTGGGTCGCCGCGGACCAGCTGTTCAACCAGGTCGCCAAGGCGCGGCACATGTTCGGCGGTCACGGCAGTGTCCCCTTCGTCCTGCGCACCAAGCTCGCCGCCGGAACCGGCTACGGCTCGCAGCACTCCATGGACCCGGCCGGGATCCTGACCACGGCACCAGGCTTGCGGGTGGTCGCGCCGTCGACGCCGTTCGACTACGTCGGCCTGCTGAACACCGCGCTGGCGTGCGAAGACCCAGTGGTGATCCTGGAGCACGTCGACCTCTACACGACCACCGGCACCGCGCCCGCGGAAGACCTCGACTACCGCCTCCCGGTAGGACGGGCCGCGGTGCGTGCCGAAGGCGACGACCTGACCATCCTGACCTACCTGTCCATGGTCCGGCACACCGCCGAAGCGCTCGAACAGGTACCGGAGGTGCGCGCCGACCTCGTCGACCTCCGGTGGCTCGACTTCGCCAGCCTCGACTGGGACACCATCGAACGCAGTGTCCGCAAGACGAACCGGGTGCTGATCGTCGAGCAAGGCGCGTGGGGCACCTCCTACGGCGGGCGGCTCGCCGACGAGGTCCAGCGCCGCCTCTTCGACTGGCTCGACGCGCCGATCGAGCGCGTCACCGGCGGCGAAGCATCGCCCAGCATCAGCAAAGTCCTGGAACGCGCGGCCATCGCGCGCACCGACGAGGTCGTGACCGCCCTGCGTCGCATCGCGAAGGAGCTGTGAACCATGGTCGCGCTGTTGCGAGTGCCCGAAGTGGCCGCGGGGGAGACCCAGGCCGTGCTGGCGCAGTGGCTGGTCACGCCCGGCGTCGAGTTCGCCGCGGGCGAGGCGATCGCCCTGCTGGAGACGGACAAAGCTGCGGTCGAAGTCGAGGCCGAAGCGGGGGCGCAGCTGTTGCGGACGCTGGCGGAGCCGGGGACGACGGTCGAGGTGGGTGCCCCGATCGCCGTTCTGGGCGCCTCGTCCGAACGCGACGACGTCGACGGCTTCCTCGCCGCGTCCGGCCTCACCGGACCGGTGAGAACCAGCGAGCCGACAAGGGTCTTCAGCAGCCCGTTCGCGCGGAAGATGCTGAAGGAGGCGGGGATCAGCCCGGACGTGGTGACCGGCACCGGGCCGAACGGCAGGATCGTGCGCCGTGACGTCGAGCGGGTCATCACGGAGACGCGCGAATCACCCGACGTCCCTGCTGTCGTGGCAGCGCCCGCGTCCGAGGCGTTCACCGAGCTCCCGCACTCGCGCCTCCGAACGGCGATTGCGACCCGGCTCACCGCGGCGAAACAGACGGTGCCGCATTACTACTTGCGCCGCACCGCTCGCGTCGATCCGCTGCTCGGCCTGCGCCGCGAGCTCAACGCGGTCTCGCCGGTGAAGATTTCGGTCAACGACCTCGTGGTCCGTGCGCTGGCGGCCGGCTACCGGGCCGTACCGGAAGCCAACGTGACCTGGACCGAACAGAACCTGCGCCAGTACGCCCAGGTCGATCTCGGCGTCGCGATCGCCTCCGCTCGCGGGCTCGCCACACCGGTCCTGCGTGACGTCCCCGGCACAGCGCCCGGCGAGATGGCCGCCCGCGTGCGTGACTTCGCCGCCCGCGCGGACGAGGGCCGGTTGCGGCAGCACGAACTTGAGGGCGGGGTAGCGACGGTGACCAACCTCGGCATGTACGGCGTCGACGAGTTCGCGGCCATCGTCAACCCGCCCCAATCCGCGATCCTGGCGGTGGGCGCGGCGAAACCGGCACCGTTCGTCGTGGACGGCGCAATCGAGGTCGGCACCAGCCTCACGCTGACCCTGTCCGTGGACCACCGTGCGGTGGACGGGGCGTTGGGGGCGCGGTTGCTCGACGCGGTCGTGCGCGCGCTGGAGAACCCGATGAGCTTGCTGGTCTGAACAGACGGAAAGCCCGGCCCACCATCCTTTCCGATGGTGGGCCGGGCTTTCCGGGTGCTTCAGTCCGGCGGCAGGAGCCCGGCGCGGCGGCCGAGGGCCTTGGCGTGGTCGCCGGCGCGCTGCAGGAGCTCGGTGACGTGCAGGTGGTCGACGCGGGTGAACCGGCCGTCGTCGAGGAGGTGCTCGCCGTTGACGAAGACGTGCTTGGCGTCGGCTCCCCGGGTGGCGTGCACGAACGTGGCGAGGGGGTGGTGGCTCGGGCCGGCGTGGAGCGTCGTGAGGTCGAAGACGGCGATGTCGGCGGCATAGCCGGGGGCGAGCCGGCCGAGGTGGCCGTCCGCGCGGACGGCGCGGGCGCCGTCTTCGGTCGCCATGGTGACGAGCTTGCCCAGGTCGATCGTGCTGGGGTGCTGGTGGAGCTGGTTCTGCAGGAGCCGGGTCCACTTGATCTGCTCGAGCATGTCGTTGGTGAGGTCGACCATGGGGCCGTCGGTGCCGAGGGCGACGCGGACGCCGTTGTCGAGCATCCGCTTCACGGGCGTGATGCCGCCGCCGCGGGCGGCTTCGGAGCTGGGCGTGTGCGCGACGGTGCTGCCGGAGGCGGCGATGAGGTCGAGGTCGTTGCGCAGCGGGTTGATGGTATGAGCGAGGATCCAGCGGTCGTCGAGGACGCCGAGCCGATGCAGGAACTGCACGTCGGTGCGGCCGGTCTCGAGCACCCACCGGAGGTAACCCTGTTCGCGGGACATCGTGCCGCCCGCGATGTGAGAGGTGACGAAGGTGTCCTTTTCGGCGGCGAGGGCGTGGCCACCGGTGATCATCTCCTCGGAACTGGTGCCGAGCGCGACCCAGTGCGCGGTGGCTTCGAGCACGAATCCGACGCGGATGCGGCCTTCGGCCGTCCCGTCCCACTTCTCGAAGGATTCGAGGGCGCCCGCATACCCGGTTCCGGTGTCGTGCGGGCGGATGACCTTGGCGAAGAACTGGCGGATCCCGGTGTCGGCCACCGGGCCGAGGATGGCTTCCTCCTCGGCGATGGTGGTTTCGTTGACCTGGTGGTTGACGGAGCTGGTGGTCCCGCCGCGGAGCATGTCGAGGCCGGCCAGCTCACTGGCCACCCGCAGGTCGTCGACGGTCAGCCGCTCCTTCAGCGGAACCAGGCACTCGGCGATCCACTGCTCCAGGAGCACGTCGCCGCCGAGGCCCTTTCCGTAGACGTACCAGTCGTGCTGGTGGGTGTTGACCAGCCCCGGCAGCACGATCGAACCGCGGGTGTCGATCACCCGATCCACGTCGTCGCGGCTCAGCGTGCCCGCCGGGCCGAGCTGCGCGATCGTCGTTCCCTCGATCACCAGGTCGCCCCCGGCCAGGAGATCCGGTTGACCGGAGGCGACCACGTGACCTCCGCTGAGCAACGTCTTCATCCGACTGCCTCCCGTCGAACCGAAAACCGCAAACGATTGCATTATCGTATTGGCCGGGTAACCTGGGGTCAATGGCGACTGCAGCGTAGTGCTGTCGCAATCGTTTACATCGCTCGAAGGGACCTCGTGATGTCCGACGTGCTGGATCCCGTCCTGACGGCCGACGGCCGCGGGCCGTTGCCCCGCACCCGCTGGGGCTCGTTCGTCGGCGGCAAATGGGTCACCCCCGATGCCGCGCCGGCCTTCGCCGTTCTCGAACCCGCCACCGGGAACCACCTCGCCGACGTCGTGGAAGCCGACGCCGAGGTGGTCGACCAGGCCGTTCGCGACGCCCGCCGCGCCTACGAAGGAGAATGGGGCAGGCTGACCCCGCGTGAACGCGGCGGTCTGCTGCGCAAGGTGGCCGCCCTGATCCGCGAGCACGCCGAGGAACTGGGCGAGCTGGAGGCGCGGGAGGTCGGCAAACCGCGGCGCGACGCGTTGCGGTTCGACGTGTCGTTCAGCTCGGCCGGGTTCGACTACTACGGCGGCCTCGCCGACACGCTGCACGGCGACGTGCTCGACCAAGGGCCGATCGAAGCGCGGGTGCACTACGAGCCCTACGGCGTCGTAGCGGCGATCCTGCCGTTCAACTGGCCGCCCCTGCACTTCACCAAGAAGGCCGCTCCGGCGTTGGCCGCGGGCAACACGATCGTGATCAAGCCGGGCGAGCAGGCACCGCTGGCCGTGCTGCGGCTGGTGGAGATCGTTAACCAGATCCTGCCCCCGGGCGTCGTGAACGCCGTGTCCGGCCTGGCCGCCGGGCCGGCGCTCGCCGGGCACCCCGGCGTCGAACGCATTACCTTCACCGGGGCCACCAGGACCGGTCAGGCGGTGCTGCGCACGGCCGCGGAGAACCTCACCTACGCCACCATGGAGCTGGGCGGCAAGAACGCGCTGATCGTCCTCGACGACGCCGATCTCGGGACCGCCGTCGATGTGGCCGTCGAAGGGATGTTCTACAACCAGGGCGAGGCCTGCACGTCGACGTCCCGGATCCTCGTCCACCGGTCCCTGCACGACGAGTTCGTCGGCCGGTTCGTGGCGGCCACCGCCGCACTGCGGGTGGGAGACGGCCTCGACCCGCAGACCGACATCGGGGCCATGGTCGATGCTCGCCAGCAGCAGAAAGTCCTCGGCTACATCGAGACGGCCGTCTCCGAAGGGGCGAAGATCGCTTACCAGGGGCAGGTTCCGGTCGAGGAGCGGCTCAGCCGCGGCTTCTGGGTCGCGCCCACGGTGCTGACGGACGTGCGGCCCGATCACACGGTGGCGCAGGAGGAGATCTTCGGCCCGGTCGCGTCGATCATGGTCTACGACACCGACGAAGAGGCCGTGGGCATCGCCAACGGCACCGCGTACGGCTTGACCGCCGCGCTGATCACCCGTGATCACTTCCGCGCCTCGAAACTCGCCCGCGATCTCCAGGCCGGCATGATCTTCGTCAACAACTACCTTCGCCGTTCCTTCCTGGGATCGCCGTTCGGGGGAGTGAAGGGCAGCGGGTTCGGCCGCGAGAACGCCGTGGAAACCTTGCACGAGTTCGTGCGCGCGAAGAACGTCCGCTTCCCGTCCGGCCGGGCGCCGATCCCGGTCTGGCCGCCGACCGACTGACGCCTGCGGTCGAGCACGAGTACCGGGCCGGGCCATCCCCCTCGGATGGCCCGGCCCGGCTGTGCCGGCCTAATGCCCGTCAGATGACTGGAGCACCGACGGTCGCACGGCGGCCGCCCTTGCGCGGCCTGTCCGGCCGGGTAGCGTCGGTGCCGGCAAATCCCCTTGCGGCAGGAGAAAACGATGGCGAACGGCGAAATCCTGGGCCGGATCGACGAGCTGATCGCGGAGGAGCACGAGCTCCGGTCGCGTTCGGTGGGTGTCGGACTGGGTGGTGGCGACAAGGACCGCCTCTCCGTGGTGGAGCAGCAACTCGACCAGTGCTGGGACCTGCTGCGGCAGCGGAGGGCGAAGACGGAGTTCCACGAGAACCCGGACGACGCCGCGGCGCGCCCGATCTCCCAGGTCGAGTCCTACTGGCAGTGACGCGGGACTTCGGCGCTCGCAGATCGTGTTGACAAACCGCTGCCGCTGCGGTGGTATAACGGTGCTTAGTTAAAAAAGGTTACTAACTAAGTGTCGGACGGCGGGCGAGTGGACCGGAGCGGCGCCGGTCGGCTCGCTCGCCTTCGCCGAGTGCGGCAGTGTGGCCGGGTCCGACGTTCCCGGGCCCGGCCACGCTGGTCAGCGCACCGAGTTCACCCGGCTGATCGTTTCCTGGAGCTGGGCGGCCAGCTCGCGCAGAGGGCGGTGCGTGAGCTGTGTCTCTGCCGAGCTGTGCCCCGGCACGGGACCAGGCGTCGCGTACACCTGATCTTCACCCGGAAGTGGCTGCCCGGGACAGACCTCGGAGCCCGGCCGGATGCCGTTCAGCAGGTATCCGTTGACGGCGTTCTCGACACACGAGTCTCCGGTCAGCGCGTACTGGCCGTGGAAAGGCGAGTCGTCCACGGACACCAGGCTCGCGCCCGGCGCCTTCCGGACAGCACCTGCGCCTTGTTCGTAGCCGGTCTGCGGGTCGAATTCACCTTGCACCACCAGCACCTTCGCCGCGGCGGATGTCGGAAGATCCGGCAAGGCCTCCCGAGGGTGCTGCGACCACGGGCCGCAGACCTCGTACAAACCGTATGCCCACCCGTCCAGCGGATAGCGCGGGCCCTGGTGATCGCTGAGCCGCCGGTACCACAGCGTGGATTCGGTCGGCTGGTCGTTGCACGCGACGGAGAACCGGGTACCGGGCAGCGTTGTGAAGTCACTGCGCAGGAAGGAGCCGAAGAATTCGGCAGTGACGTCCCGGTAGGACATGTGGAGGTTGCGCTGTGCGTACGCCTCCAGTTGGGCCCGGAGGTCCGCGGACACCGGCGTGAGCGAACCCCCTCGCAGCTCCTTGGCCGCCGCGAGGATCAGGATCGTGTCGGAGTACCAGAAGCTGGGGTTGCCGGCGCCGACGAACGCCTGGTCGAAGTCGTCTCCGGAAAAGCCCAGCCCCTTGTAGTGCGCCCGCACCTCCTCCCACGTCTTCGCCGCCGCCTCCTTCGTGGGCCCGACCAGCTGAGGCCATTGCCGGGCCAGCCACGGCAGGAACAGGTCGTCCAGCCAGCGCTGGTCGGCGACGGGAAAGAAGGAGAAGGCGTCGGCCAGCCGGCCCTGCCAGTCGGTGCTGGAGTCGAGCACCATCTTTCCGGCGCTGCCGGGGAACATCGAGGCGTACTTCGCGCCGAGCCAGGTGCCGTAGGAGTAGCCGAGGTAGTTCAGCGTGGATTCACCGAGCAGCAGCCGGACGAGTTCCACGTCGTGCGCTGTCTGCCACGTGGTGATGTACGGCGCCAGGGGATTCGCCTCGCACGCGTTCGCGATCGCCTGCGGGATCCGCTGGTGTTCGGCGATGTTCGCCGGCGATCTGTCGCGCGCGTCCAGATCCGTTCGCTGGGGTAGCTGGTCGGCCGGTACGTGGCAGAGGTAGGGCTGCAGGCCCTCCTCGGCCGAGCCGGCCACGCCGGTGCCGCGCGGATCCATCCCGATGATGTCGTAGACCTCGTTGACCGCGGGCTCCAGGGCCGCGATCTGGCCGGCGACCGGTGTTCCCTGGGCGCCGGGACCACCGGGATTCGTCAGGAGGACACCGGTGCGCTTCCCGGTCGCCTTCACCCGGCTGATGCCGATCCTCAGTTCGTCCCCGGCCCGTGGGTGAGCCCAGTCGCGCGGCACTCTCACCAGTGCGCATTCGGCCGGCTTGGCCCCGGCGACCGGAGCGAACCCGCAGGTGCCCCAGCTCAGCTCCTGGGTGCCGTACCCGTCGAACGGGCTCCTGCCGGCAGCGGCCGTACCCGTGAGCTGGGTGGCGAGGATGCCTGCCGCGGCGATGACGACGATCCCTTTTCCTACCCGCAAGACAATTCCTCCGCAAATGTGCGTCGCTTCACCGTCGAGCCCCGTTGTCAGGCCGTGATACGCGGGGTGGTCATCGGGTTCCCGTTGGCACTCTGGTCTGCGGGCACTTCTTTCTGGATGTTCTGCCAGTGTTCGACGATCTTGCCCCGGTCGAGGCGGAAGATCTGGATGGCGATGACGGGAGTGGGCGCGATCCCGGTGATCCGGGCGTGCACGACGACTTCGTTGCCTTCGCTCATGACCAAGCCGGGTTCGTAGGAAAAGCCGGCGGGCAGGTTGCGTACCGCGGTGCGCAGGGCCGCGGTTCCGTTGGCCGCGAAGGGGGCGTGCTCGACGTAGGGATCGCGCCAGTAGCGGTCGATCGCGGTGAGGTCCCGGTGGCCGTAGAGCCGGTCGAGAGCCTTGATGACGACCCGTTCGTTGTCCTGGCGCGGGTGCTGCGCGGGTGGCGGGGAGGAGATCATCGAGTTGCCGCTCACGGTTTCGGACGCGGGCACTTCGTCCTGGATGATGTCCCAGTGCTCGACGATCCTGCCCCGGTCGAGCCGGAAGACGTCCATGATGATCTTGGTGGTGTCGCCCAGCCCGGTGACCCGGGCGTCGACGGTCACGAAGTCTCCGTCGGCGAGGGTCTGGAACACGTCGTAGTGCAAGTTGGGCAGGCCGGTGATCGCCGCTTTGACCCCGGCAAATCCGTTGGCGATGTCGGGATTGTGCTGGATGTAGGGCTCGCGGTAGTAGCGGTCGACGGCAGTGAGGTCGTGTTTGTTGAGCAGCTCGTCCACGGCCGCCAGTGCCACTCGCTTGTTCAGCCTTTCCTTGGCCGTCAGCCGGTCCGCTGAGTGGGTGAGCGTCGCGGCCCCGGCCGGAGCCGGCAATACGGTGAGGGTCAGCGCGAGCGCAGCGGCGACTGTGATGCTTCGTTTCACATTCATGAAAGACCCCTGATCAGGTGGTTGAACCTTCACTCAGGACCGTACCAGCAAACACTTGAACATTAAAATGTCGGTCCGGGCAAGGTGCCGGGAACAATCGGGAACGTGGTCGAGCGGTCAGTCGCGCTGAGCGAGGGCGTTACCGGGGTCCAGTCGATCGAGGATCCGGCCGAGGGACTCGCTGAGCGGACCGACGTGGGCGGGATCGATCGCGTCGATCACCAGTTCCCGCACGTCGCGCCGGTGGAGCGGAGCCGTTTCGGCCACGAGCTCCCAACCCTCGTCCGTCAGCGTGGCCAGCACGACCCGGCCGCTGTCGGGCGACTGGGACCGTTCGACGTAGCCGCGTCGCTCCAGCCTCGTCACCATGTGCGACATGCGCGACGGCGTGGCGTTCGTGCGCGCCGCCAGGTTCGACATCGACATCGTCCGGCCGGGAGCCTCCGACAGCCGGGAAAGGGCCACGTACTCGAAGTGGCTGAGACCGGCCGAGCGCAGCAGCCGGGCGTCCAGCTCGCCGATGAGCAACGTCGACACCGCCGCAAGCCGGGTCCACATGCGCATTTCGGCTTGATCGAGCGGCGGCACGTCCATCGGCCCAATCTAATGGCAGGCCCGCGGCCGGCAGCGGCAGAGGTCGGCGTGGGCCGTGGATCCGCCACTCAGTGCTCGCCGCGCGAGCCGAGGAGGGCGCGCTGGTGCTCGGTGATGTCGATGAGCCGGTGCCTGAACCGCTGGTACTCGTCCGTCCCCAAGCGTTCGGCGTGGCGCCGCTGGATGGTGGCCATGATCTCGTCCGCCGTCCGCATCTGGGTGAGCCCGCGCTCGGTGGGGCAGACGAGCTTCGCACGGCGGTCGCTCTGGTCAGGCCGCCGCTCGATGTACCCCAGGCCCTCCAGCTCGTCGAGGAGAATGCCGATGTTCTGCTTGTGCTGGCCCGAGAGCTTCGACAGGTCAGTCGCCCTGACACCGTCCGGGTCGAGGTAGGCCAGCACGGCGCCGTGGCGGGGCTTCAGGTCGGCGAAGCCCCGCTCGGCCAGCGTCGAGAACAGCTCGCGCTGCACCGCGAACAGCAACCGGCCCGCGAGCACGCCCAGGTCGGGGTTCGTCGCGTTCCGCTCCGCGCGGGTGGTCATCCGCCGCTCCGGGCGAGCGTCTCGCGGATCCAGCCGGTGATTTCCGCCCAGACCGGGTGGCCGGGGTGGACGACGTCGAAGTGGGTGCCGCCCTCGACCTCCAGGTAGCGGGCCGTGCCGCCCTCGGCGGTCACCTTCTCCGCGTAGCGGCGGCTCCACTCGGCGGGCACGGCTTCGTCGGCGGTGCCGTGGACGGCGAGCACCGGGACGCCGGGGCCGGCCAGCTCCAGCGGTGACGTCCAGGCGTGGTGCCCGGCGGCCAGCAGCGGCACGATCCCGCCGCCGACGGCGTCGGCCACCGCGGGCCACACCTCGGGCCGGGCCGGTTCGGGCGCGTCCTTCGGCGGCTCGGCGTCCGGGTCGGCGAGCACCTTCCCGAAGCCCGCCGCGTCCGCGGCACGCAGGTCGAGCGCGCCGGCCAGCTCGACCAGGCCGACCGGGGTGATCTTCGGGTGGGCGCCGGGTGCTTCGGGCGGGAGCGCGCCGCGGTGGGCGGCCCAGGTGGCCAGGTGCCCGCCGGCGGAGTGGCCGAGGAGGACCACGCGGGTGGTGTCGAGGGCGGGGTCCAGGCCGTCGAGGGCGTCGATCGCCGCGGCGACGTCGAGGAAGGTGCCCGGCCAGCCACCACCGGGCTCGCCGATCCGGCGGTACTCGACGTTCCACACCGCGTAGCCGCGCCCGACGAGGTCGTCGACGACGTCGGTGATCTGGCGGCGGTCCCACATGGCGGTCCAGTAGCCGCCGTGGAGGACGGCGACGACGGGGAACGGGCCGTCGCCTTCGGGCAGGTACAGCTCACCGACCTGCGAGGGCTCGGGGCCGTAGGCGACGGTCCGGACCCGCCGGGTGCCGTCTTCGGCGTCGTCGTACCGCACGCCGCGCTCGGCGCCGACCAGGCCGCCGATGGTGGCGAAGAAAGCCCCGATCGCGGGCAGGTTGGCGCCCTTGGCCTTCGACTCGTCCCAGGCGGCGTCGTCGGTCCACTCGACGAAGTCCAGCCAGGTCCGCTCGTCGAGGCGGACCAGGCGCGCGGCGAGGAAGCCGCGCCGGTCCTCCCGGAACGCGGCCACCATGCCCGGGCGCGCGGCCAGCATCGCCTCGGTGTTCTCCGGTGCCACGGTGAACGTGGTCAGCTCGATGACCGACATTAATAACTCCTCGGGTCGCGCGGTCCGCCAGGTAGTACCCGCTTATGATAGTCATAAATCATGACTAAAATCGACGCTGTGGCGGCTGGCTCGCTGCGGTTCGGCGTGTCCCTCAGCCCGGCCCTCGACATCGCCTCCGCTCGCGCCTTAGCCGCCGAAGAAGGAGGCTTGGACACGGGACGCCGAAGTCCGCGCCGACCGAACAGGTCGAGACCTTGATCGATTGCCTGAGGTGAGTGGCCTCCACGGCGGCCATGGCTGGCGCCCCCGGTGAATCGGTGCGTCATGCTTGGTGCAGGTCCGCGGCCGAGCGTCGACGACGGCTTCAGGTTGTCGTTAGCTCGAAGGCAATGCCTTTCAGCTTGAGCAGTGCCGCAATGCGGTTTTGAGCATCCACTGGCATCGCGATCGCGAGGAGACGTCGCGCTCGTGTGGCGGCGACGTAGAGCACGCGCAAGTTCTCCGCGATGCCCGTTGGGTGCTCACCAGTTGTCCACGCGTTCACCAGGCTGTCGGTGCGGGTGTCTGATGGCACAATCACGAGCACGGCGTCTTCTTCTTCACCCTTCATTTGATGGACGACGCTCGCTCGAACCGGGGTGACTGAGCCGGACGACAGGAGCCCGCTTGCAGCTCGTGGAGTCTTGTTCTTGAGATCGCCGGTGGCGCTCAAACGACCGCTCTGATCGAGTCGTGTCATGCCCGGCTGTGGTGGCAACAGCTTGAGGTGGTCGTTGGCCTTCCGGCACCAGTCGGCGAATGTGCAATGGTCCACGTCGGGAAGAGCTACGGCCAGTTGCCCTGCTAGCTGGCGAAGGCGCCAGACGTCGATGCCGATGCTGTCGCAGATTGCCTCGACCGAACGATCGCCGGTGTCGGCTTCGGCGTACCAATAGCGGAGGAGCGCTCGCTGGAGGATGTCGTTGGCCACGTGCTGGCGCGACGCATTCTTGTGATCGGACCTGGCGATCGCCGTCGCCCAGGCCACTCGTGCCGCGTAGTTGGCCGGAGGCTGCGACGCGGACGCACCTGCCGCCGCAGGTAAGGCCGTTCCGGCGTGTGCCAACGCTACCCGGTTCTGCTGGGTGATTCCCATCCTGTCGGCGTGCTTGTTGAAAACGGCGAGCGCTTCGTCCGGTTGCGAGCCGTCGGTTCCAATGAGCAGAATGCCGGCTGGTTCGTCGTGGTGTGTTCCGACGGCAACGTCAGGTGGTCTCGCGGCGGCTGCGGGACGAAGGGTGGCTGCCAGACCGCAGATGGCAGGACTGCTACGCCAGTTTCCCTGCAGGTCGACCCGCTCACCGAGCGACTCTCCAAACGCGCGGATGCTAGCGGGCTGAGCCCCGCGGAACTCGTAGATCGCCTGGTCCGGGTCGCACACGAAGACAAGGGGGATACCAGCGTCATGCAGCTGGCCGAGGATGGCGAGGTCGTGCGCCGAACAGTCTTGAGCCTCGTCGACGATGACTTCGCGAAATCTGCCGGACAACATGCCGATGCCCGCGTCGTGCTTCCGTCGCAATGTTTGTAGGGCGAGGATACGGATTTCATGACCTGTTACATAACCTTCGTCAACCAGGGTCTTTCTCTTGCGTACGGCCGCGGTCCCTGCGGCGTCAAGCATGCCTAGTCTCGACAGGGCGTTGTAGCTCTTGATCGCCCTCTTCTTTGGTTGAAGGCTAGCGGTGCACTGTGAAGCGTCGAGGTCGCGGCTCCAGTGGAAGTCATTCAGGAAGACTTTGTGCCGGTTCGGACCTGTTCCCACCTCGACGGCGGCATCGATGCGGTCCCAGGAGTCGATGCGGTGCCAGAGCCTGCCGTGCTTGAGGAACGGGCGAACGAGGTAACGCCAGAGGAACGTGTCGATGGTACCGACGTAGTTCGGGAAGGCGGCGAGCTCGGGTACGCCCGCTTGGTGGCAGCGGCGCGCCACTTCACTGCAGGCGACATTGGTGAAGGACAGGACGGCCCGACCGCAGGCTCCCCGCTCACCGGCCAGATGCCGCTCGACGATGACTCGGGTCTTCCCCGCACCCGGGCAGGCTTGAACATAGAGCGGCGCCGGGTGCCGAACTGCGTCCTGCTGTTGCCGGATTGCAACGGCTTGCAGCACGGTCAGTGCGGTCACGCTTGCGGCTCCGCGATCCAGGTGATGGCTGCGCTCAGATAGGCGGGCACGACGAAGTCGGTGTCCTGCATGCTCAGCTCTGCTACATCCTGTGCGAAGTCACCTTTCCGAAGGTTCTTATCCTCGAACTCCTCCTGGAACAGCTTGACGCGCTCTTCGATGTCCATGAGAGCTTTGATCTTGGTCCAGATCTCGGGGCCGACCCGACGTTTTTGCCGGTTGAAGGCCCGTTCCACGACAGTAAGGTTGGCGGCAGCTGCACGTAGCAGCTCGGGCTCCAGTGTAGGGTCCGCGACGAACACGCCGAGCCGGTCTTCGGCTCCCAGATTCCTGGCCAGTTCCTTCAGGTTGGATGCCCGGTCGTACGTCAGCCCGGGATCCTTGTCGGTGATCACCGCAACTCGCTCGGCGATGCGGCTGCCGCCTGCTTCGGTCAGCAGCACTCGGAGGTAGGGAGCGAAATCCACACCGTCGATCGCAACGATCGTCGTTCCGACAAAACGCGCCCAGGTCGCGCGCTCAAGGCTTGCCTCCGCAGCGTCGGCTGCTGAGAGTGAGGCTGGCCGGAACAGGGGGGAAGCGACGGGACGAGGCAGCACCCGTCGTGCAAAGACCGGCAGAAGCAGAGACTCGGCAACACCTTCGACCAGAACGACGCGGGGGCCGAACAACATGGCACTGCGCGTCGCATCGAGGTATCGCTTCACCTTCCCCTCGCCACCGTCAAGATCGATCTCGGCCAGAGCGATCGCTTTGGACTCGTAGCGGCTCCGAACGGCCGCTGGCTCCGTACTCCGGTCGACGTTCCCAGGGATGACCGCGATCTGCTCGGTGACCATCGGAAGCGGGTGGCGCTTGAGGACCACGAGATCACTGATCTCCGCCGAGGCGGCGATCAGTGGTGAATGCGTCGTGACGACCACCTGAATGCGCCCTGCGTAGCCGTTGGAGGCCGGCGCACTTGCCGATGCCTCGGCGGCATCACGCAGGTACTCGACGAGCAGGCTCTGCAGCTGAGGGTGCAGGTGCGCTTCGGGCTCCTCCACCAGGAAGACTGTCAAGTCGTGATCGCGCGCGGCGCGCAGCTCTGCGACGACGGTCGCGATGTACAAGAGGTTGGCATAGCCAAGCCCTGATCCACGGATGTCCCGAGGATCCAGGCCTTGATCGTTCATGCGGATGCGCAGTGAGCGCGCGATGGACAGCAGGTCGGGATCGGCGAAGGAGATGTCAGCGACCTGGGGACTTGCGCCCGCCGAAACGTCTGAAAGCGGGGCGCGAACGGCTTTTTCGACACCGTCGAGGATCACGCCGGTCTCGTCACGTGTTCGTAAGGCGTCCAGGTTCTTCTTGACGGCGCCGACGAAGTCTTCCACCGGGATGGCGTGATCGTTCAACAGGTAGTTCAAGATCACGCGCAGGCGGTTTCCCGAGCCGGAGTTCAACTCTCGTTGTGCGTCTCGAAGTGGCGGGAGGTAGACGTGTCGCAACCGTCCACGCGCTTCGGGCTCGGGATCGCGATCACTCGACCTGCGTTCGCCGGCGAACCAGGTCACTTTGCCGCGAGTTTCTGTCCCGATCGGGGGTGCGTAGGTGACTTGATATCGCACCGACGTCATGTCGTCCAGCGCTCCCTGGCCGTAGATGCCGAGCTGGTCTGGCGAGGTCAGTGCGAAGGTTGCGCTGAGCTCGACCTGACTGGTGCCAGGCATGCGCGCGACGTCATCGACGTCCCAGTATCGGTCACGACGTCCGTCGAGTGGGTCGGTCAGCAGCCGCACCGCGTCCAACAGGTTCGACTTGCCGCCGTTGTTCTCGCCGATCACCACCGTCAGGTGCTCGCGTATCGGTAAGAGAAGGTCCTTCAAGGACCGGAAACCTCGCACCTCGATCGAGGTCAAGCGCACTGTTGCCCCCTATGGTCGGCCATCTCCAGTAGCTCGAGGGCCCCCGGAGTGTCCATAGTTGATCAATTGCCGAAAGGGTCGCGCGTCGCCTACAGCTTGTTACGGAAGATGGGAAGAGTTCGCTCGATCGAGTGATCGTCCGGTGGCAGGGGTGCGATCGAGCCAACTACAACGCGATTGTTCGCTGTGGGCTGTTCGATCGTCACCGTATGTCTGACCGCGGCGTCGTTCGGTCAGAGTCAAGCGATGACGCGTGGCCCGGCACGGGCGCACTCCGTGGCTCGTTGGCGTGGTGATGCGAGGCGTGGGGATGACGCGTCCAGTGCGATTCCAGCCAAACTCTGCGGCAGCTTGTCTCCTGGCGGGCGACCTGGCGGAGTTAGAGATGTATCCGTCCTACCTGATACTTTCGACCGGTCTGGCTGGAGGTTTCTGATGTCTTTTCTTTTCGTGCTGCTCGTAGGGGTGGAGTTGGTGCTCGGCGACTCAGTGTGGACGGTCAGCGGCCCTTCCTCTGTCGACCGAGCTTATTCGGCACGTTTCGTTTTTCGCTTCGAGTTTGACCGGTTGCGGGCCGTCGAGAGGTATCCGCGTCAGGAGAAGAGTGGTACGCATCGAGGACTGATGTCGGTATCCGCCCTCGGCTGCTCACCTCGTATCCGTGATCGCGGGCCCACGAGCGAATATCGTGGGCGGCCGTGTATCCATCCGTCGTCTGAGGGGTGTTCTCGGTGCGGTCGGTGGTTTGGCCGACGGCAACTTTGAGGCGGCGGCCTCCGGTGCGCCTGGCGGCAGAGACGAACGGAGTCAAAACTGAGCGCAACGCGTTGGCGTTCGCGTTGGAGAGGTCGATCTCGTACGACACGCCGTCGAGTCCGAAGGGGACGGTCTGGTCGGCTCGGCTGCCGTCTGTGTCGTCGGATATCTCGATAGTGACTTTTTTCGCCATCGCTGGACCCTTTCGTTTGGAAGTCGCTTCTGTTGATCGATCGGTCGAATAGTAGCGTCCGCAACCCCGCGCTGCGTCGACGGGCCTGTGTGCTGACGAGGCATTTTGAGTTTCGCTGGAGTGCCTATTGACTGCTTTCGGGTTCGTCGGCATAGATGGCTATGTGCCATGGCGAACACTTCCCTGATTTGACTCGATTACTTGATGAGAAATTGGAGCATGTGATGGATATCGAACGTGACCATGGTTGCGCCGATGGTGGCGCTGTCGCTGCTGCGATCCGGGAGCTTGCGGCGGCGGTCCGCGCGACGGCGCCGGAGCCGCCGGCGGACCCGGATGCGCTGCTGACCGCGGAACAGGTCGGGGAACTGCTCCAGCTGTCGCCGAGGACGTTGAAGGACCAGGCCGCAGCCGGCGTGCTGCCGCATCACCGCTTCGGGAAGCACTACCGGTTCACCCGCGCCGATGTCGCCGAGATCGTGCGGCTCAGCACGGTGCCGGTGAAGCCGGCGCGGCGGCGGGTGTCCGTTGCGGACGTTGCCCAGGACTTCCGCGCCGCGTGAGGCGGGCGGAGTAACAGAGAAGAAGAGGAGCGAAGGATGGCCTACGGCCAGGAAAGCCCCGGCACGGGGGAGTGGCGTGCCCGGTACAAGCGTCCCGATGGGACGTGGGGGAGCAAGTCAGGATTTCCCACCGAGAAGGCGGCTCAGGATTGGGGGTTGGAGCAGGAGGCGCTGATCCGGCGGAACCTGTGGCTGGACCCGCGTGACGGCGAAACCCAGTTCGAGGACTTTGCCGAGGAGTGGCTCGGCGCGGTGGCTCCGCGGCTGGAGCTGAACACGGTCGCGAAATACCGGTCGTTCCTCGACCGCCAGCTGCTTCCCCAGTGGAAGGCGTGGCCGTTGATCGCGATCTTCAACGGGTACGTGGAGATCGAGCGGTGGCTCTCGGAGCTGCATGAGGACTACGCCGAGTCGTCGGTGTCGTCGTACTTTGCGTTGTTCTCCACCATCCTCAACGGAGCCGTGCGGGCCCGGATGATCCCGGCCAATCCGTGCAACGGCGTTCGCGTGTCCAAAGGCGAATTCGATGCCGACCGGTTGGTGGCTACGCCCGCGCAGGCGCTGAGAGCCGCGATGCGTCTCTACGAGCAGGGTCTCGGGACGTCGGGGTTCGTGCTCTGCCTGATGAACTTCTACACCGGTGCCCGATGGGGTGAACTCGTCGGGCAGCAGCGCCATGAGTATGACTCCGAGAAGCGCGGCATCGAGATCCGGATGCCGCTGAAGGAGGTTGCGGGGAAGGTCTACAAAGGGGGGCGAAGGAGTGATGATGATCACCAGATGGACAGCCGGAACCGGCCGCCGAACAGGCGGGGTAACTCCCGGCCCAAGAAGGGGCGAACCAAGACTCCTGCGGGAACTCGGTTCGTGGCGTTGCCGCCAGGGATCGCTGTGCTCTACGAGGAGCTGATGGACAGTCATCGGGAGCCGTTTGTGATGTGTACGCCGGAGGGGCATCCGTGGCGGCGGTCGAACTTCCGGATCCGGTTCTGGCGGCCGGCGTGGGACGGGGTCGAGCTCGACGATGCGGGGGCGGGGGAGCGGCGTCCGCCGATCCTGCCGACGTTCACCTTTCACGAAGGACGACACACGCACAGCACCTGGCTGACCGAAGACGGAATCCCGGAGGTCGCGCGACGCGCGCGGCTGGGGCAGAAGATGAAGGGTATCGCGCGAGTCTACGACCACGTGACGCCGGCGATGGTGAACCAGATCCTGGACGCTCTGGAGGAGCGCTGGCTACGGTCGCTGGCGTCGCTGTATCCGGGCGAACGGGCCAAGCTGGTGTCCTGGTTCCCGCACCTGCGATCCAGGCGGGCGGTCCCTGCGCTAGGGGCCATCGCCATTTCATCGCCATCTGACGACTGAAGCCCCGCCCCTCCGGGGAGGGACAGGGCTTCAGACCTGCGAAAACACGTGGTGCGCGATACTGGGATTGAACCAGTGACCTCTTCCGTGTCAGGGAAGCGCTCTCCCGCTGAGCTAATCGCGCGAGGTGGAGACGGGATTCGAACCCGTGTACACGGCTTTGCAGGCCGTTGCCTCGCCTCTCGGCCACTCCACCGCTACTAGGCCCGAGGGCCTACCGAGCGGATGACGGGATTCGAACCCGCGACCCTCACCTTGGCAAGGTGATGCGCTACCAGCTGCGCTACATCCGCACTCCTCAGCTCCGGGAACCCGAGTCCCCGTCGCCGTGGTGTGGGAAAACCATATCGGACCCCGGAAACGGCTCCGACACCGGGGTGTCACTGTGCCGTTGCAAGGCCGTCATCAGGCCAGATCGTGGGGGATGAGGTGGGTGAGCGCGTCGTCGACGTCGACCCACAGGTGCTCGTTGCCCGGGAGGACCACGTCGTACGTCCGGTCGAGGAAGTCGGCCAGCTCCTGGGCGGACGCCTCGAACATGGCGTGCCCGGACGGCGAGTTCAGCTCGATCAGGACCGCTTCGGGGTCCTCGACCGACGGGCGGATGCGGACGTCGCCGTCACCCGCGTCGGCCAGGAGGCCGTCCGCGAGGAGGTCACGTGCGTACACCCACTCGACCCAGCCGGCGCGGCCGGTGCGGAAGGCGGCGACGACCGCGTACGGGTCGCGTGTGTCGTAGCGCAGCTCCACCTTGACCGGAACCGCGGGAGTCCGCGGCGCCAGCAGGTCGAAGACCGCCGTCGAGCGGAGCGTCACGTGATCGTTGCGCATCGTCCTACCCTTCGTCTCCCTTCCCGGCCCGGCCCGGCCGAGGGCGTCACTGCTTGGACGCACCAGGAGGCCGATTCCGTCGCGGGTGCGCCGCAGATCACCCGTCCGGGCTCTTCGGCCCCCGTCTCCACCCCGTGACCACCCGCGGCGCGCAATTGACCGGCGCGCCCCGCGGGGCCCACGCCTCCATACTGCGCGGTTTAGTCGCCCGGGGATAGCACCGTCGCACGGATGTCGAACGTGGCGTCAGGCGGCCCCCTGCTCGCACAACCCCGGCTAGCTCGGGGTTGTGCGTTCCGTACTCGCCGGTAAGCGGAGTGTGGTCGGACAGGACCACCCGTTTGCAGGCGCCTGAAAGTCGTAGGCTAGAGTTCTTGCAACACAGCGAGCGGGCGATTAGCTCAGCGGGAGAGCGCTTCGTTCACACCGAAGAGGTCACTGGTTCGATCCCAGTATCGCCCACTCAGATAGACGAGAGCCCTGCTTGCGGAATGCGCAAGCAGGGCTCTCTTCGTCGTGTCTTGTGGGGGCCGAGCCCCCACGCCCCCGCCGGGGGCAAGCCCCCGGACCCCCAGGTCGGGTCGCCTTTCGGAGCCGGGGGCCGGCGCGCAGGCCCGGCGTAGCCCAAGCGGAGTGAACGATCCGTTCGGATCATCCGTATCTGCTTGCGAGAGCGGTTCGCGCCCCCGCCGCGGGGGCCCGCCGAACCTGCCTTCGAACCCGGCCGCCGCGGTGGCTTTCTGTCGAACGTCACCCCTCGGGAGGTCGATGTGATCCTGGGCACGTCCTGGGCGCGCGGCCGTCCGGCGGCGACGTGCGACAGAACCATCGCGCGTGACGGTCAACCGGCGAATGTCACTGTCGGTGTCCGGCGGGCTCCTGAGCCGGCGTTCGGCGCCCCGCTCCGGTCCACTGTGGATCGCTCGCCGCCGCAGTGTCCACAGTAGAGCCCTGAAGGATGCGCTGGGCCGTTCGGCGGTGCTTGGTCCACCCGAGTGCGGGCAACGTTCCATTCGTTACAGAACGTAATTTTCACCAGGGATACGCCGTATAACCCATTGTCTTCATCTTGTTATCTTCCGGCCATTTTCTGTCGGGGATCGCACGCAGCATGTGGCTGGAAATCCTTGTAACACTGCCGAGAGAGCCGCCGATAACTTGCCGTGTGAAGCCTCCGCGGGCTCTGCGCGACCACCGATATGCCGTGACTCTCCGAAGTCATCTCCGGTGACGCTGCGTGCCTGCGGCTCAATTGGATCCAGTCCGGGAGGTCAGATGGAAGAGTCGGTGCGGCCTTCGTACACGGTGAGCCAGCCACCGCCGCACATCGACCTCCAGGCCATCCCGCGTCCCGCCAAGCGGGACGACCACCCCGAGGACGGCGGCCCGGCCGCCAAGGCGTGGCCCGCGGCCTGGGAAGCGCGGTACAGAGCCTGGGTCATCGGCAGCGACGTGTTCATCACGCTGCTGGTGATCGCGATCAGCGCGTTCGTCATCGATCGCGTTGCCCCGCACGACATGCACGCCTTCGGCACCATCCTCGCGGTGTTCGTCTCGCTGCCCGCCAGCCGGGCGTGGAGCCCGCGGGTGCTCGGCGAAGGCGCGGAGGAGTACCGCACGCTCGGCCGCGGCTTCATCACCGCCGCGGTGCTGGTCGCCCTCGGCGGCCTGCTGTTCGGCGCGCTCGAGGTCCAGGTCTGGGTGTTCGTCGTCGTCCCGGCCATCGCGCTGGTCGCCTTCCCGCAGCGCTACCTGCTGCGCCAGGTGCTGCACCGCAAGCGCGCCAAGGGACTCTGCCTGCTGCCGGTGATGGCCGCGGGCAGCCCGGAAACCGTCGCCGACCTGATCGCCCGCACCCGTTCCGAGGTGCACGTCGGCTGGCGCGTCGAGGCCGCCTGCACGTTCAGCGGCCACGGCGAAGACCGCGACAGCGGCGAGATCGACGGCGTCCCGGTGGTCGGCAGGCTGGACGAGCTGTCCCGGCACGTGCGCCGCGGCGGCTACCGGGTCGTGGCCATCACCGCCGACCAGTACTGGACGCCGAAGCGGCTGCAGCGGCTGGCCTGGGACATGGAGGGCACCGGCGCGGAGATGGTGGTGGCGCCCGTGCTGATGGAGGTCGCCGGGCCCCGGCTCAACGTCACCGGCGTGCTCGGCATGCCCCTGCTGCGGGTCACCGCGCCGATGTTCACCGGCGGCCGCCGGGTGGTGAAGGAGATCGTCGACCGCTGCGGCTCGGCGCTGTTGCTCACCCTGCTGTCCCCGCTGCTGCTGGTGATCGCGGTGGCGATCAAGCTCAACGACCGCGGCCCCGTCATCTATCGGCAGCGCCGCGTCGGCCGTGACGGAGCGTCGTTCACCATGCTGAAGTTCCGCACCATGGTCACCAATGCCGACGAAATCAAGAAGAAGCTGGCTGCCGAAAATGAGGGAGCCGGTCCGCTTTTCAAGATGAAGCGCGACCCGCGTATCACCCGCGTGGGTGGTTTTCTGCGCCGGTATTCGCTCGACGAGGTACCGCAGTTGTTCAACGTCCTCTCCGGGAAGATGTCGCTCGTCGGTCCGCGGCCGCCGCTGCCGGAGGAAACCGAGCAGTACGCCCCCGACGCGCGCCGCCGGCTGCTCGTGAAGCCGGGCCTCACCGGCCTCTGGCAGGTCAGCGGGCGCAGCGACCTCACGTGGGCCGAGAGCATCCGCCTGGACCTGCGGTACGTCGAGGACTGGTCCCTCGCGCTGGACCTGGTGATCCTCTGGAAGACCTTCCGCGCGGTGATGGGCGGGCAGGGCGCCTACTGACCCGTCTCCGCCGCGCCGCGCGCCACGGCCGCCGGTTCCCGCCGAGGGAGCCGGCGGCCGTGCCCGTTCCCGGGGGTATCGATCGGGTGAGCAGGCCGGTGCGGGCTGTGATCCACGCAACTGGTTGAACGCGAAATAGTTTAACGCTCAACCTGGTTGCACGGGGTACCGACCCAACGGAAGGAAGCCCAGCCCCATGACCACCTTTGCCGAGCAGACCGAGGCCATCGCCCTCCCCGCGGACGTCCAGGACCTGCTGTTCCGCGAGGCCCGCACGGCCAACAGTTTCAGCTCCGAGCCGGTGACCGAGGAGCAGGTCCGCGCGATCTACGACCTCGTCAAGTGGGCCCCGACGTCGATGAACACCCAGCCGCTGCGCGCGCTGGTGCTCCGGACCGCCGAGGCGAAGGCCCGCCTGCTCCCGCACATGGCCCCGGGCAACCGGGACAAGACCGAAGCCGCCCCGCTGACCGTCGTGCTGGCCGCGGACGTCGACTTCCACGAGAACATCCCGCAGGTCTTCCCGCACGCCCCGCACGTGAAGGACAACTTCGCCGACGAGCAGGGCCGCGTCGAGTTCTCCAAGCTGAACTCGCTGCTGCAGGTCGGCTACTTCATCATCGGCGTCCGCGCCGCCGGCCTGGCCGCCGGCCCGATGACCGGCTTCGACGCCCAGGGCGTCGACGACGAGTTCTTCGCCGACAAGAAGTGGCGCTCGCTGGTCGTCGTGAACGTCGGCAAGCCGGGCGAGAACCCCTGGTTCGACCGCCTGCCGCGGCTGGACTTCGAGCAGGTCGTCGAAACCCTCTGACGCCGCTCGGACGGGCCGTCTCCGGAGCCGGAGGCGGCCCGTCCGGCGTTCGCGCCACGCGCGTGAGGCGCGCGAGGGCCGCCGACTAGCATCGACGGCGTCATCTCTGTCACTCCAGCTTGAGGAGCCGATCGTGTCGCAGTCGCCCCCCGTTTCCCCCGTGGCCGCCTCCCGCGTGGTGGTACCGGCGGGCACTACGGCGGGCGCGGCGGTCCGCGAAGCCGGTCTGCCGACCAAGGGCGAGGACACGGTCGTCGTGGTCCGCGACGCCGACGGCAAGCTGCGCGACCTCGCCTGGGCGCCGGAAGCCGACGCCGAGGTCGAGCCGGTCGCCGCGAACACCGAGGACGGCCGCAGCGTCATCCGCCATTCGGCGGCGCACGTGCTCGCCCAAGCCGTGCAGCAGCAGTTCCCGGACGCCAAGCTGGGCATCGGCCCGCCGGTCAAGGACGGCTTCTACTACGACTTCGCCGTCGACAAGCCGTTCACCCCGGAGGACCTGCAGGCGCTCGAGAAGCGCATGAAGCAGATCGTGAAGGGTGCCCAGCAGTTCTCCCGGCGCGTGTTCGACTCCGTCGACGAGGCCAAGAAGGAGCTCGCGGACGAGCCGTTCAAGCTCGAGCTCGTCGACCTCAAGTCCGAAGTGGACACCTCCGAGGTGATGGAGGTGGGCGAGGGCGAACTCACCATCTACGACAATCTCGACCCGCGCACCAAAGAACGTGTCTGGAGTGACCTCTGCCGCGGCCCGCACGTGCCGACGACGAAGTTCATCCCCGCGTTCAAGCTCACCCGCGTCGCCGCCGCGTACTGGCGGGGTAGTGAAAAGAACCCGCAGCTGCAGCGGATCTACGGCACGGCGTGGGAGTCCGCGGAGGCCCAGGACGCCTACCTCGAGCGCATCGCCGAGGCCGAGCGCCGCGACCACCGCAAGCTCGGCGCCGAGCTGGACCTGTTCTCCTTCCCCGAGGAGATCGGCTCCGGCCTGCCGGTGTTCCACCCGAAGGGCGGCATCATCCGCCGCGAGCTGGAGAACTACTCGCGCCGCCGCCACGAGGAGGCGGGCTACGAGTTCGTGAACACCCCGCACATCAGCAAGGGCGAGCTGTTCCACACCTCCGGCCACCTGCCGTACTACGCGGACACGATGTTCCCGCCGGTGCAGTTCGACGAGGAGAACTACTACCTCAAGGCGATGAACTGCCCGATGCACAACCTGATCTACCGCTCGCGCGGGCGGTCCTACCGCGAGCTGCCGCTGCGGCTGTTCGAGTTCGGCACCGTCTACCGCTACGAGAAGTCGGGCGTGGTGCACGGCCTCACCCGCGTGCGCGGGCTGACGATGGACGACTCCCACATCTACTGCACCAAGGAGCAGATGCCGGGGGAGCTCAAGTCGCTGCTGAAGTTCGTCCTCGACCTGCTCGCCGACTACGGCCTCTCCGACTTCTACCTCGAGCTGTCCACCCGCGGTGACTCCGACAAGTTCATCGGCGAGGACTGGGAGTGGGAGGAGGCCACCGAGACGCTGCGGCAGGCGGCGATCGACTCCGGCCTCGAGCTGGTCCCGGACCCGGGCGGCGCCGCCTTCTACGGCCCGAAGATCTCGGTGCAGGCCAAGGACGCCATCGGCCGCACCTGGCAGATGTCGACCATCCAGCTGGACTTCAACCAGAACAAGCGGTTCGAGCTCGAGTACACCGCGCCGGACGGCTCGCGCCAGCGGCCGATCATGATCCACCGCGCGCTGTTCGGTTCGATCGAGCGCTTCTTCGGCGTGCTGACCGAGCACTACGCGGGCGCGTTCCCGGCGTGGCTCTCGCCGGTGCAGGTGGTCGGCATCCCGATCACCGCCGACCAGGTCGAGTACCTGCAGGACGTCGAGAAGGCCTTGCGCGCCAAGGGGATCCGCGCCGAGGTCGACGCGAGCGACGACCGGATGCAGAAGAAGATCCGCACGCACACCACGCAGAAGGTGCCCTTCATGCTGCTGGCCGGCGCGAAGGACGTCGAGGCGGGCGCGGTGTCGTTCCGCTTCCGCGACGGCGGCCAGATCAACGGCGTGCCGGTGGCCAAGGCGGTCGAGGCGATCGCGGAGTGGGTCGCCCGCCGCGAAAACGCCTCGCCGTCGGCCGAGGCGCTGGAGACGGTCGTTCGGTGAGTGAGGGTCCCGAGCTCGTCGAGCAGCAGGGCGTCGGGGTCCAGGACGCGTTCCAGCGCCTCTGGACCCCGCACCGGATGGCTTACATCAAGGGCCAGGACAAGCCGGACGACGACGGCGACACCGGCTGCCCGTTCTGCCGGATCCCTTCGCTGGACGACAAGACCGGCCTGATCGTCGCCCGCGGCGAGGTCGTGTTCGCGGTGCTGAACCTGTACCCGTACAACCCCGGCCACCTGATGGTGGTGCCGTACCGGCACGTCGCGGACTACACCGAGCTGACGGTCGAGGAGACCCGCGAGCTCGCCGAGTTCACGCAGCACGCGATGAAGGTGATCCGCGCGGTGTCCGGCGCCCACGGGTTCAACATCGGCCTGAACCAGGGCCACATCGCGGGCGCGGGCATCGCCGCGCACCTGCACCAGCACCTGGTGCCGCGGTGGGGTGGCGACGCGAACTTCATGCCCGTCATCGGCCAGACGAAGGTGCTCCCGCAGCTGCTGGCCGAGACGCGGGACCTGCTGGCCGACGCCTGGTGACGCGGAGGCCGTGACCCGCGAAAACTCCTGATTGAGTGTTCAACCGAGAGTATGATGGGGTTATGTCCGGAACCCGATGGCTCAGCGACGACGAACAGCGCGTCTGGCGTGAGTTCAACGCGGCCACCCGCATGCTCAGCGCGCACCTCGAAGCCCAGCTGCAGCACGACTCGGGCATGCCGCACACCTACTACGAAGTCCTCGTCGCCCTCTCCGAAGCGCCCGGCCGCCGGCTCCGGATGAGCGAGCTCGCCGACGCCCGGCAGGCGTCCCGCAGCCGCCTGTCCCACGCCGTCGCGCGGCTGGAGGCGAACGGCTGGGTCCGCCGCGAGGCCTGCCCGACCGACAAGCGCGGCGCCTGGGCGGTGCTGACCGACGCCGGGTTCGCCGCGCTCGAAGCGGCCGCGCCGGGGCACGTCGAGGCCGTCCGGGAGAGCCTGTTCGACCCGCTGACGCCGGAGCAGGTGACGGCGCTCGGGGAGATCAGCGCCGCCATCCGCCGTCAGCTGTCGCCGAAGTGCGCCGCCGCGGTGGCCGCCGAAGAGGCGCGGGAGCACGAGGGCCAGCTCACGAAATCGGGCTGACCCGGGGCGGCGCGTCGGGTTCACCGAGGCGGGTGGATAGGCTGCATTCGCCCACCCGCCCCTCGTAGCCAGGTGCCTCGACGAACCGATGCTCAATATCTTCGCGCGTGCCTCCGTTTCCCGCGTCACCGATCCGATCGGCCAGGCGCTGGTCCGCGCCGGGCTGACCCCGAACGTGATGACCGTGTTCGGCACCGCCGGCGCGGTCGTCTGCGCGCTGGTCTTCTTCCCGGCCGATCACCTGCTGTGGGGCACCTTCACGGTGTGGGGCTTCGCCATGCTCGACGTCCTCGACGGCGCCATGGCCCGGGCCCGCGGCTACGGCACCCCGTTCGGTGCGGTGCTCGACGCGACCTGCGACCGCCTGGTCGACGGGGCCCTCTTCGCCGCCATCGCGTGGTGGTGCTTCGTCGTCGACGACAACCGCCCGGCCGCCGCCGCGGCCCTGCTGTGCCTGGTCCTCGCCCAGGTCATCTCCTACGTCAAGGCCCGGGCCGACGCTTCCGGCCTGCCGGTCGACGGCGGGCTCGTCGAGCGCGCCGAACGGCTGATCATCGCGCTGGTCGGCACCGGCCTGCACGGCTTCGGCATTCCGTACACCGTGGACGTGACGCTCTGGCTGCTCGCCGCCGGATCGGTCGTCACGCTGCTCCAGCGCTTCGCCGCGGTGGCGAAAGCGGCCCGCGCGGCCGCCGGGGAGCAGCCGGCATGAGCAGGCTGAGCGAGCGGTTGAGCGCCTTCGGCTACGCGGCCGGGTGGAAGCTCGCCGGGTGGCTGCCCGCCGGGTTCGGGGGCGCCGTCTTCTCGCTCGGGGCGGACCTGGCCGTCCGCCGGGACGGCGGGGGCGTGCGGCAGCTGCGCGCGAACCTCGCCCGCGTCGTGCCGCAGGCCGATCCGGTCGAGATGGACGAGCTGACGCGGCGCGCGATGCGTTCGTACGCCCGGTACTGGCACGAGACGTTCCGGCTGCCGTCGATGGACCACAAGGAGGTCAGCGCCAAGGTCGCGGCGTCGATCACCGGCGTGGAGAACCTCGACGCGGCGCTGGCCGAGGGCAACGGCGCGGTGATGGCGCTGCCGCACAGCGGGAACTGGGACGTCGCCGGCGTCTGGCTGGCCGACTACCTCGGCGGCTTCACCACCGTGGCGGAACGGCTCAAGCCCGAGTCGCTCTACCGCCGGTTCGTCGAGTACCGGGAGTCGCTCGGCTTCGAGATCGTCCCCCTCACCGGTGACAGCTCGGCGATGCGCGTGCTGCTGAAGCGCCTGCGCGAGAACAAGGCCGTCTGCCTGGTCGGCGACCGCGACCTGACCACCAGCGGCATCCCGGTGAAGTTCTTCGGCGAGAAGGCCCGCTTCCCCGGCGGCCCGGCCCGGCTGGCGGCGACGACCGGGGCCGCGCTGATCCCGGCCGGCTGCTGGTTCACCGAGGACGGCTGGCAGATCCGGCTGCACCCGCGGATCCGGGTCACCGCGCGGGCCGAGGTCCCGGCCGCGACCCAGGCACTGGCGGACATCTTCGCCGGCGACATCGCCGCGCACCCGGCCGACTGGCACATGGTGCAGAAGTTCTGGCCCGCCGACCTCGAGGCCGCCGAGCAGGCAAGCCTCGAAGAAGCGAGCTGAGCGGTGGCCACGCGGCCGATGCGAATCGGGATCGTGTGCCCCTACTCCTTCGACGTGCCGGGCGGGGTCCAGGGGCACGTCATCGACCTGACGAAGGCGCTGCTCGCGCGCGGGCACGAGGTGTCCGTGCTGGCGCCCGCGGACGAGGACGCGGAGCTGCCGGAGTTCGTGCACCCGGCCGGGAAGGCGCTCGGCATCCCGTACAACGGCTCGGTCGCGCGGCTGCAGTTCGGCCCGGTGTCCTACGCGCGCGTACGCCGCTGGATCCGCGAAGGCGACTTCGACGTCCTGCACCTGCACGAGCCCGCCGCGCCGAGCCTGTCCCTGCTGGCGCTGCTCATCGCGGACGGCCCGATCGTGGCGACGTTCCACACCGCGACCACGCGGTCGCGCACGCTGTCGGCGTTCCAGCCGGTGCTGCGGCCGCTGCTGGAGAAGATCACGGCCCGGATCGCGGTGTCCGCGCTGGCCCGCCGTGTCCAGGTCGAGCACGCCGGCGGCGACGCCGTGGAGATCCCCAACGGCGTCGACGTCGAATTCTTCTCCTCGGCCGTACCGCTCCCGGGCTACCCGCGGGCCGGGGGCACGGTCGGGTTCGTCGGCCGGTTCGGCGAGCCGCGCAAGGGCATGGGCGTCCTGCTGGCGGCGCTGCGGCTGATCCTGCCGGAGTTCGAGGACCTGCGGCTGGTCGTGGTCGGCCGCGGGGACGCCGAGCAGCTGCGCCGGGACGCCGGGCCCGAGCTGGCCCCGCACCTGGAGCTGCTGGGGCAGGTCGACGACCACGTCAAGGCCCAGGCGCTGCGCAGCGTCGACGTCTACTGCGCGCCGAACACCGGCGGCGAGAGCTTCGGGATGATCCTCACCGAGGCGATGGCGGCCGGGACGCCGGTGCTGGCCAGCGGGCTCGACTCGTTCCGGCGGGTGCTCGACGACGGCCGCGCCGGGCTGCTCGTCGAGACCGGCGACCCGGCCGCGCTCGCGGACGGGCTGCGCGAGCTGCTCGGCGACCCGGCGCGCCGGGCGTCGCTGGCCGCGGCGGCGGGGGAGCGCGTCACGATGTACGACTGGTCGGTGGTGGCCACGCAGGTGCTGCGCGTCTACGAGACGGCCGTCGCCGCCGACCCCCGGCGGGTCGCGGCGCCGGAGGGGGAGCTCGCCCGGTGAGCGTGCTCGGCTGGCTGCTCCCGCTGCTCGCCCTGGTCGTGGTGCTGGGCGGGCTGTTCCTGGTCGCGACGGCGAACCGGCTCGACCGGCTGCACGTCCGCACGGACGCCGGCTGGGCCGCGCTCGACGCGGCGCTGGCCCGGCGGGCGGTGGTGGCCCGCGCGGTCGCGGCGGTGCTGGGCGACACCGGGCTGCGGACGTCGGCCGAACGGGCGGAAGCGGCGCCGCGGGCCGAACGCGAAGCCGCGGAGAACGAGCTGACGCTGGTCTTGGGGCGCGTCGACCGGACGGTGCTGCCGGCCGAGCTGGCCGAGGAGCTGACCGACGCGGAACACCGCGTGGTGATCGCCCGCCGCGTCCACAACGACGCCGTCCGCGACACCTTGCGCCTGCGGCGGCGGCGGAAGGTGCGGTACTTCCGCCTGGCGGGGACCGCGCCGTTGCCGGAGTACTTCGAGTTCGCGGAGCCGGAGGTCTGACATGTGGTGGGTGGTCGTCGAGGAGCAGCGCGGCGGCGGGGACGCGCGCGCCTGGAACGTCACGAAGACGAAGCCGGCGGGCGGCGATCGCGAGCACGCCGACGAGCTGGCCCGGCGGCTGGCCTTCTCGCACGAGCCGGTGCACCCGTCGGGGGTGAAGGAGCGGAAGGTGCTGCGGGTCGGCGACGGGTACCTGGTGATCGCGACCGGCCGGACGCAGACGTTCCACTTCCGCGTGACGCTCGGCGAGACCGTGACGGAGCCGGAATGACCTGGTGGGTGGTGGTCGAGGAGCAGCGCACCTCGGAGCGGAACTGGTCGCTGTCGGAGACGTTTTCCTACGCCGACCAGGAGACCGCCGAGGCCGAGGCGCTCCGGCTGGCGCGCGAGTACGAACCGGCCTTCCCGTGGGCGCCGAAGTCCCGGAAGGTCCTGCGGGGCCCGGGCGGGTACGTGGTGATCGTCGAAGGCCGGACGAAGACGTTCCACTTCCGGCTGAGCGTGCTCGAAGAGGTGTGAAACCGACCGCGTCCGGGCCGCGTCGGAAGCGGCATGGGTGCGACGTGGTGGGTGGTCATCGAAGAGCAGGGCGGCGCGGGCGACGGCCGCGGCTGGGGCGTCGCCGACGCGGCGGGGTACCCGGATCGCGACACCGCGTTCGACGAGGCGTACCTGCTGGCCAAGCAGCACCGGCCGCCGCGGCCGTCGTCACCGCAGAAGCGGGTCGTGCTGCGGGTGGGCGATGGGTACCTGGTGCTGGTGAAGGGCCGGACGGACGTGTGGCAGTTCCGCGTGACGGTGGGCGAGCAGGTCGGCGGCTGACACACTGGCGGCATGAGTGAGACTTGCGACGTCGCCCACGGCACGGCTCCGGCCGACCCGGGGGTGCGGACCCTGGTGGCGGTGTTCGCCTCGCCGGTTTCCCGGTTCTTGCTGAAGTTCGCTCGCGAGCTCGGTTACCACGTGGCGCTGTTCGAGCCCGATCCCGCGCGCGTCACCGACGTCCCCGAGGGCTTCGAGGCGGACACCGCCCTGCCGCGGCTCGACGCGTCGGCCGACGTGGTCGTCACCGACCACCACCGGCCGGAGCTGGGCGCGGTGCTCAAGGCCGCGCTCGAGGGGAACCCGCGGTGGGTCGGGGTGCTCGGCAACCCGCGTCACCCGGGCCCGCACGTCGCCGCCCTGCAGGGGCTGGGTGTGTCCGAGGCCGACATCGCCCGCGTCCACCGCCCGGTGGGCTTGAACATCGGCTCCCGCACGCCGCCGGAGATCGCCCTGGCCACCCTCGCGGGCCTGGTGGCCGACCGCAACAACCGCCCCGGCGGCTTCGACTTCACGTAACTCGCGTGATCGGAGCCGTGACCCGCGTGATTGAAGCCGTGACTCGCGTGATCCGGGGCGGAACGGCTTCAATCACGCGAGTCACGGGCTCGATCACGCGAGATCCGGCTAGTGGACCGCCATTCCTTCCGGCATCGGCTCGAACCTCGCGTGGCGGCGGGTGAACGTCGCCGTGCCCGAGGTCATCGAGCGCAGGTCGATCAGGTAGCGGACCAGCTCCGTGGCCGGGACCTCGGCGCGGATCACCGTCCGGCCGCCCTCGCCCGCCTCGGTGCCCAGGACGCGGCCGCGGCGGGACGACAGGTCGCCCAGTACCGTGCCCAGGTGCTCGTCCGGCAGCCGGATCGCCACCTCCTCCAGGGGTTCCAGCATCGTGATGTGCCCGTTCGCCGCGGCCTCCCGCAGGGCCAGCGCGCCCGCCGTCTGGAACGCCGCGTCCGAGGAGTCCACGCTGTGCGCCTTGCCGTCGACCAGTGTCACCCTGACGTCGACCACCGGGTGCCCGTCGGCGAGCCCGCGCGCCAGCTGGGCCCGCACCCCCTTCTCCACGCTCGGGATGAACTGGTGCGGCACCGCGCCGCCGACGACCTTGTCCACGAACTCGAACCCGCCGCCCCGCGGCAGCGGCTCGACCTCGATGTCGCAGACGGCGAACTGGCCGTGCCCGCCGGACTGCTTGACGTGCCGCCCGTGGCCCTTGGCCGGCTTGCTGAACGTCGAGCGCAGGCTGATCCGCACCGGTTCGGTGTCGACGTCCGCGCCGCCCGCGCGCAGCCGCGAGAGCACGACGTCGGCGTGGGCTTCGCCCATGCACCACAGCACCAGCTGGCCGGTCTCGGCGTTGCGGTCCAGCCGCAGCGTCGGGTCGCCGGCGACGAGCCGGGACAGGTTGCGCGCCAACGTGTCCTCGTCACTGCGGGTCTTCGCGACGACGGCCACCGGCAGCAGCGGCTCCGGCATCGCCCACGGCTCCATCAGCAGCGGGTCGTCGGGGGAGGAGACGGTGTCGCCGGTCTCCGCCGAGCCGACCTTCGTCAGCGCGCACAGGTCGCCCGCGACGCAGAAGGGCACCTCCCGCAAAGAGGAACCGAGCGGCGAGTACAGGTGCGCGACGCGCTCGTCGGCGTCGTGGTCCTCGTGGCCGCGCTCGGCGAGCCCGTGCCCGGACACGTGCACCGGCCGCTCGGGGCGCAGCGTCCCGGAGAACACCCGGACGAGTGACACCCGGCCGACGTAGGAGTCCACGGCCGTCCGGACGACCTCCGCGGCGAGGGGGCCCGCGGGGTCGGCGGTGATGGCGGCGTGCTCGCCGCCGTCCGGCGTGGTGACGTCGGGTGGCCGGTGCTCCAGCGGCGAGGGGAACGCGCGGACGATGCCGTCGAGCACCTCGGCCAGGCCGAGCCCGCTGGTCGAGCAGACCGGGATGACCGGGTGGAAGGACCCGCGCGCGACCGCGGTCTCCAGGTCGGCGATGAGGGTGGCCTCCGCGATCTCCTCGCCGGCGAGGTACCGGTCCATCAGTGTCTCGTCTTCGCTCTCGGCGATGATCCCTTCGATCAGCTCGTTGCGGGCCTCGGCCAGCCGTTCCAGGTCGGCCGCCGCGGGCTCGCCGATCGTCGGCGGGTGCCCGCGGGAGTAGTCGAAGTACCGCTGGGTGATCAGCCCGACCAGGCCGTCGGCCGCCGGCAGGTACAGCGGCAGCACGCCGGCGCCGAAGGCGGCCTGGCAGGCGGCGATCTCGGCCATCGCGTCGGCCCGGTGGTGGTCGAGCCGGGAGACGACGACCGCGCGCGGCATCCCCACCGCGGCGCACTCCTCCCACACCGCCACCGTCGCCGCGTCGACGCCCTCGGCGGCGGAGACGACGAACAGGGCCGCGTCGGCCGCCCGCAGCCCGGCCCGCAGCTCCCCGACGAAGTCCGCGTACCCGGGCGTGTCGATCAGGTTGATCTTGTGGCCCTGGTGTAGCACCGGCGCGACCGACAGGCCGACCGAGCGCTGCTGGCGCACCGCCGCCGGGTCGTGGTCGCACACCGTCGTGCCGTCGACCACCGAGCCCGCCCGCGGCACCGTGCCGGAGGCGGCGAGCAGGGCTTCGGCGAGGGTGGTCTTCCCGGACCCGGCCGGGCCGACGAGCACGACGTTGCGGACCTTGGCGGGGTCGTCCACAGCGACGGCGGCCCCGGTGTCGGCGTTCTTGGCTTGTTTGTCTGCCATGACGACTCCTCGGCGAACGGCTGGTGTACGGGATGTGTCCTCGATCACACACCCGCTACCCTGGTCACGGCAAGGCAGGGTCTCCGGGACCAGCCGAATGCCCCGGAGGCGCCGGCAGAGGGGGAGCGGCATGGACAGAGCGGCTTCCGGCGCGGCGTTCCCCTCGGCGGCCGACTGGGAGCGCCTGCGCGGGCGGCTGGCCGGCCCGCTGTTCCGCCCGGGTGAACCGGGCTACGCGACCGCCCGGCGGGCGTTCTTCACGATGTTCGACGACCGCAGGCCCGCCGCCGTCGTCGGCGCGGCGCGCGTCGAGGACGTCCAGGCCGCCGTCGGTTTCGCGGCCCGGCACGGTCTCCCGGTCGCCGCCCGCGCCGGCGGGCACAGCTACCCCGGCTACTCCACAGTGGACGGCGGAATCGTCGTGGACCTGGGCCGGTTTTCCGGCATCAAGGTGCGGCCGGACGGGCGGGTGGTGCTCGGCGCCGGGACCCGCCTCGGCCCGGTCGCGGCGACGCTCGCCGCCGCCGGCCGGGTGCTGCCCGCCGGTCTGTGCGGGGCCGTCGGCATCGCCGGGCTCACCCTCGGCGGCGGGATCGGCGTTGTCGACCGGATGTACGGGCTGACGTGCGACCACCTCGAGGCGGCACGGGTCGTCACCGCCGACAGCCGGGTGCGCACGGTTTCGGCGACGGCGGAACCGGACCTGTTCTGGGCGCTGCGCGGCGGGGGCGGCGGGAACTTCGGGATCGTCACCGGGTTCACCTTCCGCACCGTCCCCGCCGCCGACCTCGCCACCTACACGCTGGAGTTCCCGGCCGCCGCGCGGGCCGCGTTGTTCGGTGCCTGGCAGGACTGGCTGCCCGGGATGCCGGACGAGCTGTGGTCCGGCATCGAGTTCGCGCCCGGCCGCACCGCGCTCGCCGGGACGTTCCTCGGTCCCGAAACCCGGCTGAACGGCCTGCTGGACGAGCTCGTCCGCCGGACCGGCGCCCGGCCGTCCGCCCGGCGGACCCGGGTGCTCGACCACCTGAGCGCGGTGCGCTCCTTCGACGTCCGGGACTCCCGGCCGGCCCTGCGCGAGGCCTACACCGGCACTTCGCGCATGCTGACGCGGGCGGCCGCCGACCCGGCGGCGGTGACCGAAGTGGTGACCCGCGAGCCGGGCGTCACCACGCTCATCGACTCCGCCGGTGGTGCCATCGCGCGCGTCGGCGCCCGGGAAACCGCCTTCCCGCACCGGAGCGCACTGGCCAGCTTCCAGTTCCTGCACGACGCGGCACCCGCCGACGGCGGCGAAGCGGGGGCCCGGCGTGCGCTGGCCGCCGTGCGGGACGGGCTGGGGCCGGAGTTCGGCACCACCGGGTACGTCAACTACCTCGACCCGGACATGCCGGACTGGGCGCAGGCGTACTACGGGGTGAACCTCCCGCGGCTGCGCGCCATCGCCCGGAAGTACGACCCCGAAGGGATTTTCACGTTCCCGCAAGGCCTCGCGGCGCCCCGCTCGACTGTCCACATCGGAGAGACTTAGACTGCCCCCGACTCCGGGCAGAGAGGCAGCGCGTGCTCGACCTGGCATTCTCCACAGAGGACCTGGCGCACACCCGGTTCGCGTTCTCCCCGGCCTGGGAGATCGTCGCGAGCGTCCGCGTCCTGAACTCCCCGGGGCAGCACGCGCTGCACCTGCCGTGGATCAAGCGCGCCACCGCCGCGCTGGCCGGGGCCGGTCTCGACATCGGGCTGCTGCGCGAGCTCGTCCCGCTGCGCCACCTGCCCGGGTTCCTGGCCGGCACGCCGTCGACGCCGCTGCCCGAGCTGGCCGACGAGCTCGCCGACCTGCGGGACGTGCCCGCCCGCCTGGTCCGGCGCGAGCTGGACGCGATGGCCGGGCCGCGCACGCCCGCGCTGACCCGCTTCCACCGCGAGCCCGAGGCGGGCCTCGAGCGGCTCGCGACGCTGATGGAGCAGTACTGGCACCTCGTGCTGGCCCCCGACTGGCCGCGCATCCGCGCGCTGCTCGAAGCCGACGTGCTGTACCTGTCGCGGCTGCTGGCCCAGGGTGGGGCCGCCGAGCTGTTCAACGACCTGACCCCGCTGGTCCGCTGGCAGGGCGGCACGCTCACGGTGGCGCACCGGCACCTGCACGCCGCCGTCCCGCTCGACGGGCGCGGCCTCGTGCTGGTGCCCTCGGCGTTCGTCTGGCCGCGGG
This sequence comes from Amycolatopsis sp. Hca4, assembly GCF_013364075.1. GTDB lineage: Bacteria > Actinomycetota > Actinomycetes > Mycobacteriales > Pseudonocardiaceae > Amycolatopsis. The sequence goes on from NZ_CP054925.1 coordinate 10,749,019, forward strand.
TGTTCTCCAAGACCGACACGCGCTGGCAGCCGGTGCTGCGCTACCCGCCGCGCGGGATCGCCACGCTGTGGGAGACCGGCACGGCCACCGCGCCGGGCGCACTGGCCGCCGTGGTGGGCCGCGGGCGGGCGCTGCTGCTGGCCGAACTGGCCGCCCCGGCGTCCACCGCGGAACTGGCCCGGCGGACCGGCCTGAGCGCCGGGGCGGTGTCCCAGCACCTCGGCATACTCAACGCCGCGGGCCTGGTCAGCCGGCATCGTGCCGGACGTCACGTGCTCTACGCGCGCACGGCGCCGGCGGAAGCCCTGGTCGCGGGCACCGGCGAAGTGGACTGCTGAGATAGCCGCGCACTGGCCTGCCTGAAGGGTCCACCGCCGACCTACCCTCGGACTCGTCACCCCCGTTCTCCTTGTGGAAAGGCCCCGTCGTGTCCGAGCAGCAGACCACCCCCAGTGGCACCGTCCAGTCCGTCACCGGCACCGCCAAGGTGAAGCGGGGCATGGCCGAGATGCTCAAGGGCGGCGTGATCATGGACGTGGTCACCGCCGAGCAGGCCAAGATCGCCGAAGACGCCGGCGCGGTCGCGGTGATGGCCCTCGAACGCGTGCCCGCCGACATCCGCGCCCAGGGCGGCGTCGCCCGGATGAGCGACCCCGACCTGATCGACGGCATCATCGAAGCCGTCTCGATCCCGGTGATGGCCAAGGCCCGCATCGGCCACTTCGTCGAGGCGCAGGTCCTGCAGTCCCTCGGCGTGGACTACGTCGACGAGTCCGAGGTCCTCACCCCGGCCGACTACGCCAACCACATCGACAAGTGGGCGTTCACCGTCCCCTTCGTCTGCGGCGCGACCAACCTCGGCGAGGCCCTGCGCCGGATCACCGAGGGCGCGGCGATGATCCGCTCCAAGGGCGAGGCCGGCACCGGCGACGTCTCCAACGCCACCACGCACATGCGCAAGATCCGCCAGGAGATCCGCCGCCTGCAGAACCTGCCCGAGGACGAGCTGTTCGTCGCGGCCAAGGAGCTGCAGGCGCCGTACGAGCTGGTGAAGGAGGTCGCCGAGGCCGGCAAGCTCCCGGTCGTGCTGTTCACCGCGGGCGGCATCGCCACCCCGGCCGACGCGGCGATGATGATGCAGCTCGGCGCGGAGGGCGTGTTCGTCGGCTCGGGCATCTTCAAGTCCGGCAACCCGGCCCAGCGCGCCGAGGCGATCGTCAAGGCGACGACCTTCTACGACGACCCGGACGTGCTGGCCAAGGTCTCGCGCGGCCTGGGCGAGGCGATGGTCGGCATCAACGTCGAGGAACTGCCGGAACCGCACCGCCTCGCCGAGCGCGGCTGGTGATCCTTCCGCCGGGGGCCCGTGGACGAGCCGTCCACGGGCCCGCCCGGCCTCAGGGGATGAGCACGATCTTGCCGCGTGAGTGGCGGCGCATCAGGTCGCGGTAGGCCTCGCGGACCTCGGCGAGCGGGTAGGTCGCGGCGATCGGGACCTCGAGTTCGCCCGCCGCCACCAGCTTGACGAGCTCGCCCAGCACCTCGACGGTCGAGGACCCGGCCATCCCTTCGGCCTTGACGCCGGTGCGGGCCGCGCCGGCGAAGTCGATGATCGTGTTGATCCGGTCCTTCGCCACGCCGAGTTCCAGCGCCAGGTCGACGTAGCCGTCGCCGAAGTTGTCGACGAACGCGTCGACCCCGCTCGGCGCCGCCGCGCGGATCCGGTCCGGCACGCCGTCGCCGTAGACCACCGGGAGCACGCCGTGCTCGCGCAGCCAGGCGTGGTTGCCCTCGCCCGCCAGGCCGATGACCGTCGCCCCGGCGTGGCGCAGCAGCTGCACGGTCAGCGAACCGACCCCGCCCGCGGCGCCCGCGACGACCACCGTGTCGCCCGGTCCGGCCCCGACGGCCTGCACGTTCGCGTGCGCGGTGGCCCCCGCGACGAACAGCGAGCCGCCGACCTCCCACGGCACCGACGGGGGCCGCGGCACGAGCTGGGCGGCCGGGACGACGACCAGTTCCGCGTGGCTGCCGCGGGTGTCCACCCAGCCGATCACCTCGTCGCCGGCGGACCAGGTGCGGACCTCGGAGCCGACTTCTTCGACCACGCCGGCCAGGTCGCTGCCCTCGCCGGACGGGAACGTCGCGGGCCAGCGCTCGTGGAGCGCGCCGATCCGGATCGAGTTCTCGCCCGGGTTGATCCCGGCGGCGCGCACGCGCACCAGCACCTCGTCCGCGGCCGGTGCCGGCCGCGGCACGTCCCGCACCTCCAGGACGTCGATGTCGCCGTAGTGGTCGAACCGCACTGCCTGGGGCATCTCGCCCCTCCTTCCGGATTCCTTGTTCCTGAAGACCAGGGAACCGGAAGTGCGCGGCATGATCCATGCTGGATTCACGCGAAGAAATATGCGATCGTCTCATCGCGTGGACGTCCTCACAGATCTGCTGCAGCGCTCACGAGCCCGCGGTGCCGCCTTTTCGCACTCCACGGCGCGCGGTGACTGGGGCATCGAGTTCCCGACCGGCGCCAAGCTTGCGATCCACGGCATCCTCGGCGGCGAGGCCTTCGCGTGGACCGAAGACCCCGCCCGCGCCCGCCACGTGCTGCCCGGCGACGTCGTCCTGGTCCGCGGTCCGGTCCGGCAGTTCATGGCCCACACGCCGGGCGCCGGTGTCGAGCCGTTCCTCTACCACCCGGCCGAACCGGGCGCGGGCACGCGCCGGATGCGGTTCGGCGCGGCCGCGGGCGACCCGACCACGTTCTTCTGCGGCGCGTACACCTTCGAGGGCGAGCTGTGCGCGGGGCTGCTCGCCGGGCTGCCGGACCTGACCGTGGTGCGCCCGCGAGCCGGGTCGAGCCTGCGCGCGGTCCTCGACGTGTTCGCCTCCGAGATCCTGCGCGACGCGCCGGGGCAGCAGGCGCTGCTGGACAGCCTGCTCGACGTCGTCCTGGTCCAGGTGCTGCGCGAACAGCTCGCCGCCGACGTGCAGACCGCGCCGGCGTGGTTCCGCGCGATGGACGACCCGGCGGTGGGGGCGGCCCTGCGTGCGGTGCACGAGGCCCCGGCGCGCGCGTGGACGGTCGCCGACCTCGCCGACGAGGCAGCGCTTTCCCGCGCGACGTTCGCCCGGCGGTTCACCGGGCTGCTCGGCGTGGCCCCGCTGACCTACGTCGCCGACTGGCGCATGGCGCTGGCGCGCGAGCAGCTGCGCGACGGCGACGCCGGGCTGGCCGCGATCGCGCACTCACTGGGGTACTCGTCGGAGTTCTCGTTCGCCGCCGCGTTCAAGCGCCACCACGGGACGCCGCCCGGGCGCTGGCGCGCGTCGAAGGCTCAGACGTATTCGGAGATCTCGACGCCGTAGGTGCCCGGCTCCAGGGCTTCGAAGATGTGCGGGACGTCGCCGGGGTAGCAGATGTAGTCCCCGGGCAGCAGTTCCTCCGGGTCGTCCATGACGCCGATGCGGGCCCGGCCCGCGCACAGCACGATGTGCTCGACCACCCCGGTCATGTGCGGGTCGGAGCGCCGGGGCGTGCCCGGCTCTCCGCGGACGACATAGATGTCGCGGCGCGCGCCGGTGGGGCAGGCCGACAGGAGCGTGCAGGCGTAGTCGGCGTGTTCGGCGAACACCGTCGGCCCCTTGCCCGCCCGGACCACGCGGACCTTGGGCCGTTCGGGTTCGACCAGCCGGGAGAACGGCACGTCCAGAGCGACGCCGAGCGCCCACAGCGTCTCGACGCTGGGGTTGCCGGTGCCGGACTCCAGCTGCGAGAGCGTCGACTTGGCCAGGCCGGCGCGGCGCGCGACCTCGGTCAGGGACAGCCCCGCTCGGGTCCGCTCGCGGCGCAGCGACGCCGCGATGATGTCCAGCGGCGCCCCGGTGGTTTCCTGCGACATGGCGTTCGCTCCATCGGTCTGTCTGTTCGCCTTGACGAACACGTGGCCTACCGTTCACCATAGAACACATGCGTTCGATATGGCGAACACTCGATCGGGCCCTCGCCCGTGACATCGGCCTGGTCTGTCTCGCCGATTGTCTCGTGGGCGTGTCCTACGGCGCCATCGCGGTGAGTTCCGGCTTCCCGCTGTGGCTGCCGATGCTGATGTCGCTGTTGGTCTTCGCCGGTGCGTCGCAGTTCATGTTCGTCGGGATCGTGGCCGCGGGCGGCAACCCGTTCGCCGCGGTGCTGGCCGGGCTGCTGGCCAACGCGCGGCACCTGCCGTTCGGCTTCGCGCTCGGCGACGTGCTGGGCAAGCGGTGGGCCGCGCGGCTGGCCGGCAGTCACCTGATGATCGACGAATCGGTCGCGTTCGCGCTGGCCGAGCGCGAGGTGCACCGCCGTCGCGCGGCCTACTGGGCCTGCGGGATCGGCCTGTTCGCCAGCTGGAACATCGGCGTGGTCGCCGGCGCGTACGCGGGAACGGCGATCAGCGACACGGACGCGTTCGGCCTCGACGCGGCGTTCCCGGCGGTGCTGCTGGCCCTGGTCCTGCCCTCGCTGCGGGACAAGGCGGCCCGGCTGCCGGTGCTGATCGGGGTGCTGGTCGCCCTGGCCGCGACACCGTTCCTGCCTGCCGGGCTGCCGGTGCTGCTCGCACTGGCCGGGGTGCTCGCCGGCGTCGCCGCCAAGGAACCGGAGCTGGAGGAGGCGCGCTGATGGACGGGACGGAACTGCTGGTCGCCACCGCGGTGCTGGCCGTGGGCACGTTCGCCTTCCGCTTCGCGGGGCCGGCGTTGCGCAGCCGGGTGAAGCTGACACCCCGGGTCGAGCGGCTGATGGCACTGGCGGCGGTGGTCCTGCTGGCGGCGCTGGTCGCGGTCAGCGCGCTGACCGAGGGCCACGGCTTCGCGGGCATCGCCCGGCCGGCCGGGGTGCTGGTGGCCGGGGTGCTGGCCTGGCGGAAGGCCCCGTTCGCGCTGGTGGTGGTCGCCGCCGCGGCCACGGCCGCCCTGCTGAGGCTGGCCGGCGTCCCCTGACCCGGACGTCGACGTGCCGAAAGAGGCATCACCCGTGACCAGCCGGGCTCCACGCGTGATCCGAGGGGCATCACGCGTGATCGGAGAGGCATCACCCCGATGCCCCGCCGGACACACGTGATGCCCGCCCAGTCACGCGTGATGCCCCGCCGGGCACGGGGAGGGTGGGCCGCGGGACCGGGGCTGACCTGCCGGTAAGGCGTCCGGCCGGTGCGTCTAGGCTGGTGGGAAGGTCTTTCGGGAGGTCGGGTGGCAGGAGTGTCGTCGGAACCGGTCATCGGTGTGCTCGCCATGCAGGGTGCCGTGCGGGAGCACGTCGCCATGCTGGCCGAAGCGGGTGCGCGGGCCGTGCCCGTCCGGCGGGCCGCCGAGCTGTCCGAAGTGGACGGCCTGGTGCTGCCCGGCGGCGAGTCGACCACGATGTCGCGGCTGCTGGAGAGCTTCGAACTGCTGGAGCCCCTGCGGGCGCGGATCGCCGAGGGCATGCCCGCCTTCGGCTCGTGCGCCGGGATGATCCTGCTGGCCCGGCAGACCCTCGACGGGCGGCCCGACCAGCAGCAGCTCGGCGGGCTCGACGTCGTCGTGCGGCGCAACGCCTTCGGCAGGCAGGTCGACTCCTTCGAGGCCGACCTGGACTTCGCCGGCGTGGACGGCGAAGTCCGTGCCGTCTTCATTCGCGCTCCCTGGGTCGAGAAGGCCGGTGACGACGTCGAGGTGCTGGCCACCGTCAGCGGTGTGCCGGGCGTGGACGACGACACCGCTAGGATCGTCGCGGTCCGGCAAGGGGCGGTGCTGGCGACCGCGTTCCACCCGGAACTCACGCCCGACGTGCGGGTGCACCGGCTGTTCGTCGACCTCGTGCGAAAGGCTGCCTGAGACGCGGTGCCCGGCCGGGGTACGGAACAGATGGAGGAGAGATGAGCGGCCACTCCAAGTGGGCCACCACGAAGCACAAGAAGGCCAACCTCGACGCGAAGCGCGGCAAGCTCTTCGCGCGGTTGATCAAGAACATCGAGGTGGCCGCCCGCACGGGCACCGGTGGTGGCGACCCGGACGGCAACCCCACGCTCTACGACGCCATCCAGAAGGCCAAGAAGAACTCGGTCCCGCAGGACAACATCGAGCGCGCCCGCAAGCGCGGCGCCGGTGAAGAGGCCGGTGGCGCCGACTGGCAGACCATCACCTACGAAGGCTACGGCCCGAACGGCGTCGCCGTCCTGATCGAATGCCTCACCGACAACCGCAACCGCGCCGCGTCGGAGGTCCGGACCGCGCTGACCCGCAACGGCGGCTCGCTCGCCGACCCGGGTTCGGTGGCCTACCTGTTCAACCGCAAGGGCGTCGTGCTGATGCCCAAGGGTGACGCGGCCGAGGACGACGTCCTCATGGCGGTCCTCGACGCCGGTGCCGAAGAGGTCAACGACCTCGGCGAGAGCTTCGAGATCGTCTCCGAGGCGACCGACCTGGTCCCGGTCCGCAAGGCGCTGCAGGACGCCGGCTTCGAATACGAGTCGGCCGACCTGACGTTCCTGCCTTCGGTGAGCGTCCCGCTCGACGCGGACGGCGCGAAGAAGGTCTTCAAGCTGATCGACGCCCTCGAAGACTGCGACGACGTCCAGAACGTGTACGCCAACTTCGACGTCTCGGACGAGGTGCTCGCCGAAGTCGGGTGACGACGTCCAGAACGTCTACGCACTGCGTAGCATTCCATGTCTCGGACGAGGTGCTCGCCGAAGTCGGCTGAGTTTTTCCTTGCGTCGCAACGCTTTGGGGCCCGGGCCGGAAACTTTCCGGCCCGGGCCCTGTGTTCTCGCCGGTTCGTCAGGCAGAATGTGCGCCGTGACTTCGACGACCCCCGCCGCTGCCGCCGACATCACCGCCGAGCTGTCCGCGGACGAAGTGCGCCTGATCGAATGGATCGAGGGGCAGGCCAAGGAACGCGGCAACGCCGTCATCAACGTCGCCTCGGACGACGAAGGCGCCGGCTATTCCTTCACCGCTTGCGCGTGGGCACTGCACAACGTGCCGGAGGCCGTCGTGGTCGGGCTGCCCGGCCAGATGGGGCAGGTGCTGCTCGACGCCTACGTCGACCGCGCCGCCAACGGCGAGATCTTCGAGGTCGGCCGGCGCTACGACGACTTCTTCGACGGCGTCCCGGTGGTCCTCGAGCGCGTCGACAAGGGCCACTACCCCGAGTACTTCGGCAGCGCGTTCCTCATCTACCCGGACGGCGACTTCCCGGCGCTGCAGCTGATCGTCGCGACGCCGGAGGGCAAGTTCCCCTGGCACCCGGACGCCCCCGAGGGCTTCGCGCGGTGGCAGCCGGTGCTGACCGGGAGCGGCGACCCGGAAAGCTGGACCCCCGGCGTCGACGGCCCCTAGCGCTGACCCCTAGAACTTCCGCAGGTCGGCGGCCGCTTCCGGGTACCGCTGCGCCAGTTCCGCGGCGGGCGCGAACTCGACGCAGTCGTCGGTGTAGGGCGGCACGACGACCGTGCCCAGCAGGCTCCACGCGCCGAGCGTGGCGGTCGCCTGCCACGTCCCGGCGGGCACCACCACCTGCGGGCGTTCCCCGGCGGCGACGTCGGTCCCCAGCACCGGCCGCTCGACCGAGCCGTCCGGGTGCAGCAGCAGCATCGCCGCCGGCGCGCCCGCGTGGTGGGCGTAGACCTCGACCCGGTCGAGCCGGTGCGGCGCGGAGCGTTCGGGTGCGACGAGCAGGTAGTAGATCGCCGACCCGTCGGCCGAGCGCCAGCTCTGCGCCCACTGTCCGCCTTCGACCGGGAGCGGCTGGAGACCCAGGTGGGTGACGAAATCCGACGGCTGCGGCATGTCCTCCATCCTGCCGCAGACGCGCCCCAGTAGCCTGCAAGCTCGAACTGATGTTCGCGGCGGGAGGAATGCGGGTGCGGGTGCTCGGGGTCGACCCCGGTCTGACCAGGTGCGGCCTGGGCGTGGTCGACGGCGGCAAGGGCCGGGCCGTCCGCTGCGTCGCCGTCGACGTCGTGCGGACGCCGCCGGACGCCGACCTGGCCCATCGCCTGCTCGGCATCTCCGACGAGGTCGAACGCTGGATGGACAGGTACAAGCCGGCCGCGGTGGCGGTCGAGCGGGTCTTCGCCCAGCACAACGTCCGCACCGCGATGGGCACCGCCCAGGCCGGTGGCGTGGTCGCCCTCGCCGCCGCGCGCCGCGGCCTGCCGGTCGTGTTCCACACCCGAGCGAGGTCAAGGCGGCCGTCAGCGGGTCCGGCCGGGCCGACAAGGCCCAGGTCACGGCCATGGTGATGCGCCTGCTCAACCTCGAGGTCGCCCCCCACCCCGCCGACGCCGCGGACGCACTCGCCCTGGCCATCTGCCACCTCTGGCGGGAGCCGATGCGGGCCCGGCTCGCCGAGGCCGAAGCCCGCGCGGCCGAGATGGCCCGCACGCACAAAGCCCGGCTCGCCGCCGCGGCGAAGCAAGCGAAGAACCCTGGAGCAGCACGATGATCTCGTCGGTACGCGGAGAAGTCCTGTCGGTCGGTCTCGACCACGTCGTGGTCGAGGTCGGCGGGGTCGGCTTCGCCGTGCAGGCCACCCCGGCGACGCTGGCGACCCTCCGCCGCGGCGAAGAGGCCCGCCTGCACACCGCGCTGGTCGTGCGCGAGGACTCCCTGACACTGTTCGGCTTCGCCGACGCCGACGCCCGCGAGCTGTTCGGGCTGCTGCAGACGGTGTCCGGCATCGGGCCGCGGCTGGCGCTGGCCACCCTCGCCGTGCTGGACCCGGACAAGCTGCGTGCCGCGCTGGTCGAAGGCAACATCACCGTGCTGACCTCGGTGCCCGGCATCGGCCGCAAGGGCGCCGAGCGGCTCACCCTCGAACTGCGCGACAAGGTCACCGCCCTCGGCGGCGCCGGTGACGCCCCCGCCGTCACCGCTCCCGGCGCACTGCGGGCCGAGGTCGTCGAGGCGCTCGCCGGCCTCGGGTTCCCGGCCAAGCAGGCCGAGCAGGCCGTGGACAAGGTCCTCGCCGACGGTGACGGCCACACGACCGCCAGCGTGCTGCGCGCCGCACTGGCCACCCTCGGCCGGAAGCGGTAGGCCCGCGCAGTGGAGTATGAAGCGGTGGACGAGGAAGAGGCCCTCTCGGCGTGGGCCCAGACCGGCGAGGAGAACGTCGAGGGCACCCTGCGGCCCCGCAAGCTCGACGAGTTCGTCGGCCAGCCGCGCGTGCGCGAGCAGCTGGAACTGGTGCTGGAGAGCGCGCGCCGCCGTGGCGTGCCGCCCGACCACGTCCTGCTGTCCGGGCCGCCGGGGCTGGGCAAGACGTCGATGGCGATGATCGTTGCCGCCGAGCTGGGCGCGGCCATCCGGATCACCTCCGGGCCCGCGCTGGAACGCGCCGGCGACCTCGCCGCGATGCTGTCCAACCTCGCGCCCGGCGACGTCCTGTTCATCGACGAGATCCACCGGATCGCCCGGCCCGCCGAGGAGATGCTCTACCTGGCGATGGAGGACTTCCGGGTCGACGTCGTCGTCGGCAAGGGGCCCGGCGCCACCAGCATCCCGCTGGAGATCGCGCCGTTCACGCTGGTCGGGGCGACCACCCGGTCCGGCTCGCTGACCGGTCCGCTGCGCGACCGGTTCGGCTTCACCGGCCAGATGGAGTTCTACACCGACGTCGAGCTGGAGCTGGTCGTCCGCCGGGCCGCGACCATCCTCGACATCCCGATCGACCGTGACGGGTGCGCCGAGATCGCCCGCCGCTCCCGGGGCACGCCCCGGATCGCGAACCGGCTGCTGCGGCGCGTCCGCGACTACGCCGAGGTCCGCGCCGACGGCAAGGTGACCCGCGAGGTCGCCCGGGCCGCGCTGGCCGTCTACGACGTCGACGAGCTCGGCCTCGACCGGCTCGACCGGGCCGTGCTCACCGCGCTGACCAGGTCGTTCGGCGGCGGGCCGGTGGGCATCTCGACGCTGGCGGTGGCCGTGGGGGAGGAGGCGACCACCGTGGAAGAGGTGTGCGAGCCCTACCTGGTGCGCGCCGGTATGCTCGCCCGCACCCCGCGTGGCCGCGTCGCGACCGCGACCGCGTGGGAACACCTCGGCATGGTGCCGCCCGCGGACCTCCCGGGGCGTCCCGACCAGGGCGGGCCGTCGCTGTTCGAACAGCCGTGAGCGGCCCGTACCGGCGGGTGGGTGCTGGCGTCCGCGCTGGTACCTGGCACACTTGACCGGAGCACATACCCAAAAACCGGACATTTCGGCTGGGCCCGGTGTCCGTCGAACGGAGAATCATGCAACAGCTATTGCTGCCCCTGCTGCTCGTGCTCGTCCTCGCCGTGCCGCTGGTGATGAGCACGCGCAAGCAGAAGAAGCAGCAGGCGGCGCAACAGGAGCTGCAGAACAGCATCGCCCCCGGTGACCGCGTGATGACCACGTCCGGTCTTTACGGCACCGTCGCCGACGCCTCCGGTGACACCACGATCGACATCGAGATCGCCCCCGGCGTCGTCACCACCTGGCTGCGGCTCGCGGTCCGCGAGAAGGTCGAGCCGGTCGTCGAGACCGAGGAAGACGCCGCCGACGAGGTCGTCGAGACCCCCGCCGAAGAGCCGGCCGTCATCGAGTCCGCCACCGCCGTCAAGACCGAAGAGCCGCAGACCACCGGGCAGGTGGCGCCGCCGCTGGAGCACGGCAAGAAGTAACTTTCGCGGCACTCCTGGGCCGGGCGGGAATCCCGACGAAAGTCGGTGTGGCCTCGCACGCCGGGCTCACGCAGCACCGAGTAGTGTCTCGGTGCTGCGTGCGTGTCCGCCGTCATACCCGTGCCCGGGAGTGAATCGCACACAGTCCCTCCCGGTAACCCTCCGGGCGGGCACCGCAACGTTGGGGTCCACCCCGTCCGAGGAGACCGAAGCACCGTGGCAGCTTCAGCCGGGCATCTCCGCCCGGGACGCTATCTCGCCCTGTTCGCCCTGATCGTGATCGTCCTGTACGCGCTGGTGTTCCTCACCGGCAACCACAAGCCGACCCCGAAACTGGGCATCGACCTGCAGGGCGGCACCCGGGTCACGCTCACCGCCCGCACCCCCGACGGCGGCCAGCCGACCCGGGAGTCCCTGAACCAGGCGCGTCAGATCATCGAGCGGCGCGTCAACGGGATCGGCGTCAGCGGCACCGAGGTCCTCCTCGACGGCAACAACGTCGTCATCACCGTCCCCGGCGAGCAGGGCGACCAGGCGAAGAACCTGGGCAAGACCGCGAAGCTGGGCTTCCGGAAGGTCGTCTCGAGCGCCACCCAGCCGGTGGTGCCGCCGCAGACGAACACCCCGCCGCCGGCCACCGGCACCCCGACCTCGGGCGCGCCGAGCACGCCGCCTTCGGGCGCGACGGCCACCAAGCCGCCGACGACCTCGGCCAGTGCGCCGCCGACGGCCGGGGGCGGTGGCGGTGCCGCGGCCGCGCCGCAGCAGAACACCACGCCGGCCGCGCCGAGCAGCAGCACCCCGCCGCCCACGTCGTCGGCTCCGGCGCCCGCACCCGCCGACGGCTCGGTCGACGCGGAAACGGCGAAGGAGATCCAGGCCGCCAAGGCCCTCCGGCAGAACCCCCAGCTGATCGGCGCCGACGGCCAGCCGAACCAGGAGCTCGTCTCGAAGGCGATGGCCGCGCTGACCTGCGCGCCGAACGCCAAGGACGCCCTCGAAGGCAACGACGACCCGAAGCTGCCGCTGGTGGCCTGCGGTGACCACAACACCTACAAGTACCTGCTGGAGCCGGAGTTCCTGCCGGGCACCGAGATCGCCGACTCGACCTCGGGCTACGACCAGCAGCGCGGCCAGTGGGTGGTGAACCTCAGCTTCAAGAGCGAGGGCACCAAGATCTGGGCCGACTTCACCTCGAAGAACACCGGCCAGCAGGCCGCGTTCGTGCTCGACACGCAGGTCGTCTCCGCGCCGAACATCCAGGTGGCCATCCTCGACGGCAACACCCAGATCACCGGCAAGTTCACGCAGACCGAGGCGAAGGACCTCTCGGACATCCTGAAGTACGGTTCGCTGCCGCTGTCGTTCGCCTCGTCGGACGCGACCACGGTGTCGGCGACCCTCGGCCTGGCCTCGCTGGAGGCCGGCCTGATCGCCGGCGGCATCGGGCTGCTGGTCGTGTTCATCTACTGCCTGTTCTACTACCGGCTGCTCGGCGTGCTCACCATCCTGTCGCTGGCCCTGTCCGGCGCGCTGGTGTTCGCGGTGCTGGTGCTGCTCGGCCGCTGGATCGGCTACACGCTGGACCTCGCGGGCATCGCCGGCCTGATCATCGCGATCGGCATCACGGCGGACTCGTTCGTCATCTACTTCGAACGGCTCAAGGACGAGATCCGGGAGGGCCGGACGTTCCGGTCCGCGGTGCCGCGCGGCTGGGTCCGCGCCCGGCGCACCATCCTGGCGTCGGACGCGGTGAGCTTCCTGGCCGCGGCCATCCTGTACGTCATCGCGGTCGGCGACGTCCAGGGCTTCGCGTTCACCCTCGGCATGTCCACGGTGCTCGACCTGGTCGTCGTGTACCTGGTGACGCACCCGCTGGTGGCCATGGTGTCCACATCGAAGAACACGTTCCTGTCCAATCCGAGGCACCTGGGCCTCGGCGCCGTGCAGCAAGTGGGTTCGCAGCGTAAGAAGTCGACCACGGTCGGCCGCGCGAACGTGAAGGAGGCCTGACGTGGGGGTCGAAGAACTGGGCACGGACGCCGAAGGCAACGCCAAGGCGACGGCGAAGCCCGGCAAGAAGGAAAGCGTCTTCCACCGGCTGTACGTGGGCACCGGCGCGTTCGACGTCGTCGGCAAGCGCAAGCGCTGGTACATCTTCTTCTCGGCGCTGGTGCTGGTGTGCCTCGCCTCGATGATCTTCCGCGGCTTCAACCTCGGCATCGAGTTCGAGGGCGGCACGCAGATCCAGATGCCGGCCAACGGCATCCACGGCGTGATCACCGAGGAGCAGGCGAAGGAGTCGTTCCAGAAGGCTCTCGGCCACCCGGCCTCGGAAGCGCAGAAGGTCGGCACCGGCAACGCCGCGACCATCCAGATCCGCACCGACACGCTGAACGCGGCCGACGTCGCGAAGCTGAAGCAGGGCCTGTTCCAGGACCTGGGCCCGAAGGGCACCAACGGCCAGCCCAGCGTCCAGGCCATCAGCGACAGCGCGGTGAGCGCGTCCTGGGGTGGCGAGATCTCGCAGAAGGCCCTGATCGCGCTCGGCGTGTTCCTCGTCGCGGTGGTCATCTTCCTGGCGATCTACTTCGACGGGCGGATGGCACTGGCCGCGCTGATCTCGCTGCTGCACGACATCCTGGTCACCGCGGGGGTCTACTCACTGATCGGCTTCGAGGTCACCCCGGCGACCGTGATCGGCCTGCTGACCATCCTCGGGTTCTCGCTCTACGACACGGTGGTGGTGTTCGACAAGGTCCGCGAGAACACCCGCGGCCTGCTCGGCCTCACCCGCCGCACGTACGCCGAGGCCGCGAACCTCGCGCTGAACCAGACCCTGATGCGGTCGTTCAACACGGCGTTCATCGCGTTGCTGCCGATCCTCGGCCTGCTGATCGTCGGGTACGTGCTGCTCGGCTCGGGCACGCTGCAGGACCTGGCGCTGGTGCAGCTCACCGGTACCCTCGTCGGCGTCCTGTCGTCGGTCGCGCTGGCCACGCCGCTGCTGGTCGACTTCAAGATGCGCGACCCGAAGTACGCGCAGCAGGCCGAGCGGGTCCGCCAGCGCCGGGTCAGCCAGGAGCGCAAGGCGGCGTCGGGCGAGGACTTCGACGCCTCGGACGACGACGCGCTCGCGAAGGAACTGCGCAAGGAGAAGGCGTACGCAGCCGCGGCCAGCGTCCCCGCCCGGATCCAGAAGCAGCGCCCGGCCGGGAAGCGGAAGCGCTGACGTGCAGCTCGACGACGCCCTCGGCCTGATCGCCGAGGTGCCGGACTTCCCGGAGCCCGGTGTCCTGTTCCGCGACCTCAGCCCGCTCTTCGCGGACGCGGGTGCGTTCAAGGCGGTGACCGACGCGCTGGCGGGCACCCTCGATCCTTCGGTCGAGGCGCTCGCCGGCGTGGAGGCCCGCGGCTTCCTCCTCGCCGCGGCCGTCGGGTACGCCCGCGGCCTCGGCGTGGTGCTGATCCGCAAGCCGGGCAAGCTGCCGGCGGTGGCGGGCCGCGTCGACTACGCCCTGGAGTACGGCACGGCCACGGTCGAGCTGCCGGCCGGCGTGGTCCGGCCGGGCCAGCGCATCGCGATCCTCGACGACGTCCTGGCCACCGGCGGCACGGTCGCGGCCACCGGCAAGCTCCTGGAGGACGCGGGCGCGGTGGTCGACAGCGTGTCCGTGGTCCTCGAACTGGCCGCCCTCGGCGGCCGCCAGGTCCTCGGCGACCGCAAGGTCCACGCCCTGCAGACCTGCTGAACTCGTCACCCGCGTGATCCCCGCCGGGACTCGCGTGATCGGAGCCGGAACTCGCGAGTTCCGGCTCCGATCACGTCGGTGACGACCCGGATCACGTGGGTGACGTGAACCGCCTGGTGGCGGGGCCCACATCCCCCTGAACGGGCGCACCCGACAGGGCTGCGAGGCGCAACGGCTACCCTGGTGGTCCGAAGGCCGCACGAGCAGCAGGAGGTGCGGGTGAGCCAGGAGCTCGACGCCGCGGTGCCCGCGAAGCAGGGCGCCCAGCAGAACGGGCAGGCGGCGGCACAGCCCGCGCCGCCGAAGCCGAACGGTGCGGCGCCGAACCCGTCCGCGACCCGGCGGGTCCGGGCGCGGCTCGCCCGGCGGATCACCGCGCAGCGCGCCGCCCCGGTCAAGCAGGTCCTCGAGCCACTGGCCGTCATCCACCGCGAGCTGCACCCCAACGCCGACCTGGGCCTGCTCCAGCGCGCCTACGACGTCGCCGAGGAACTGCACCGCAACCAGCGGCGCAAGTCCGGTGACCCGTACATCACCCACCCGCTGGCCGTCGCCACCATCCTCGCCGAGCTGGGCATGGACACCACGACGCTGGTCGCGGCCCTGCTGCACGACACGGTCGAGGACACCGGGTACGCCGTCGAGAGCCTGAAGGCCGACTTCGGCGAGAAGGTCGCCGAGCTGGTCGACGGCGTCACGAAGCTCGACAAGGTGCAGCTCGGCTCGTCCGCCGAGGCCGAGACCATCCGCAAGATGGTCATCGCGATGGCCAAGGACCCCCGGGTGCTGGTCATCAAGCTCGCCGACCGGCTGCACAACATGCGCACCATGCGCTTCCTGCCGCCGGAGAAGCAGGCCCGCAAGGCCCGCGAGACCCTCGAAGTGCTCGCGCCGCTGGCCCACCGGCTCGGCATGGCCACGGTGAAGTGGGAGCTGGAGGACCTCGCGTTCGCCATCCTGCAGCCCAAGAAGTACGACGAGATCGTGCGCCTGGTCGCCGACCGCGCGCCCTCGCGCGACATCTACCTGCGCTCGGTGATCACGGACCTGACCAGCAACCTGGTCTCGTCGCGGATCACCGCGAAGGTCGAGGGGCGGCCCAAGCACTACTACTCGATCCACCAGAAGATGATCGTCCGCGGCCGCGACCTGGACGACATCCACGACCTGGTCGGCGTCCGGATCCTGGTCGAGGACGTCCGCGACTGCTACGCGGCGATGGGTGTCGTGCACGCGCTCTGGCAGCCGGTGCCCGGCCGGTTCAAGGACTACATCGCCCAGCCGCGCTTCGGCGTCTACCAGTCGCTGCACACCACGGTGATCGGCCCGGACGGCAAGCCCCTCGAGGTGCAGATCCGCACCTACGAGATGCACCGCACGGCCGAGTACGGCATCGCCGCGCACTGGCGCTACAAGGAAACCAAGGGCACGCACACCGGCAACGCCATGGACGTCGACGAGATGGCGTGGATGCGCCAGCTCCTCGACTGGCAGCGGGAAGCGGCGGACCCGGGCGACTTCCTGGAGTCGCTGCGCTACGAGCTGGCCGCGCGCGAGATCTTCGTCTTCACCCCGAAGGGTGACGTGATCACGCTGCCGGTCGACTCGACGCCGGTCGACTTCGCCTACGCCGTGCACACCGAGGTCGGCCACCGCTGCATCGGCGCCCGCGTCAACGGCAGGCTGGTCGCGCTCGAACGCAAGCTGGAAAACGGCGAAGTCGTCGAGATCTTCACGTCGAAGGCGGAGAACGCCGGCCCGTCGCGCGACTGGCTGCAGTTCGCCGGCTCGCCGAAGGCCCGCGCCAAGATCCGGCAGTGGTTCGCCAAGGAACGCCGCGACGAGGCGATCGAGGGCGGCAAGGAAGCCATCACCAAGGAGATCCGCAAGGTCGGCCTGCCGATCCAGCGGCTGGTCTCCGCGGAGTCCATGGGCGCGGTGGCCACCGAACTGCGCCACGCCGACATCTCGTCGCTGTACGCGGCGGTCGGCGAGGGCCACACGAGCGCGAAGCACGTCGTCCAGCGGCTGGTGGCGCTGATCGGCGGCGTCGACGCGGCCGAGGAGGAGCTCGCCGAGCGCGCGACGCCGTCCACGGTGACGCGGCGCCGCGGCTCCAACGACGTCGGCGTGGTGGTCAAGGGCGCCAGTGACGTCTGGGCGAAGCTGGCCCGCTGCTGCACCCCGGTGCCGGGCGACGAGATCCTCGGGTTCGTCACCCGCGGCGGCGGTGTGTCGGTGCACCGCACCGACTGCACGAACGCCGGTGACCTGCAGTCCCAGCCCGAGCGGCTGGTCGAGGTCGAGTGGGCGCCCTCGGCGTCGTCGGTGTTCCTGGTGGCCATCCAGGTCGAGGCGCTCGACCGGCACCGCCTGCTCTCGGACGTGACCAAGGTGCTGGCCGACGAGAAGGTCAACATCCTGTCGGCGTCGGTGACCACGTCCCGGGACCGGGTCGCGGTCAGCCGCTTCTCGTTCGAGATGGGCGACCCGAAGCACCTCGGCCACGTCCTCAAGGTGGTCCGCGGCGTGGAAGGCGTCTACGACGTCTACCGCGTGACCTCGGCTTCCTGACCGATCCGGGAGGCGCCGGCGATCCGCGCGCGCGACTCCAGGAGCCTCGCGCGCAACGGCGGCAGGTCGACACCGAGCAGGCGCCCGTGCCGTTTGACCGGCTTCCCGGCGACGTAGACGCTGTCCACCAGGCCGGGGTGGCCGGCGCTGACGATCGTGCCGACCGGGTCGTTGACGGGGAAGACCGAGAGGTCCTCGGCGTCGAGCAGGACGAGGTCGGCGTCCTTGCCGGGGGTGAGGCTGCCGGCGTTGCGCTCGCAGGCCAGGGCGCCGTTCACCGTGGCGCACTCGAGGACGGTCCGCGTCGTGAGGCCGCGGTCGACGGCCAGCGCCGTGCGCATCGCGCCGAAGAGGTCACCACCGGCCGACAGGCAGTCGTCGACCGAGAGCGTCGGCCGGATACCGGCGGCGAGCGCCCGGCCGGTCACCGGCGGCGCGAAGCCCATCTTCAGCTCGACGTCCGGGCTGACCGACACCGAAGCGCCCGCGTCGGCGAGCATCTTCAGCTGGTCGTCGGACAGGCCGTTGCCGTGCACGACGGTGGTGCGCTCGTCGAGCAGCCCGCGCTCGGCCATCCCGGCGATCGGCCGGTCGCCGTGGCGCCAGCCACCGGTGCCGTGGACGTGCACGCTCACCGGCAGCCCGAGTTCCCGCGCCAGCAGGACATCGGCGGCGGTTTCGTCCAATGTGGAGATCACCGGCCCGCGCAGGCCGAGCACCATGTCCTCACCCGGCAGCAGCTTGCGCACCCGGCGGATCTCCGGCGCGACGTCGGGTCCGTCGGCGCCGTAGCAGAAGATCGAGTGGCCGGGTGCGTCCTGCAGGCCGGCGATGGCGGCGTCGGCGTTCTCCGGGCGGAGGGCGCAGTGGAACCAGTCGAGCATGGTCGTGACCCCGGAGTTCAGGGCTTCGAGCCGGCCGAGGAGGTTGCCCAGGTAGACGTCCTCGGGCCGGTAGTGCGGTTTGAGCGTGCCGTGCGCGGCGACGCGGTACTGGTCGAACGTCCAGTCCGCGCCGAGGCCGCGGAACGCGGTCTGCCAGGTGTGCCGGTGCGTGTCGACGAAGCCGGGCAGCACGATCTTGCCCGTCGCGTCGACGACCTCGGCGCCGTCGGCCTCGATTTCCGGAGCGACGGCGGCGATCCGGCCGTCCTCGACGAGGACGTCGCCACGGGGCAGGTCCCCGAGCGCCGGGTCCATGCTGACCACCATGCCGCCGCGCAGCAGTGTCTTCATCGCTCTCCTCCAAGAGTTGACGCGTCAACTCTGTATGCTACTCCCATGTTGGAGCCGGCGGAGTGGGAGTTCTGGGACACCTGGATGCGTGCCCAGCGGCTGCTCGCCCGCGAACTCGACCGGGGGCTGCAGCGCGACTGCGGTATCTCGAAGGCCGAGTTCAGTGTGTTGATGACGTTGACCGGCCCGATGCGCGTCGGCGAGCTGGCCGACGCGCTCGCCTGGGAGAAGAGCCGCGTCGCGCACCTGCTGACCCGGATGGAGAACCGCGGTTTGGTGGCCCGCACCGAGGACGGCGCGACCGGCAGGCGCACCGGGATCGAGCTGACCGCCGAAGGCCGCCGGACGGCGGAAAGCGCGGTGCGCGCCCACGGCGCCAACATCCGCCGCCTCGTCCTCGACCGGCTCACACCCGATCAGGCCGCGGCCATCCGGGCGTGGAGCGAGCAGCTGACCGGGCAGAGTTAGAACAGCGCCGCGACCAGCGCGCCCACCGGAGGCAGCGCCTGGGCGAGGGCCCCGCCGCGGCCCGCACCGCGGGGGCGGCTGAGGGCGAGCGCGTCCGACACCCCCAGTGCGATCCCGGCCAGCAGCATGAACCCGCAGCAGTAGAGCACCAGTGCCCGCCCGGCGTCGGCGTGCCCGGTGTGCAGCAGGACCAGCCCGAGCACCGGGCCGGCGGCCAGGAAGAGGTTGTAGAAGCCGACGTTGAACGACCACAGCCGGGTGGCGGGCAGGTTCGCCGACGGGATCTTGAAGATGCCCTCGTGCACGCCCGGCCGCTCGAACCGCACCACTTCCCAGGCGAACGCCAGCAGGTGCACCAGCACCGCCAGCCCGGCGAAGACCTGCGCGACGGCGTTCACGGCGCGAACCCGATCCCGTGCCGCCCGGCGATCTCCGGGATCCGCTCCGCCGGTGCCTCGTCGACGGCGCGGAAGAACCGGCCCACCCCGTCCGTCGGGCACACCACCAGGAACTGCGCCGACGGCGTGTGCACCGTGAACGTGTTGACCGCGCCCGCCGGGATGCTGATCGACGCTCCGGGGCCCAGGTCGTGGAGCTCGCCGTCCACGTACACCGTGAGACGCCCGTGCAACACGTAGAAGCTCTTCGCCCAGGGTTCGGTGTGCGGCGGGACCGAGGGCCCGCGCGGCGCGTCGACCTCGAACACCTCGTACGCGCCGCCGGTGTGCTCCGCGCCGACCTTGACGGTGATGTGCGCGTCCTTGCTGTCGAGTTCCGGGCCTTCGCCCGGTGCGCTGAAGTGGGTCATGGCGCCGACGCTGGGAACCGCCCGCCGGCTGAGCCATCCCGGAAATGTGGGATACCGCGCCCGGCGGCGACCGGCGCATACTGCGTCCATGTGGGACGGCCGGGCGCAGGGAGTGCGGCGGGACGTCGCCGCGCTCGCGACCGCGGGCCTCGGCGTCGCCGAGCTGCACACCGCCGCCATCGAGCTGGTCGACCGCGTGGTGCCCGCCGAGCTGACGTGCTGGGCGTCGCTCGACCCGGACACCGCGGTGATCAGCTCGATGACCAGCGGCCGGGCCCCCATCCCCGGCGAGTACGAGCCGCTGCTGGCGACCTACGAGTACGACGGTGCCCAGCCGCACACCTTCGCCGAGCCGGCTCAGCTGCTTGTGGGGGTTCCGGGTGGCGGAGCCCCCGGCCCGGGGCGAAGCCCCGGATGTCACAGCGGCCGGTGCCGGTGGCGCGGCTGTCCGACCTGCCCCGCCGCGTGGTCGAACGCAGCGGCCGGCTCACCGAGGTCTGGCGGCCGCTGGGGCTCGGCCACGAGCTGCGGGTGGTGTTCCGGGTCGACGGCGTCTCCTGGGGCGCGGCCGGCCTGGTCCGGCGCGGCGAGTTCAGTGACCGCGAGGTCGGGTTCCTGACGTCCGTGGGCCCGGCGCTGGCCGCGGCGACGCGGGTGGCCGCCCGCACCGGCCGGGCAGGAGAGCGGGCCGAACCGGCGATCGTGGTGGTCGGTCCGGACGGCAGGCAGCGCGCCGCCACGGCGGCGGCCGAGGCGTGGCGCGCCGAGCTCGACTAGATCGCCCCGGGCCGGTTCGCCGTCCTGGTGCGCGCGGTGGTGACCGGGGCCCGCGCGGCCGCGACGGGGACGTTCCGCGCCCGGGTCCGCGACGCCCGCGGCGGGTGGATCGTCCTGCACGCGAGCCGGTTGCTGGCCGGGGCGGACGACGAGGAGACCGTCGTGACCGCCGAGCGCGCCTCGGGAGCCGAGCTGCTGGGTGTGCTGCTGGCCGCCTACGGCCTCACCGCCCGGGAACGCGACGTCTGCCGCGAGGTGCTGGCCGGACGCTCCACAGTGGACATCGCGGCGCGGCTGGCCATCTCCGCGCACACCGTGCAGGACCACCTCAAGTCGGTGTTCGGCAAGGTCGGGGTCCGCAGCCGTGGGGAACTGACCGCGAAGCTGATGTCCTGAGGCGGTTCCTGCCCGGATGCCGGAATTACCGTCCCCGGTTGCGGCGCTGCATGCTACCTTCTGCAAATTGCGCCGGGAGTGCGGGCTGTCCGGGTCCCCGGCCTGACGAGGGGGCGGCATGGCCGACGACACCACGCGGTACCTCTGCGCCGCTTCCTACCTCGACCCCGCCTACAGCCGGCGTGCCATCACCGAGTTCCTCGTCGAGCCCACCCGGCCGGTCCCGCCGTCACCGGGCCTGGACGCCGGCCGCGTGCTCACCGAAGCCGTGCGGGCCCGGGCGCGCCGCAAGAACTACGACGGGCTGCTGGTGGTGCTGATGGCCGTCGTCATCGGGCTGCTGTGGGACAACCCGCTGCTCTACGGCTGGATCGTGCTGTCGCTGCTGCTCATCGCCGCGCGGGCGGGGAAGAGCGCGTACGCGCCGGAGAAGACGGTCAACCCGAAGACGTTGGTGGTGCTCGGCGTCGGCATCGTCGTCGCCTGGCTGGTGCTGTCCTATTCGGACGAGATCTTCGGCTACGGGAGCCGGTACCCCTCGCGCTACTACGACGACTACCCCGACGATTCGTCCGGCGGCGACACCGCCCGGACGGTCATCGGCATCGTGCTGGCGGTGGTCGTCTGCGTGACCGTGACGATCGAGCGCTGGTCCCTGTGGAACCTGCTGACGACGCGCTTCAAGCGGTTCGGCGCGGCCGCCGACGGCGGCAGCCTGACCGGCCTGCTCACCGAGGACTTCCGCGGCCAGCTCGCCCGGTACCAGTCGAGCGCCACGGCCGTCGAGGCGCCGGGAGCGCCGCTGGTGGTCTACCGCGGGTTCAACCCGTTCGTGGGCGCCGGGTTCCGGCGGGACGCCTGGTCGATGGCGATCCCGCTGGAGCGGGTGGAGGACGCCGAAGGGCGGCCGGAGCTGACGACCGAGGCGTTGTACGACGGGATCCGAGAGGCGGTCGCCGGTCTCCGCCACGCGAACGCGTTGTCCCCGGACCTCCGGCTCGGCGGGCTGACCGTGACCGAGGCGGTGTTCACCCCGGCCACCGAGCTCGTCGACCACCTCGGCGAGCCGGAAGCCGCGGCGTACCTGCCGGACATCGAGCACCCGCCGAACACCCGCCTCACCGCGGCCGACGTCGCCCGGCTCCGCACGGAACCGAAGGAGTGGGCGCGCTACTACCTGTCGTTCCAGGTGGAGACGTGGGACCGGGACCTGGTCCTGACGACGTTCCTGCACGTCGCGGTGGACGATTCGACGCTGTACGCCGAGTGGACGCCGTACGTGCTCCCGCCGATCCGGGCCGAGTACCGGGTGGTGGACAAGATGCGGCCGGACTCGCTGCGCCCGCTCGGGCAGGGCCTGCTGGCCTGGCTGGAGATGCCGGCGAGCCTGCCGGGCCGCATCCTGAACCTGGCGTCGTGGATCCGGCAGCCGAAGCGCGAGCCCGGCGTCGTGGACCCGGACCGCTACGGCGCGGCGAACTCGCTGCGCGAACTCGCTTCGGTGAACCTGCTGGCCGACTACTTCCAGCTCGTCGACATCGAGCGCTACGAGAAGATCATCGAAAGCCGCCTCCTGCCCGCCATCGGCAAACTCCTCGGCGACGCCGGTTTCTCGACGGCGAAGTTTGAAGAGCAGGCGGCGGTGGTGATCAACAACGACATCACGATCCGCGGCGACAACCGCGGACCGATCAACCAGACGGGGCTGCGCACCCAGCGCCCCCGCCCGGCGGCGAACCCCGCCCGCGCAGCCAGGACGGAGACCTGATGAGCAACCGCATCACGAACAAGATCAGCATCGGCGGCGACAACTCCGGCAAGATCACCCAGACGGGCATCGAGGCAGGCGGCGCAGAGGCGGCGGTGACATCGCTGACCGAGCTGGTCGAGCGGCTGTCGGCCGAGGTGCGGGGGAGCGGCCTGGCAAAGCAGGAGGTCCTGGAGGACACGCTGACCGACCTGGCGGCGGACCTGCGCGCGGGAGACGCGGCGGAGCCGGCGGTGGTGCGAAGCAGGTGGGAGAAGATCAAGGGGCTGCTGGGCGGGGTGGTGCAGTTCTCGGAGCTGGTGGCCAAGATTTCGGACCAGGTGCAGAAGATCTTCGGCTGACGGGGTGCGCGGTTCGTGCTGAGCAGCCCCCGTTTTCCACGCTAGCGGAGAGGGCCGACGGAATCGGCGGCCGCTGGGACGGTTGTCCACAGGGCGAAGCGGGCGCGGCGAGTTGTGGACAACGGAGCGGGGGTCCACAGAGGACAGGCAACCGGCGGCCGAACGGACGAGGCGAACCGGCGGCCGAATGGACGGCGCGAACCGCCGGCCGGTAACGCAAGGCGACCATGCACCTCACCAGACCTCCCCCGCCCCTCATCCCTGCTATCCCTTCAGCCGGCGGGCGGGTTTGTCAAGGCACGCTTTCCCGCCTTGACAAACCCGTCCGGCGGCTGAAAATCCGAACGGAGGGGCGGGGGAGGTCGGACCCGCTGCCGTGCCGCGGCAGAGCGAAACCACGGCAGAAGCCGCGAAATAGGTCTGCCGCGGTGGGGGGAAGAGGCTGCGGCTCTAAAGAAAAAAGCGTCCTCGCCGGACAGGCAGGCTCCGGGATGACCCCGACTACCGCTCTCGGCCGCCGGTTCTGGAGTTGGGTCGCTGGGTGGTCATCCCGTCGCCTGATTGAGGCCTATCACTTTGAGCCGGGCCCGCAAGCTTGCGTAGTGACCCCCCTCACGCTCTCGGTTGCGGGCCCGGCTCAAAGTGATTTGACGGCCTCAGGCGACGGGATGACCACCCAGCTCGTGTGTCTGTGGCCTGCTGAGGAACTTTTGCAGCAGTTCGTTCACTTTCTCCGGGTGTTCCATTGATGGGAGGTGCCCTGTGTCGTCCAGTTCGACCAGCTGTGCCTGGGGCAACGACTTCGCCAAGTGCGTCGACAGCTCCACCAAGCCCGGGGCGTCCGCCTTTCCGATCGCCACCAGTGCCGGTGTCGTGATCTCCGCCAGGCGGTGGCGGGTGTCCGGGATGCGCTCCGTCCACTGTGGAGTCGTCCAGTCGTGGTGGTACACCTGCTCGCACATTTCCCTCACCTGCTTCACCATTTCGGGCGGCAGGACCGAGACGTCCCGGCTTGGCCCTGCCACCAGGTAGCGGATGTTGGCCTCCGCCATCGCCCGGACGTCCGCCGGGTCGATCTCGGCCTCGCGGGTTTCGTAGCGGGCCAGCCTGCCGTCGGGGAACAGCTCGGCCGTCATGCGGGCGATGTCCGCCTGCATCCGGTCCGGCCACGGCTGGCCGGTCAGGCCCGAACCCAGCAACGCCAGCCGGGTGATCCGCTCCGGTGCGGCGAGGGCTGCGTCCAGTGCGC
Source organism: Amycolatopsis sp. Hca4 (assembly GCF_013364075.1). Taxonomy (GTDB): domain Bacteria; phylum Actinomycetota; class Actinomycetes; order Mycobacteriales; family Pseudonocardiaceae; genus Amycolatopsis. Next base: position 10,773,057 of record NZ_CP054925.1, read on the forward strand.
ACGCCCCTCCCATCGACGCCCCGACCAGCGCCGCCTGCTCGATCCCCCGGGCATCGAGCAGGGCCAGCAGGTCCTCGTAGTGGGCGTGTTCACCGGCTTCGCCGCGGGTCTCCCCGAAGCCGCGGCGGTCGTAGCGGATCACCCGGTGGGTGGCGGCGAGCTCGGTGAACTGGGCGTCCCACATCCGGCGGTCGCCCAGTGCGGCGTGCAGCAGCACGACCGCGGGCCCCTCTCCCGCTTCGTCGTAGCCGAACGCCGTCCCACCCACCTCGATCGTCGCCATGGCCCCAAACTAGCCACCCGACCGCGTCACACACCGCCGGTTTCGCTGAGGGCGAGCGGTTATCGTGCGAGGCATGACCGAAGGATTCGACCTGACGCGCGACGGTGACGTCGCCCGTCTGACGCTGACCCGGCCGGAAAAGATGAACGCCATCACCTACGGCATGTGGTCGGCCATCCCGGACGTGGTGGCGGAGGTGGAGGCGGATCCGGCGCTCAAGGTGCTGGTCGTCACCGGGGCCGGCAAGCACTTCTCGGCCGGTGCCGACATCAGCGAGTTCCGCGAGCTGCGCACCACCGCGGACGGCGCGGCGAGCTACGACAAGGCCGTCGAAAGCGCGGTCGCCGCCCTCACCGCGATGCGGAAACCCTCGGTGGCGATGATCCGGGGCAACTGCATCGGCGGCGGCTGCCAGGTCTCGGCCGCCTGCGACTTCCGGTTCGCCGCCGAGGACGCGCGGTTCGGCATCACGCCGGCGAAGCTCGGCATCGTCTACCACTTCGACTCGACGCGGCAGCTCGTCTCGCTCGTCGGCCCCGCGCACGCCAAGTACTTCCTGCTCTCCGGCGAGCTGATCACCGCCACCCGCGCGCGGGAAATCGGCCTGCTCAACGACGTCTTCCCGGCCGATCACCTGGAAGCCTCGACGCTGGCGTTCGCCGAGACGCTCTGCGCACGCTCCCAGGCGTCGATCCGCGGGATGAACCGGATCATCGAAAAGATCACCGCCGGGCTGGAGACCTCCGACGCCGAAGTCGAGGAAATCCGGTCGGAAGCCTTGCACGGCGAGGACTACGCCGAGGGCGTCGCCGCGTTCCTCGAGCGGCGCCCGCCGCGGTTCACCTTCCGCTGACCTCAGCCGTCCAGGTAGGCGTGGAAGTGGTCGGCGACGACGTCGGTGACGCCGGCCGGGTCGAGCTTCCCGTCGATTTCGATGACGCGGATCCCGAGGTCGCGCGCCGCCCGCACCGCGTTGGCGGCCAGCATCCGGTCGCGGGTCAGCCGGGTGCGCTGCTGCGGGATGGTCACCCCGTCCGCCCGGTGCCGCAGCTGGTGCTGGCGGAACAGCTCGGTCGGCACCAGCACCACCATGCGGCCGGGGGAGTCCACGAGCGGGGCGACGAGCTCGGGCCGCAACCCGCGCCCCTCGGCGACGATCGGGCGGGGCGAAGTCAGCGCGCGCAGCTCGTCGAGGGCGCAGCGGAACCGGGTGCCGAACTCGGCCATCAGCGCGGTCAGCTGGTCGGCGGCGGGGAGGTCGTCCGGCAGCGGGGTGCGGGGCCGGGCCCGGTCGTCGTGGTGGTAGGTCGTCAGGCCGTGCCGGTCGGCCAGCAGCCGCGCGACGGTGGACTTCCCGGTCCACGGAGCGCCGCCGATCCACAGCGCCTTCTGGAGCGTGCCGAACGGATCCGAGGTCATCAGACGACTATCGCGGGCCCGCCCGCCGGATGGCCAGTGTTCGGGTGCCGGTTGCGCCGTTCAGCGCAGAGTGACCCCACACGTACGCCCCGGCGTTACGGCGTCTCCCGGTCGCCGTCGACCACGAGCACGGTGGAGGAGTCCGCGAAGTCCGGCTGCGGGCCGATCCGGAAGTGGAACCGCGAGCCCGGCCGGACCGCGGCGACCACCTGGGTTTCGGCCGTGTCGAGCACGATGATCGCCAGCTCGGTGGTGACCGGCTCGGGCCGCAGGACGACGTCGGGCCGGGGCGCGGGCACGACGATCGGCAGCGGCAGGGTGCCGCTGACCGAGCCGGAGCCGAAGTCCTCGTCCGCGGGCGGTGCGAACGGGGTGGGCGGGAGCAACTGCGGGCGCCGCCGCCACCAGAGCCCGGCGAGCAGGCCGGTCAGCAGGCCACCGACGCCGCTGACGGCCGAGGCCAGCCCGGCGCTCATCCCGGACGCTTCCGGTTCGGGCGCCGGCTGGACGGCGGCGGGAGCGACCGGCGGTGCCGACGGCAACGGACCGAACTCCACGCCCGGCTGCGGGGCGGCGTCTTCGGGCAGCTGGAGCACCTGGCCGGGCTCGATCGCGGCCGGGTCGGTGAACGGCGTGCCGTCCGGCCGCGGCCGGCCCTGGTTCAGCCGGAAGATCTCGGGGAAGCGCCGCCCGTCGCCGAGCGCGCGTTCGGCGATCTTGAACAGCGTGATGTCCTCGGGGTTGTCGGCGTGCGGCACGATGAAGTACTTGACCGGGGGTGGCGGGTCGGCCTGCGCGAGCGCGGGACCCCCGGCGAGCACGGCGAAGAGGACACCGGCGCAGCCGGCCTGACCGGCCCGCCCGAGGGCGCGGCGGACCGCGGGAACCCGGTTTTCGACCATCGTCGGCACCTCTCCCCGTCGACCCGGGCGGGTCCGGCGGTGTTGCCCTTCTACACGGGGCCGGTGCGGACGCGGTTCAGATCTCGGGGGCCGGAACGGACGGAACCGCCCGTCCCGGACCGTGCCGGGACGGGCGGTTCCGACGCCGGGTCAGGAGACGGTGACGCCGGTGAACTTCACCTGCTTGGTCGGCGCACCCGTGCCGTCCTGCGGGTTCGGGTTCGCGATGCCGGCCTTGGCCACCGCGTCGAGCACCTTCAGGCCCTCGTCGCTGATGCTGCCGAAGACCGAGTAGTCCGCCGGGAGGCCGTCGGCGTTGCCGTAGACCATGAAGAACTGGCTGCCGCCGGAGTTCGGGGCCTGCGTCTTGGCCATGGCGAGGATGCCGCGGCCGTACTTGATCTCCGGGAACGCCTCGTCCGGCATCGTGTAGCCGGGGCCGCCCTGACCGTCCTGGGTCGGGTCGCCGGTGGCCGACGGGTCACCGCACTGCAGCATCTGCAGGCCCTCGGTGCCGAGCCGGTGGCACATGGTGCCGTCGTAGAAGTTCTGCTTGGCCAGGCTGACGAAGCTCTGCACCGCGCAGGGGGCGAGCGCGCGGTCGAGCGTCAGCGGGATGTCGCCCGCGGTGCTCTTCAGCGTCACGTTCACCGTGCCGGTCGACGGGACGTTCTTGCCGTCCGGCGGGTTCACCTTCTTCGGCGCCTTGCCCGTCGCGTCCGCCTTGAAGTCGCACGTCGTCGGGTTCGGCAGCGCGGTCGCCCGCTTCGGCAGCGCGGTGCGCTGCGTCGGGATCTGGATTTCGGTCGGCGGCGGGGCGGCCGAGGACGACGCCGCGGTGTCCGTGCTGTCACCGCTGTTCGCGCTCACGATCCACACCACGACACCGGCGACGACGAGGACGCCAACGCCGACCACTCCAGCCCCGATCATCCGGCGTCGCTTCTGCTGCTCCAATCGGCGCTCGAGCTGCCGCTCGAGTTTGCGCTTCGCAGCTTCGCGGCGCTGCTGGTTGGTCGCCACCCCGTACCCTCCAGGTTTCCGCTCGTGTCACACGTCTGAGGTAGCGGCAGTGTATGGGCACAGCCTGTGAGGACCATGTACAGGGCCCGCTAGTCTCAACCCGATCGTGATCGGCGCCATCCGGCGCGGAAGTCCGGGGAGGCGTTCGGTGCTCGTCGTCGGGTTCGCCAGCGGCCCGCTGCAGGCCAACTGCTACCTGCTGGCGGCGGCCGCCGGCGGGCCGTGCGTGGTCGTCGATCCGGGTCAGGAGGTGGCCGCGCCGCTGGCCGCCGCGCTCGACGAGCACGGGCTGGTCCCGGCGGCCCTGCTGGCCACCCACGGCCACCCGGACCACGTCGCTTCGGCGGCCTCGCTGTCGGCCGAGCACGGCGTCCCGCTGCACCTGCACCCCGGTGACGCTGCGCTGTACGACGGCGAGAGCGTGCCGCTGTCGCCGGGCACCTTCGCCGGACTGGACGTCGACGTCCGGCACGTGCCGGGCCACACGCCGGGGTCGGTGGTGCTGGCACTGGCGACACCCGAAGGCGGCCGGCTCGCGCTGACCGGGGACACGCTGTTCGCCGGCTCGATCGGCCGCGGGGACGTCGAGGCGGCGCTGCAGGACCTGCTGGCGGCGTTCCCGGACGACACGGTGGTGCTGCCGGGCCACGGCCCGGCGACGACGATCGGCCGGGAACGCGCGGGCAACCCGTTCCTCGCCGGGACGGGGGTCCGACGGTGACCGAACGCATCGCGCTGTTCGAGGAGGACCCGCGCGGCCGCCGCCGCCGCGGGATCTCGGGCCTGATCGGGGTGGTGATCGTCGCCGCGGCGTTCGGCGGGGTCGCCGGCCTGATCGGCGGCACGGTGACCGGCCTGGTCGTCGCGGTGGTGATCGCGCTGCCGCTGCTGTACGTGATGGCGGTCAGCATCCGGCGCCGCGTCTGGCTGGAGGGCTCGACGCTGCTCGTGCGCACCTGGGGGCTGCGGCGGGTCGACCTGACGACCGCGACCCGGCTCGACCTCGTCGTCGGCGACGTCCGCGGCAGCCGCACGGTGAGCCTGCTGGTCAACGCCGGCCAGCGCGGCAAGGTGGCGAAGGTCGACCTCGCCGTGTTCTCCGGGACGGGCGGGCGCGAGCTGGGCGTCATGCCGCTGCGGAAGCTCGCGAACGCGCTGATGAACAACACCGAGGCGAACGGGCTGGTGTTCGGCGAGCTGCTGGTCGCCGAGCTGAAGGCCGAGGCGCGCGGGGCGGCGTGGCGGAGCGCCCGCTCTACCGGCTGGCGTCGGTGGCGCCGTCGGGCAAGTACGTGCAGCGCTTCACGATGGAAGCCGTCAGCCGGTTCGTGGCGACTCTCGACTGAGCTCCTCGTCCGCCTCGCGCAACTGCTCGAGCTGGTAGACCAGCTCCGGGACCTCCTGCGCGATGTACTCGGCGAGGCGTTCGACGTGGTGCAGGGTGGCGCGGACGTCCTCGAGGGCGGCCGCGATGCGCGGCAGCGACTCCACGGCCTGGACCGTGGCGGCGACCACCCTCAGCGCGCCCCGCACCACGGACCGCGGTCCGGCAAGCAGGAACATCGGGCCTCCCCGGGTCGGCTGAGGCTTTCCTACCGCGTTGTCGCTGGTCCGGCGCGTCCGGGGGCCGCCGGTGTTACGGGTGGGACGGAACGGCTTTCGTGGTGCTGCTGAGGTACCCGGCGGGCTCGCGGGAGGCGATCAGCGCGGCCAGGACGGTGGTCACCGGCACGGCGGCGACGATGCCGACGCTGCCGGCGAGGGTCCGGATGATCTCCTGGGCGATGTCCTCGCTGCCGAGCAGCGCGCCGAGCCCGACGCCGGAGATCGACGAGTACAGCAGCACCGGCAGCGCGGCCCCGGCGTAGGCCATCACGAGCGTGTTGACCGCCGAGCCGACGTGGTCGCGGCCGATCCGCAGGCCGGAGCGGTAGAGCTCGCGCCAGGTCAGGTCCGGGTTGGCGCGCCGCAGTTCCCAGACGGCGCTGGTCTGGGTGACGGTGACGTCGTCGAGCACGCCGAGCGCGCCGATCACGACGCCGGCGAGCAGCAGCCCGCGCGCGTCGATGCCGTGGCCCAGTGACCCGATGAGCGTCGAGGTGCTGTCGTCGAGCCCGGTCAGCGAAGCGGCGGCGGAGAAGATCGCGGACAGGACGCCGATGAGGGCGAGGCTGACGAGCGTGCCGAGCACGGCGGCGGAGGTCCGTGCCGAGAGGCCGTGGGTCAGGTAGAGGGCGATGAACATGATCGCCCCGGCCCCGGCGATCGCCACGACCAGCGGGTTTTCCCCGGCGAGGATGGCGGGCAGGATGAACAGCGCGATGACGACGAAGGAGAGCCCGAGCGCCACGAGCGCCGCGACGCCCTGCCACCGCCCGAGCACGAGCACGGCGACGGCGAAGAGGGCGGCGAGCACGAGCAGCGGGGTGCCGCGCTGGAAGTCGACCAGCTGGAAACTGGCGGGATCGTTCGGGTTCCCGTTGTTGTAGGCGAGCACGACGGCGTCCCCGGCGGCGAAGCGCGGGGTGCTGGGCTCGATCGGGACGGTCAGCCGCAGCGGTTTCCCGGCGGCCGGGCCGTCGGTCATGGCGAGGTCGACGGTCAGGCAGGGCTTCGCGTTCGGGTCGCTCTGGTCGCCGACCTGGACCTGGCCCTGGGCGAGGCAGGGACCGGTGGCGGTGGTGCGGATGTCGGCGTGCACCGGCGTGCCCTGCGGGACGACGCTGGTGGGGGAGGCCTTGCCCCAGGGGTAGAGGACGACCATGCCGACGACGGTGGCCAAAGCGAGGGGGGCGAGCAGCCAGATCAGGAGGAGCTTGACCCGCCGGGACGCCGGAGCGGCGGGTCCGTGGCCGTGGCCATGCCCGTGGCCGTGGCCGGTGGGGGGTTCCGGGGTGTCGGCGGCCTTGCGACGGGGTCGTGCACCGGCTTCGGCGGCCCGCTGCGGCCCGGTGTCGCCCCGGCGGGTGGCGGAGCGCTCGCCGTCGGTTCGGATGGGCTCCGGCCCGGTGTCGCCGCGACGGCGGGAGGGGGCGGGCTGGTCGCTGCCGGGGAGGGGCTGCGGCCCGGTGTCCCCGCGACGGCGCCGGGTCTCGGCCTGGCCGTTCCCGGCCGGAAGGCGCAACGACCCCGAGTGGGCGACGCGCTGCGGGCCCGTGTCGGTGCGGCGGCGGGCGGGTTTCCGGGGCGTTCCCGGCGTTCCCGGCGTTCCGGACGCGGCGCGGGCCGGGGAAGAGGACACCTCGTCCGTGATCCGGCGAATCGGGCCGGTTGCGTCGTCGTCCAGGTCGGGGCGGTCCACCCGCACATCCTGACAGCGGGTTTCCGCACCCCGCGCGAGGGGCCGCCGACGGCCCGGTTCGTCCCGATGCGCCGTACCCCGGGGACCACGACCCGGAACTCGCGTGATCAGAACCCGGACTCGCGTGATCGGGCGCGTAACTCGCGTGATTGGCGGGGCATCACGGGTGATCGGCGGGGTATCAGCCGTAGGACTGGCGGACGTGGACGCGGCGGTAGGCCGACGGCGGGGTGTCGAAGTGGTCCAGGAAGGCTTGGCGCAGCGTTTCCGTCGAACCGAAGCCGCAGCGGCGGGCGATCGTCGCCAGCGGGAGGTCGGTTCCCGACAGCAGGCGGGCCGCCTGTTCCGTGCGGATCGTGCGGACGTAACGGCCCGGGGTGGTGCCCAGGTGGGCGTCGAACAAGCGGGTCAGCTGGCGGGTGCTGATCCCCGCCCGCGCCGCCAGGGTCGGCGTGCCCAGGTCGGCGTCGAGGTGCTCGGCGATGTAGGCGGTGAGGTCGCGGACCTCGCGGTGCTCCGGCGGCGGCCCGGCCAGGAACAGGCTGACCTGGGCCTGGTTGCCCGGCCGCTGCAGGTACGTCACCAGCGCGCGGGCCGCCTCGCGGGCCAGTGACGGGCCGTGGTCCTCCTCCACCAGCGACAGCGTCAGGTCCAGCCCGCTCGTCACGCCCGCCGCCGTGTAGACGTTGCCGTGGCGGACGTACAGCGGGACCGGGTCCACCGTCACCGACGGGTAGTCGCGGGCCAGGCGGGCCGCGTAGCGCCAGTGCGTCGTCGCGCGGCGGCCGTTGAGCAGGCCCGCCGCCGCCAGGACCTCCGCGCCCGTGCACACCGACGCGATGCGGCGGCTGCTCCGGGCGAGCCGGCGGACGTGAGCGAGGACGCGCTCGTCGGCCGCCGCGGCCGTGCTGCCCCAGCCGCCCGCCACGACCAGCGTGTCCAGGTCGCCGGCGACCTGGTCGAGGCGCAGGTGCGGCTGGAGCGTCAGGCCGGAGCCGGTGCGGATGCCGTGGCCGTCGACCGACGCCAGCTGCAGCTCGTACGGCGGCCGCGCGCCGAGCCGGTTCGCGGCGTCGAACACATCGGCGGGACAGGCGATGTCCAGCAGCTCGGCGTCGGCGTAACCGACGATCGCGACCCGTCTGGGTGAGCCTGGCATGATCGAACGCTAGCAGCCCGACCGGCGCTCGGACGTGGTTCGCAGGAATCCGGACATCGGCGCCACCCGCGTCGTGCGCGAACGCCACCGTGAACCGCATGACCGAGAACCCGAAGACCATCGCCTTCGTCGTGTACCCCGGCCTCACGCCGCTCGACCTCGTCGGCCCGCTGCAGGTGCTGAGCGCGCTCGGGCAGCTGGACCGGCGCTACCGGACCGTCGTCGTCGGCGCCACCAAGGACACCGTCGGCACCGACACGCCGCTGCGGATCGCCCCCGGCCACACCTTCGACGAGGTCCCGGCCCCCTTCGCGGTGCTGGTGCCCGGCGGGACCGTCCCGACCCTGCGCGCGATGGCCGACGAGCGACTCCTCGCCTGGCTGCGCACCGCCGCCGCGAGCGCCGAGCTGGTGACGTCGGTGTGCACCGGCTCCCTCGTCCTCGGCGCGGCCGGGCTCCTGGACGGCAGGCAGGCGACGACGCACTGGATGTTCCGGGACCTGCTGCCCGCCGTCGGCGCCACCCCGGTCGCCCGTCGGTGGGTCGAGGACGGCCCGGTGATCACCGCGGCCGGCGTCTCCGCGGGCATCGACCTGGCCCTGCACCTGGCGGAACGGCTGGCCGGGCGGCAGGTCGCGACGAACATCCAGTTCGCGATCGAGTACGACCCCGAGCCGCCGCAGGGCGCCCTGGACTGGGCGAACCAGCCCTACGGCGACCTGAAGCCGCTGCGCGAGCACACCCTGCGCGAAGGGCTCGCCGAAAACCCGGACCTGCTGGCGAAACTGCTCACGCACGCGTGAGGACGAACGTCGTCGGCCATCCGGGTGAGCGGGGTTTCCCCACTGCGTCGAAAGGTTAGATTCAGGTCGCTCGATCAGGTGATCTCGCGGGTGGGGTGTTGTAGCCGTGCGGTTCCAGGTCCTCGGGCCGTTGACGGCCTCCGTCCCGCTGCCGTCGGCGGCCCAGCCGCGGCGGCTGCTCGCGGTGCTGCTCGCCCGCGCCGGTCAGTTCGTCGGCCGCGACACGCTGGTCGACGAGCTGTGGCCGGACGGCGCGCCGTCGAGCGCCGCGGCGGTCGTGCAGGTCACCGTGTCGAAGCTGCGCAAGACGCTCTCGCCCGGCCTGGGCGCCGCCGAGGCCGGGCAGCGGCTGCGCTCCGGGCCGCGGGGCTACGCGCTGACCCTCGAGCCGGGGGAGCTGGACGCCGACGAGTTCCTGGCGCTGCTGTCCTCGGGGGCCGACGACCGCGCCCAGCGCCGCCGCGCGCTCGAACGGGCGCTGGCGTGCTGGCGCGGGGACGCGTTCGCCGACGTCGCCGGCGGGCCGCTGCTGGAGGCGCACAAGCTGTGGCTGGAGGACCGGCGCTCGGCCGCGCTGCTGCAGCTGGTCGAGCTGGAACTGGCCGACGGCGACGGCCGGTCGGTCGTCGAGCGGCTCGACCCGGTGGTCGCGGCCCGGCCCGCCGACGAGCGGTTCGCCGCCCGGCTGGCCGCCGCCCTCGGTGCCGTCGGCCGCCGCGAATCGGCGCTGGAGGTGCTTCGCCGGACCCGGCGGGCGTTGTGGGACGAGGCGGGCGTGTGGCCGGGCGCCGACCTCACCGCGGTCTACCGCCGGATCGCGGGCACCGAGTGGACGACGCCGGGGCCGCCCGCCCAGCTCCCGCCCGCGGTGCCCGACTTCACCGGGCGCGCGGCCGAGCTCGCCGATGTCGCCCGCGCGCTGCGGGGCCCGGCCCCGGTCGTGCTGCACGGCGCCGCCGGGGCCGGCAAGTCCGCGCTGGCGGTGCAGGCCGCCTGGCGGGCCCGCCGCCGGTTCCCCGACGGCCAGCTGACCGCCTCGCTGCGCGCCGAGGACGGGACGCCTGCCGAACCGGCCGCGGTGCTGACCGGGTTCCTGCGCCGCCTGGGCGCGACCCCGGCGGAACTGGCCGACCGCGCCGGGCTGGCCGGGCTGTGGTGCGGCTACACCGCCGACCGGCGGCTGCTGGTGCTGCTCGAAGACGCCGCGTCCGAAGCCCAGGTGCGGGCCCTGCTGCCGAGCGGGCCCGGCTGCGCCACGCTCGTCACCGCGCGCCGGGAGCTGCCCGGGCTGTGCGGGGCGCGGGCGGTCCGGGTACCCGAACTGTCCACAGAGGACGCACGGGCGCTGCTCGCGGCGATCGCGGGGGAGCCGCGCCTGCAGGCCGAACCCGAAGCGGCGCACCGGATCGTCCGGCACTGCGCCGGGCTCGCGCTGGCCGTGCGGATCGCCGGGGTGAAGCTCGCGGCCCGCCCGGGCCGCAGCGTCGCCGACCTCGCCGCCCGGCTCGCCGACGACCGGCGCCGGCTCGACGAGCTGACCGCCGGCGACCTCGGTGTCCGTGCCGTGGTGACCTCGGCGCTGCGCGGAGCCGACGTCGCGCTGCTGGGGCTGCTCGCCGCGTTCGGCACCGCCGTCCCGGACTGGTGCGCGGCGGCCCTGCTCGACCTGCCCCTCGACGCCGCCCGCGACCGGCTGGACGACCTGGCCGCCGCCCACCTGCTGACCCCCGCCGGCCCGCGGTGGGTGGTGCCCCCGTTCGTGCGGCTGGTGCTGGCCGAGCACCCGGGGGAGGTGGATCGCGCAGCGCTGCGCCGGGCCTGTGAGACCGCGCTCGCCTGCGCCGAACACGCCCGCGGCCGTCCGGCACCCGGCTTGCCCAGGCCGGATCCGGCGGTCGTGCGCGGGATCGCGGCCGACCCGCCCGCGGAGACCGCCCACCTGGCCGCCGCCGTCCGGCTGGCCGGCGCGCACGGCTGGCACGAGCTGACCGAACGGCTCGCCGACGCCTGCACCGCGCTGGCCGGCACGCCGTGGCTCGGCCACGCCGCCCGCGCCGTCTCGGTGCTCGGGCTGGCCGCGGCCCGCCGCCGCCAGGACCCGCGGGCGGAGGCCGAGAAGCTCTACAACCTCGGCGCGGTGCACGGCCAGCACGGCCACTGGCAGCGGGCGCAGGCCTACTTCGTGATGGCCGAGCACCGCTACCGCGCCCTGGCCGACCCGCAGGGCACCGGCGCGGTGCTGGCCGCGCTCGCCGACGTCCACCTCGACGGCGGCGACCCGCTGACGGCCGAGGCCGAGCTGCGGGAAGCCCTCGTCCTGCTGCGTGAGTGCGGGGACCGCCGCGGGCAGGCCGCCGCGGCGGCCCAGCTCGGCTCGCTGGCCGAGGACGTCGGTGACGTGCGGCGGGCGATCGAGAGCTTCGAGGTGAGCATGCTGCTCGCGCGGGAGTGCGACGACGGCCGCGAGCACGACCAGGCCGCCAAGCGCTACGCCGACGTGCTGCGCCGGCACGGCGGCCAGGACCAGGCGGCCGACCTGCTCGCCGGTGCGCTCGGCGGCGCCGTCCGCGCCCGCGAGCGCCACTGGGAGGCGCACGTCCTGCGCAGCCTCGGCGACCTGCACACCGAGGCCGGGGAAACCGCCGACGGAGAACGCTTCCTGACCCGTTCCCTGGCGCTGTTCGAGCAGATCGGGCACCGGCACGCGGCCGCCTACACCCACCGCAGCCTCGCCGAGGCCCGCCGCCGCGCGGGCGACCCGGCGGGCGCGCGGCGGCACCTGCTGCTCGCGCTGGAAGTCTTCCGGGAGCTGCGCGACCGCCGCGGCGCCGGGTACGCCCTCCTCGGCCTCGGGCGCACTCAGGCCGGGGAAGGTGCCGTCACCGAGGCGGAACGGCTGCTGCGGACTTCGGCGGAGCTGTTCCGCCGGCTCGGCTTCCCGCTGTGGGAACTGCGGGCGCTGCGCGAACTCGACGCCGTCACCAGCGGATCGCCGGACCGCGACCGGACTCGTGAAGTCTTGACGAAGATCAGGACCTGACGGCGTCGCGGCCCGGCGGGCGCGCCGGCGAGTTTGGCGAAGTTATGGCCGCCCCGATTTGGCTCACCGGCGTCCGGATCGTCGCAGGAGAGGAAGGCAGCTCATGCCGGGACAACGGATGCTGGCGCGGGTGGCACTGGGGCTGGCCGCGGCCGCCGCGACGGCGGTCTTCGCCACCATCGGCACCGCGTCGGCGACCGAGCAGGTCACCAAGCTCACCCAGGCGCAGGCCGCGTCGCAGCTGTCGGCGGCCGGGGTGACGCACTCGTCGAGCGGGAACTGCACCACGCGCTCGAACTCGACGTGCACGTCCTACGAGCAGATCAACCAGAGCACCGTCAGCGGGGTCATCACGCTGAAGCGGGCCAGCGGCTGCGCGATCAACATCACCGGCGGCACCGAGGTCGGCCACGCGTCGGGCACCTACAGCCACTACAACGGCTACAAGGTCGACATCTCGCACAACAGCTGCATCGACGCCTACATCAAGAACAACTTCGGCTACATCGGACTGCGCGGCGACGGCTACCCGCAGTGGAAGGCCGCGTCCGGCAACCTCTACTGCGACGAGGGCAACCACTGGGACATCACCTACTACACCTGCGGTTGCTGACCGGCCGGGGGCCTGCCGGCCCCGAGGGCGGCGGGCAGGTCCCGGTTACCGGGTGCGACGAGCGGGTATCTCTCCGGGTGGAGGTGACGAGATGACATCCCACCGCATTCCGGCTTCCCGCCACCGCACGGTGGTGCTCGGCGCGGCCGCCGGGCTGGTGCTGCTGGCCGGGCTCTACCTGGTGCTGGCCCCGTGGGTGACCGGCTTCGGCGGCGCGGGCGTTCTGGCGCTGAGCGACACGCTGGTCGGACTGGTCCTGATCGCGCTGGCGATCGCCCGTACGGCCACCCGCAGGCTGGCGCTGATCGGCTGGGTGATCCCCGTCCTCGGCGCGTGGGCCGCGGTTTCGCCGTGGCTGCTGCGGAACGGCGGGGAGACCCAGCCTTCGGCGGGCGCGCTGGTCGGCAACGTCGTGGCCGGGCTGGTGGTCGTGGTTGCGGGCGTGGCGCTGGCGCGCCGCGTCCGCGCTTGAGCGGCGGCTTCGGGGCGAGTCCGGGCCCGCGTGACACGGGGGGAGCGCTTGAGCCGCACCACGCGGGCGCCGGAAGTGACCCCGGCTCAGTTCTCGATCAGCACCCAGTCGCCCGCGCCGCCGCCCGGGCGGTAGGGGCTGTCCGCCCGCTTGGCCACCACGCCGGGGAGGCCGTGCTGGCGGCTGGCGCCGGCGACGGCCTCGCCGCCGCCCAGGAAGTACCTCGGTACCTGCCAGTGGCGGTCCTCGATGCCCAGGCCGTCCAGCAGCTCCCGGCGTTTCGTGTAGGGCAGCTCGAGCGTGGGACGGCCGTCGAAGTGCAGGACGTCGGAGGCGAAGTAGAAGACCGGGCAGCCGACCTTGAGGCGCTTGGCCGCCGCCGCGTCGGCGCGGCGGCGCTCGTCGAGACCGGCCGGGTACGGCCTGCCGTCCTTCATCACCACGACTTCGCCGTCCAGCAGCACCTCCGTCGACCCGAGCTGCTCGCCCAGCTTGTGCAGCTCCGGGTAGCGGTCGGTGACGTCGGCGCCGGTGCCGTCGTGGGCGGTGACGCGGCCGCCGCAGACCAGCAGCATCGTGCGCAGGCCGCCCCAGGCGAACTCGTAGGCCCACTCGTCGTCGTCCGCCGGCAGCTCGCCCGGTCCGGCCGTCATCGGCTCGAGGAACTCGGGGGCGTCTTCGTGGCCGGGGTCGGCCGGGTCGAGGCGGCGCAGCGTCCAGTCGCGGCCGTCCTCGTCGTGCCGGTTCTGGAACAGGTACTTGCCGCGGGTGCGGGCGCCGTGGAAGACCACCTCGACCTTGTGGTCGTTCCAGTGCAGCGTTTCGTACGTCCCGGTGTCCCACACCGTCATCCAGCCGCCGCCGTACTCGCCCGCGGGGATCTCACCGGAGAACGTGAGGTACTCCAGAGGGTGGTCTTCGGTGTGCACGGCGAGCCGGGGCACGCCGGGGGAGAGCGGCAGGCCCTTCGGCACCGCCCACGACACGAGCACGCCGTCGCGTTCCAGCCGGAAGTCCCAGTGCAGCCGGGTGGCGTGGTGCTCCTGGATGACGAAGAGGGTGTCGTTCCCCGGCACGGGCGGGCCGTCCGGCCAGGGTTCGGGGGTGCGGTCGCGGGCCCTCTTGCGGCGGTATTCCTCGAGTCTGTCGGCTTTCTCGGCCATGGCCGCCCCAGTACCCCTTCCGCTCGAAGAGCTTCCAGGGTACCGGGGTGCGGGCCTCAGTCCGTCTCGGCCATTGCTTCGGCGAACTGCGCCGCATACAGCCGCGCGTACGCACCACCGCTGTGCAGCAGCGTTTCGTGATCGCCCTGTTCGACGATGCGCCCGTTCTCCATCACCAGGATCACGTCCGCGTCGCGGATCGTGGAAAGGCGGTGCGCGATGACGAAGCTGGTGCGGCCGCTGCGCAGCGAGTTCATCGCCCGCTGGATGAGCACCTCGGTGCGGGTGTCGACCGAGCTGGTCGCCTCGTCGAGGATGAGGATGACCGGCTTGGCCAGGAACGCCCGCGCCACCGTGATCAGCTGCTTCTCACCCGCGCTGACCGTGCCGCCCTCGTCGTCCAGCACCGTGTCGTAGCCGTCCGGCAACGTCCGCACGAAGCGGTCCACGTACGTCGCCTGCGCCGCCTCGACGATCTCCTCGCGGGTCGGGTCGTCCGCGCCGTAGGCGATGTTCTCCGCGATCGTGCCGCCGAACAGCCACGCGTCCTGCAGCACCATGCCGGTCTGGTCGCGCAGCTCCTCGCGGTTCATCTTCGCGATGTCGACGCCGTCGAGCGTGATCCGCCCGCCGTCCAGCTCGTAGAACCGCATCAGCAGGTTGACCAGGGTGGTCTTCCCGGCCCCGGTGGGCCCGACGATCGCCACCGTCTGACCGGGTTCGACGGTCAGCGAGAGGTCCTCGATCAGCGGCTTCTCCGGCAGGTAGCGGAAGGAGACGTCCTGGAACTCCACGCGCCCGCGGATCACCGCCGGCCGTTCCGGCGCAGCGGGCTCCGGCGCCTGCTCCTCGGCGTCGAGCAGCGCGAACACCCGCTCGGCCGACGCGACCCCGGACTGCAGCAGGTTCGCCATGCTGGCGATCTGCGTCACCGGCTGGCTGAACTGGCGCGAGTACTGGATGAACGCCTGCACCTCGCCGAGGGTCAGGCTGCCCGACGCCACGCGCAGCGCGCCGATCACCGCCACCAGCACGTAGCTCAGGTTGCCGATGAACATCATCGCCGGCTGGATCATCCCGGAGATGAACTGCGCCTTGAAGCTCGCCTGGTACAGCGTTTCGTTCTGCTTGTCGAAGATCGCCGCGGACTCCTCGCGGCGGCCGAACACCTTCACCAGCGAGTGCCCGGTGTACATCTCCTCGACGTGCGCGTTGAGCTTGCCGGTCGTCGACCACTGCTTGATGAAGTTCGGCTGCGCCCGCTTCCCGACCTTCGCCGCCACGACCGCCGACAGCGGCACCGTCAGCAGCGCGATCAGCGCCAGCAGCGGCGAGATCAGGAACATCATGATCAGCACGCCGATCACCGTCAGCAGCGACGAGACGATCTGCGACAGCGTCTGCTGCAGCGACTGCGCCAGGTTGTCGATGTCGTTGGTGACGCGGGAGAGCACCTCACCGCGCGGCTGGCGGTCGAAGTACTTCAGCGGCAGCCGGGCGAACTTGTCCTCGACCTGCTGCCGCAGCCGGTACACCGCGTGCTGCACCAGGGTGGTGGTCAGCCGGGCCTGGATCAGCCCGAAGAACGACGAGATGACGAACAGCGCCAGCACGATCAGCAGGATCCGGCCGACCTTGTCGAAGTCGATCCCGAAGCCCGGCACCAGGTCGACCCGGCTGTAGATGTCGGCCAGCGTGCCGTCGCCGCGGGCCCGCAGCCCGGCGACGATCTGCTCCTTGGTCACCCCCGGCGGCACCTGCTTGCCGAGCACGCCGGCCAGGATGGCGTCGGTGGCCTGGCCGAGGATCTTCGGCCCGATCACGGTCAGCGTGACGCTGGCCGCGCCGAACACGAGGACGGCGATCAGCGCGACCCGCTGCGGTCGCAGCAGCTGCAGCAGCCGCTTGAGGGACCCCTTGAAGTCCAGCGCCTTCTCGGGCGGCGCGCCGCCGCCCATGAAGCGGGCCCCCGGCCCGGCGGCCGCGGCCCCGGTGTTGCGGTGCCGTTGCGCGGTGGGCCGTTCGCCGGCGTCGGTGACGGCGGCTTTGGGCGTTTCCGTGGTGCTCACGCCGCCTCCTCGCTGGCGCTCGGTGGCGTCGCGCGCGACGCTGCTGTGTTGAATGGTGATCTCGCGAGCTCGATCACGCCGCCTCCTGCTCGGTCAGCTGGGACAGCACGATCTCCCGGTAGGTTTCGTTGCCGTCCATGAGTTCGTGGTGGGTGCCGGTGCCGACGACGCGGCCTTCGTCGAGGACGATGATCCGGTCGGCATTGCGGATGGTGCTGACCCGCTGCGCGACGATGACCACCGTCGCGTCCTTCGTTTCCGACACCAGCGCCCGGCGCAGGGCCGCGTCGGTCGCGTAGTCGAGCGCCGAGAACGAGTCGTCGAACAGGTAGATCTCCGGTTTGTGCACCAGCATCCTGGCGATCGCGAGCCGCTGCCGCTGGCCGCCGGAGACGTTCGTGCCGCCCTGGGCGATCGGCGCGTCAAGCCCCTCGGCCATCGCTTCGACGAAGTCCTTGCCCTGCGCCACTTCCAGCGCGTGCCACAGCTCTTCGTCGGTGGCCTCCGGGTTGCCGTAGCGCAGGTTGCTCGCCACCGTGCCGGCGAACAGGTACGGCTTCTGCGGCACCAGCCCGACCGCGCGGGCGAGCACCGCCGGGTCGAGGTCGCGGACGTCGACGCCGTCGACCTTCACCGTGCCCTTCGTCGCGTCCATCAGCCGCGGGATCAGGTTGAGCAGCGTGGTCTTGCCGGTGCCCGTCGACCCGATGACGGCGGTCGTCTCCCCGGGCCGCCCGATCAGCGAAATGTCGCACAGCACCGGCTTTTCCGCGCCGGGGTAGCGGAACTCCACCTCGGACAGCTCCAGGTGCCCGTGCACCTCGCCCGGCCGGATCGGCGTCACCGGCGGGCGGACGCTCGACTCGGTGTCGAGCACCTCGCTGATCCGCTCGGCGCTGACCTCCGCGCGCGGCACCATCATGAACATGAACGTGGCCATCATGACGGCCATCAGGATCTGCAGCAGGTAGGACAGGAACGCCGTCATGGCACCGATCTGCATGCTGCCGGAGTCGATCCGCTGGCCGCCGAACCACAGCACGGCCACGCTGGACACGTTCATCACCAGCATCACGATCGGGAACATCAGCGCCATCAGCCGCCCGACCCGCAGCGAGACGGTCAGCAGCTCGTCGTTGGCGACGTCGAAGCGCGCCCGTTCGTGCTTGTCGCGGACGAACGCCCGGATGACCCGGATGCCCATGATCTGCTCGCGCAGGATCTGGTTGATCCGGTCGATCCGGACCTGCATCAGCCGGAACGCCGGCCGCATCTTGGCGATGATGACGCCGACGGAAACGGCCAGCACGGGCACGATCACCAGCAGCAGCGACGAGAGCGGCACGTCGAGGTTCAGCGCCAGGATGATGCCGCCGACGCACATGATCGGCGCGGACACCATCAGCGTCAGCGTCATCAGCACCAGCATCTGGACCTGCTGGACGTCGTTGGTGGTGCGGGTGATCAGCGACGGCGTGCCGAACTGGCCGACCTCGCGGGCGGAGAAGTCCTGCACCCGGTGGAACACCCCGGCGCGGATGTCCCGGCCGATCGCCATCGCCGTGCGGGCGCCGAAGTACACCGCGCCGATCGAGCCGGCGATCTGGGCCAGCGTGACGGCGAGCATCAGCGCGCCGATCCGCAGGATGTAGGCCATGTCGCCCTTGATCAGGCCGTTGTCGACGATGTCGGCGTTCAGCGTCGGCAGGTAGAGCATGGCGATCGTCTGGACCAGCTGGAGCAGCACGATCACCCACAGGGTGCCCCGGTACGGGCGCAGGTGGCTGCGGAGGAGCTTGACTAGCACAACGATTCCCCCAGTGGAGTGGTGGTGGTGTTCGGTTCGGGTTTCCGTTCGGTGCCGCCGGTCAGGGTCGGCATCCCGGCGGCCAGCTCGTCCAGCAGCCGCTCCAGGGTCGGCAGGAGCGGTTCGCCCTCGGTGAACCAGTTCACGAAGGCGACGCGGACGGCGCTTTCCACCGAGGAGGCCATCAGCCGGCACAGCAGGTGGTCCACACCGCCCACCCGGTTCGCGATCGTTTCGGCCAGGACCCGCTCGACCGCCGCGTGGGCGTTCAGGAATTCGCCACGCAGCACGAGCTGGCCCATCAGCTCCCGGATACGCGCAACATACGCGCGATCGGGCTCGCCTTCACGCGAATATTGCTCGAGCACCGCGTGCTTGACCGACTCCCAGAGCGGCTCGTCGGCCGGCCGCGCGAGCAGCGCCTCGCGCATCCCCTCGTGCCGGTCGACGATGATCGCGCAGACCGCCTGCTCCTTGCTGGAGAAGTAGTTGTTGAATGTGCGGGGCGAGACACCGACCTCGGTCGCGATGTCCTCCACCCGGACGTTCTCCAGCCCCCGCTCCAGCGTCAGCCGCAGGGCGGCCTGCGCGAGTGCCCGGCGGGCTTCGCGCTTCTTCCGCTCGCGCAGGGTCAGCTGGGGTGGTGGTTCCGGCGGCATGTGCAGAGTGTAGCGAAAAACTTGCGTGCCCCGCAAAAAATTGCGTGACACGCAAAGTTGGGACGAAACGGACATCGACCTGGGCGTTTGCGCTCAGGGCCTGCCTCAGCTGCGGGTTCGAGGGCCGTATGCGCTCTGTTGCGACCCGCAATTTGCAAATTTGCACCGAATGGCCTAACCCACTGCGCTCACCAGCGGCGACGCTCCGAATTCACGGTCACGGGCAGCGATCGCACGCGGACCGGCTGTGGACATCCCACGAACCTTTCTGCTTGCATGTGCCGCATCGCCGCCGGGGGGCGGCGACGCACCGTCGTTCTCGTACCTGATCAAGGAAGAAGTGGGACCACATGGCGAGCCGGGCCCGGGAACTCCTGGATCGATCACGCGTCCTGCTGGACCGCTCGCGCGTCGCCGCCGCGCAGTTCCTCACCGCGCCGCCGAAGCACCCCGGGTACGAACTCCCGGTGGGTCCGGCTTCCGTGGCGCCGACCCGGCCGGAACCGGAACCGGAACTGGAACCGGTGACGGCGCCCGCCGGCGAAGGCGTGCTGGCCGAGATCTGCGCCAGCGTCGCCCTGCGTGATCTCAACCTGCTCGACCAGCTGCTCGCGCGGCTGGAGGAGCTGGAGGCGGGGGAGGAGGACCACCACCGCCTCGCCGAGCTCTACCAGCTCGACCACCTCGCCACGCGGCTGCGGCGCAACGCGGAGAACCTGCGCGTGCTGGCCGGGCAGGACACCGCCGACGACGCCGCCCGCGCGACCTCGGTGCTCGACCTGATGCGCGCGGCGATGTCGTCGATCAACCACTACGCCCGGATCACCATCGGCCGGGTGGTCAACCTCGGCGTCGTCGGCTTCGCCGCGGAGGACCTGGGCCGGGTGCTGGCGGAGCTGTTCGACAACGCCGCCAACCAGTCCTCGCCCAGCTCGCCGGTGCACGTGAGCGCGCACCTGACCGAGCAGGGCAGCGTGCTCGTCCGGATCGAGGACGAGGGCATCGGCATCCCCGCCGACCGCATCGGCGACCTGAACGCGCGGCTGGCCGCGGGCGGCGACCTCGACGACGCCGCGGCGCGGCACATGGGCCTCGCCGTGGTCGCCCGCCTGGCCGGCCGCCACGGCGTCACCGTCCGGCTCGACCGGCGCAGCCCGCACGGCACCGTGGCCACCGTCCTGCTGCCCACCGGTGTCGTCACCGAACTCGCCGAGCACGCCTGGTCGGGCACCCGGACCGTCACCGTCGAACCGGTCAAGACCGCGGCCGGTCCCGAGCCGGCCACCGTCGGCGGGCTGCCGCGCCGCCGCGCCGGCACCTTCCCCCGGGAGACGCCGGAGCCGCTCGCGCCGCGCAAGCCCACCCCGCGGCCGCGCCCGGTCGAGGGCATCGTCGGCGGCACCACGGCCAACGGCCTGCCGCGCCGCGTGCCCGGCAGCATCCGCGGTGCCGCACCGGAGCCGCCGCCACCACCCCCGCCTGCCGGGAACGCCGAGAACGCCGGCCACGAACAGCTGCTGGCCGACCTCGGCGCGTTCGCCGACGGCGAGCAGGCGGCCCTCGCGGAGAACCGCGCCCGCCACGACGAAACGCCCGGAGGAACCGCCCGGTGAGCGCTCCCCAGTCGGCCACGGCGAACTTCGCCTGGCTGCTCGACGACTTCGTGCGCAAGGTCCACGGCGTCAGCCACGCGCTGATCATGAGCGTGGACGGCTTCCCGCTCACCGCGTCGGACTCCGTCGGCGAGGCCGAGGCCGAACAGCTCGCCGCGATCGCCAGCGGCCTGCTCTCGCTGGCCGGCAACAGCGCGGCGCTGTTCGGCAAGGGTGCCTGCGAGCAGATCATCATCCGGCTCACCCACGGCTACTTCCTGTTCATGGGCATCGGGTCCGGCGCCGGGCTCGCGGTGCTGACCTCGGGCGAGGCCGACATGAAGGTGGTCGCCTACGAGATGACCCAGTTCATCACCAACGCCGGCCACGCGCTCACCCCCGAGGTGCGCGCCGAACTGCGCCAGGTGCTGACCGCGCGCCGGCCCCGGGGTTGATGGACGTGCCTCACGATTCTTCCGGGGGTCCTGGTGGCGCCGCCCCAGGCCCGGAGCGGAGCTCCGGCACGCAGCACGAGGATGTGATCCCCATGTCCGAAAAGGACACCGCGTTACCGCGCCGGAGCCGCCGCATCCGCGCGTACGCGCTCACCGGCGGCCGCACCGGCACGCGCCACCAGCTGCTGGTGGAGACGCTGATCTCGGTGCCGCAGTACGACCCGGCGCTGAGTGACACGCTCATGCCCGAGTCGCGTTCGCTCTACGAACGCGCCCGCGTGCGGTGCTCGGTCGCCGAGCTGTCGGTCGGGCTGGACCTGCCGCTGGGTGTGGTGCGGGTGCTGCTCGGCGACCTCGCCTCCCAGGGTGCGGTGTTCGTCCACCCCACCGCGCACGCCTACCACCACGACACCAACGTGCTCGAGAGGATCCTTGATGGGCTCAAGCGGCTCCCCGCCTGAGGGCGATCTGCTGACGATTTCCGCGAAGATCGTCGTCGCCGGGGGCTTCGGTGTCGGCAAGACCACCTTCGTCGGTGCGGTGTCGGAGGTGCCGCCGATGAGCAACGAAGCGTGGATGACCGAGGCGGGCGAAGGCATCGACGAGATCCCGCCCGGCGGCAAGTCGACCACGACCGTGGCGATGGACTTCGGGCGGCTCACGCTGCGCCCGGACCTGCTGCTGTACCTGTTCGGCACGCCGGGGCAGGCGCGGTTCTGGTTCCTGTGGGACGACCTCAGCCGCGGCGCGCTGGGCGCGGTCGTGCTGGTCGACACCAGCCGGATCGACGAGTCGTTCGCCGCGATCAACTACTTCGAAAACGACTCCGAGCTGCCGTTCGTCGTGGCGGTCAACCAGTTCGAGGGCAAGCCGGTGCACGACCTCGACGAGGTGCGCGACGCCCTCGCCCTCGACCCGGCCGTCCCGCTGGTCACCTGCGACGCGCGCGACCGCGCGTCCACCATCGCCACCCTGACCGAGCTGGTCGGCCACACGCTGTCGCTGGCGGTGCTCTCCGGCCCGGCGGGCCGCGAGCTGGCCGGCAGCACCCCGCACGCCTGAGAAGGAGAACGAGCTCCATGCGCAGGGTTCTGATCGTCGGTGCCGGGCAGTCCGGCCTGCAGCTGGCCCTCGGGCTGCAGGCGAAGGGCTACGACGTCACGGTGATGTCCGCGCGGACGCCGGAGGAGATCCGGTCCGGGCGGGTGATGTCGACGCAGTGCATGTTCCACGACGCGCTGCAGCACGAGCGCGACCTCGGGATCAACCTGTGGGAGGCCGAGACGGTCAACGTCGAGGGCCTCGGCGTTTCGGTGGCCACGCCGGACGGCGGCCGCGCGCTCGACTGGTTCGCCGAGCTCGACCGCCCGGCCCAGTCGGTGGACCAGCGGGTGAAGATGGCCGGCTGGCTGGAGCTGTTCGAGGAGCGCGGCGGCAAGCTCGTCATCCACGGTGTGATGACGTCCGAACTGGACGCGCTGACCCGGCTCTACGACCTGGTGATCATCTCGGCGGGCAAGGGCGAGCTGGTCCAGCTGTTCGACCGGGTGCCCGAGCGCTCGCCGTACACGCGGCCGATGCGCGCGCTGTCACTGGCCTACGCCCACGGCGTGGGCCGCCGTCCGGAGCACCCGGACAAGCTGGGGGTGCGGTTCAACATCGTCCCCGGCGTCGGCGAGCTGTTCATGATCCCGGCGTACACGCTGAGCGGGAACTGCGACATCCTCTTCTTCGAGGGCGTCCCCGGCGGGCCGCTGGACTGCTTCGGCGACCACCCGGGCCCGGACGAGCACTTCCGGCGGCTGCTGGACCTGATGCGGCAGTTCGTGCCGTGGGAGTACGAGCGCTGCCGCGACGCCGAGCTGACCGACGCGAAGGCGACCCTGGCGGGCGGGTACACGCCGGTGGTCCGCCACCCGGTGGGCACGTTGCCGGGCGGGGCGATCGTGCTGGGCATGGCCGACGTCGTCGTGGCGAACGACCCGATCACCGGGCAGGGTTCGAACAACGCGAGCCACTGCGCGGCGACCTACCTCGACGCGATCGTCGAGCGCGCCGACCGGCCGTTCGACGCCGCCTGGATGGAAGCGACGTTCGAGCGTTACTGGGAGTACGCCCGGCACGTGACCGAATGGACGAACGCGCTGCTGCTGCCGCCCCCTCCGCACGTGCTCCAGATCCTCGGGGTGGCGGGGGAGAATCCCGCGGTCGCCCGCCGGTTCGCGAACGGATTCACCGATCCGGCGGACTTCCAACACTGGTTCATGGATCCGGCACTCTGGGAGAAATACCTGGCAGAGGTCTAGATCGCCGCCGCGGCGGACTGTCGCCGGGGGACGTTTCGGGCTACGGTTGTCACGTAGCGTGAAGACGACACCCCCGGAGGTGCTTGGCATGCGGGCGATGTGGAAGGGCTCGGTGTCCTTCGGGCTGGTCAGCATCCCGATCCAGATGTACGCGGCCACCGAGAACAAGAACGTCTCCCTGCGCCAGGTGCACGAGGCCGACGGCGGCCGCATCCAGTACAAGCGGTTCTGCACGATCGACGGCCAGGAGGTGCCGTACGCCGAGATCGCCAAGGGCTACGAGCTGCCCGACGGCGAGATGGTCGTGATCACCGACGCCGAGATGGCCGAGCTGCCGCTGGCCACCCAGCGCACGATCGACGTGCTGGAGTTCGTGCCGCTGGAGTCGATCGACCCGATCCAGTACGACCGCACGTACTACCTGGAGCCGCAGAAGAACGCGGTGAAGCCCTACATCGTGCTGCGGGACGCGCTGCACAAGTCGAGCCAGGTGGCCATCGCGAAGGTCGCGGTCCGGCAGCGGGAGAGCATGGCGGTGCTGCGCGTGCACGCCGACGTGCTGGTGATGACGACGATGCTGTGGCCGGACGAGGTCCGCGAGCCCGACTTCCCGTTCCTGCGCGACGACCCGCCGCAGATCCGGCCGCAGGAGCTCACCATGGCCGGGTCCCTGATCGATTCACTGGCCGAGCCGGTGTTCGAGCCGGAGAAGTACCACGACCACTACCGCGAGGCCCTCGAAGAGATGATCGAGGCCAAGGTCGCGGGCGACGAGACGACCAAGCCCGCCGCCGTCACCGCCAAGGCCGACGTCGTCGACCTGATGGCGGCGCTGCAGGCCAGTGTGGACGCCGCGAAGAAGTCGCGGCAGTCCGCTTCGGAGGGTGCGGGGAAGGCGCCCGCCGCGGCCGAGGTGTCCGATGAGGACGCACCGCCGGCCAAGAAGAAGCCGGCGGCGCGCAAGCGGGCGCCGAAGTCCGCCTGAGCGTCCCGGACGGGTGGTTGTGCCGACACGCCGGACCGCTGCCGGGTCCGCGCGCTTCCCGGTCCTACCGTGGGGGCACGTGGTCCACGAGCGCGGAAAGGCGGCCGGTCATGGAGTGTGCCTCTTGTGATGCGGGGATCGATCACTGCCACGGCACGCTGGTGGTCCACCCGGAAGGCGGATTCGCCGAGTGCACCGACCCGGCGTGCGCCGACGGCGACCGCGTGCGGCACGGGCTGATCGTGGACTGCCAGGGCGTCGGCGGCGGGTGCGAGTGCGCCACCGCGCCGCGGAAGTCCTTGCTCCGCCAAGCTTCCTGAGCCTCCCGCCAGGATCCGTGCGGGCCTTCCCGGCCGGGCTGTCGCCCGCCGGGGAGGCCTGCACGGCGTTCGGATCCCGTCAAGACGGTCACACGATCGTGTATGCAGCTGTGTACAGCGGCCTGGCGATGTGCTAACACTAACGGGGTCCTTCGGCTCTCCCTCCCCCTCGGAGCCGGAGGACCCTTTCATTTCCGGGCATCCCGCGCTGCGGGGTGTCCGTTGTGGATCCGCCGGCGCCGCCCACGGGGTGGGCCGCCGGTGTGTTTTTCACCGTCGAAAGGCCGGAAACGGCCGAACGGCCCGACGCGGACGGCTTTCGCCGCCACGCGCCGGGCCGTGGTGCGGTCTCGGGATCAGTACCAGTGCGCCCGGCCACCGATCCGGCGGCCGGTGCCGCCCAGGATGGCCAGTGCCACGCCGGCCACCGCGAGAATGATACCGATGGTGTACAGCACCGGGATGCCCACGATGAACCCGATGACAAGCAGAATCACACCGAGGATGATCACTTGACACACTCCTTCGCATGAGACCCGGCCCGGCTCCGTGCCGTCCGGGCGGATGCGCTCTCGCCGGGAGGATGGCCAGTTTCCCGATAAACCAAACTACGGCGAATGGAGCAACCTTGCGTCAGTACCGGTAGTGATCGAGCTTGTACGGACCTTCGACGTCGACGCCGATGTACTCGGCCTGCTGCTTCGTGAGCTTGGTGAGCTTCACCCCGAGCGCGTCCAGGTGCAGCCGGGCCACCTTCTCGTCGAGGTGCTTCGGCAGCCGGTGGACGTCGGTGGCGTACTCGCCGGGCTTGGTGAACAGCTCGATCTGCGCGATCGCCTGGTTGGTGAAGGAGTTCGACATCACGAACGAGGGGTGGCCGGTGGCGTTGCCGAGGTTCATCAGGCGGCCCTCGGACAGCACGATGATCGCGTGGCCGTCGGGGAAGGTCCACTCGTGGACCTGCGGCTTGATCTCGTTCTTCTCGATGCCCGGCAGCTTCGCCAGCCCGGCCATGTCGATCTCGTTGTCGAAGTGCCCGACGTTCGCGACGATCGCGTTGTGCTTCATCCGGCTCATCTGGTCCGCGGAGATGATGCCGAAGTTGCCGGTGGTGGTGATGAAGATGTCGCCGGTGGCCACCACGTCGTCGAGCTCGACGACGTCGAGCCCGTCCATCGCCGCCTGCAGCGCGCAGATCGGGTCGATCTCGGTGACCGCGACCCGGGCGCCCTGGCCGCGCAGCGCCTCCACCGCGCCCTTGCCGACGTCGCCGTAGCCGCAGACGACCACGCGCTTGCCGCCGATCATCACGTCGGTGGCCCGGTTCAGGCCGTCCACAAGGGAGTGCCGGATGCCGTACTTGTTGTCGAACTTGGACTTCGTCACCGAGTCGTTGACGTTCATCGCCGGGAAGAGCAGCTCGCCGTCCTTGGCGAGCTTGTAGAGCCGCTTGACGCCGTTGGTCGTCTCTTCGGTGACGCCGCGGATCTCCTTGGCCATGGCGGTGAAGCGGCCGCCGTCGGCGGCCAGGCTCGCGCGCAGGGTGTCGAGGATGATCCGGTACTCCTCCGGGTCCTCTTCGGACGGTTGCGGGACGACGCCGGCCGCCTCGAACTCGACTCCCTTGTGGACGAGCAGGGTGGCGTCGCCACCGTCGTCGAGGATCATGTTGGGGGCCAGCCCGCCGGGGAAGGCGATGAGCTGGTCGGTGCACCACCAGTACTCCTCGAGCGTCTCGCCCTTCCACGCGAACACCGAGGTGCCCGCCGGGGCGTCGACGGTGCCCTCCGGGCCGACGACGACCGCCGCGGCGGCCTCGTCCTGCGTGGAGAAGATGTTGCAGGACACCCAGCGCACCTGCGCGCCCAGGGCGACGAGGGTCTCGATGAGCACCGCGGTCTGGACGGTCATGTGCAGGGAGCCGGCGATGCGGGCGCCCTTCAGCGGCTGCGCGGCGGCGTACTCGCGGCGGATCGCCATCAGGCCGGGCATCTCGTGCTCGGCCAGCCGCAGCTGCGTGCGGCCGGCGTCGGCCAGGGACAGGTCGGCCACGGCGAAGTCGAGGCCGTTTCGGGTCTGCAGTTTGTCACTCATGCTTCGGTGCACTCCGGAGTTCGTCGGGATGCGCTCGGGAGGCAGCACGGAAGCCCGTGCGGACACAAAGAAGAAGGCACCTCCCTCGCGGGAGGCGCCCTTGGAGTCGTGGTCTCGGGCCGAGCGTGGCGGAAGTGGATTCCGTCGCAGCGCCTCTCGGCCCGGATCCAGGATGGCAAAGCCGCGACGAGGCTGTCAAGCGAGCGATCGGGCCATGAGAACGTCGTCGACGTCCGTCCCGTCGAGGTGGAATTCGCCGCGCAACACGCCTTCGACGACGAACCCGCAGCGCTCGTACACCCGGCGGGCGCCGGTGTTCGGCCCGAGCACGCGCAGCGTCACCTTGCGCGCGCCGCGGCGGCCCGCCTCGGCGACGGCGGCCTCGACGAGCCGCCCCGCGATGCCGAGCCGCTGCCGGTCCGGGTCGACGGCGAGCCCGTCGATCACCACCACGTGCCGGTGGGCCGGGATGCCGAACCCCTCGCCGAGGCGGACGTACCCGGCGACGACGCCGTCCTGCTCGGCGACCAGGACGTCCTCGGGCCGCGTGCCGTCGCCGAAGAACGGGGTGCCGGGCGGCGGCGCGGGCGCGGGGGAGACGTCCGGGGTCCAGGTGCGCTCGTCGAGCTTCGCGAGCGCGGCTTCGTCCTCGGCGCGGGCGGTCCGGATGGTGATCACCGGGTGAGTATCGCCCACGCCTCTTCGACGATCGCAGCGATTTCCCGCGGGTCGCGGTTGCCCTCGGAGCTCAGGCTCTTCAGGGTCACGGTCAGGTCGGTGCCGGTGCGCTGGCAGGTCCGCACGGAGGACCGTTCCGGGTCCGGCGCCGAGCCGGCGCTCACCGGGTCGTGCTGCACCAGGCACTGCACATCCCCGAAGGTCACGAGTTCGGTACCCGGGGCGGCCAGGCCCAGCGCTTCGGCGTCCTCGTACGGCGCGATGAGCCCCGGCGAAGGCGCCCGGACCGCGAGCAGCTGGATCGTGCGCCGGAGCTCATCGTCCTGGTACTGCTGGACGACCGCGCCGGCGCCGCCGTAGGCCGCCGACACGCGGGCCGCGGTCTCCCGGTCGCTCTTCCCGACCCGGTCGATGAGCGGCTGCCCCCGGTCCTTGCCGACCTTCGCGATCGCGTCCTGGGCGCGGCCGAGCCCGCCGAGGCTCGCCGGCGCGGTCAGCGGCCGCCCGCTCGGGCCGCCGAGCAGGCCGAGCACCAGCCACGGCACGCCGACCAGCAGCGCGCCGGCCACGAAGCCGAGCAGGCCGGTCACGGCGGGGCGGGCGAGCAGGGAGCGGCGGGGTGGGACGGGGTGCCACCCCGGGGGATCGGCGGTCATCCCGCCATCGTGGCGCCGTCCGGAACGTCGCGGAACGGCAATTCCGCCCCCGGCGTTCAGAGCAGGTGCGCGCGCCGCCAGATGCCCTCGGAGCGGCCGCCGATCAGGCCCGCCTCGCGCAGGAACGGCACGATCTTCTCGGCCATCCAGCGGCGGGTCTCGTGGAAGTGGGGGTTGGCCAGCGCCGCGGCGCGGCCTTCGCGGGGGTCGATCCCGACGCTGCGGTAGATCCGCGCGTCGACCATGCTGTCGATCACGCCGAACGCGACCAGCGCGGTCCGCAGCCGGTGCCGGTGCAGTGCCGCCTTCGACAGCTTCGGCGTCTCGCGCAGCACCTCTTCCTTGGCGAACCGGACGTGCCGGGCCTCCTCGACCACGTGGATGCGGTTGACCGAGCGGATCAGCGGCTGGATGCCGTCGTCGTCCATCATCGACCGCTGCAACCGGTCGGTGGTCTCCTCGGCGACCAGCACGCTGGCGAACATCGACGGCCCGGCGGCGGTCGCGCCGAACACCTTCGCGGCGCGGTGGACGACCTTGGGGACGCCGTAGCGCGGGACGCCGAGCCGGTCGGCGGTGCGGGCGAACATCACCGAGTGCCGGGTCTCGTCGCCGATCTCGGTCATCGCGTACTGCGCGTGCTCGCTGCGCGCGTCGAGGTCGAAGACGTACCGGGCGAGCAGCTGCATGAGGACGATCTCGAACCACAGGCCGACGCTCATGATGCTGGCGATCTCGTGCTTGGACAGCTCGATCCGCTGCTCCGGCGTCAGTTTCGCCCAGAGGTCGGTGCCGTAGAGGGAGACGCGTTCGAGCGGCATGTAGGCCTTGCCCTCGGCGAGCGGCGCGGCCCAGTCGATGTCGACGTACGGGTCGTAGGAGTTCTTCGCGGAACTCTTGAGCAGGCGAGCCGCGGTGACGTCCCGGTCCTCGACGCGCATGGGTGCCTCCGCAAGTAGGGGGTACAAGGTGTACTAGCTACTTCGGGAGCGTACACCGCCCGGCGGGGTGTGAGTAGGCTTTCGCCGTGACCAAGGTCGACGGACGGGCGACGCGCTGGGCGGGCCAGCAGGAACGCCGGCGCGCGGAGTTCGTCGACGCCGCACTGACGGCGATCGCCGAGCACGGCCCGGACGTCTCGACCGAGCAGATCGCCGAGCGCGCCGGCGTCGCCCGCACCCGCCTGTACCGGCACTTTTCCGACGCGGCGGACCTCCGCCGGGCGATCGCCCAGCGGGCGGCGGAGCTGGTGACGGCCGACCTGGCGCCGCTGTGGCACCCCGAGGGCTCGCCGAACGAGATGATCTCCACGGTGATCGCGACGCACCTGCGCTGGCTGACCGAGCACGCCCACCTGCACCGCTACCTGACCCGGGGCGTCCCGGACGGCCCCGACGTCCGCGGCGCGATCGCCCGGCACCTGAGCAGGTTGTTCGCGGGGTACCTGACGGCGTTCGGCCTCGACCCGGCCCCGGCGGACACGATGGCGTTCGGCCTGGTCGGCTACGTCGAATCGGCGACGACCCGCTGGCTGGACCACCCGGGCACGCTCAGCCTGCCCCAGCTGACGGCCCAGCTCACCGGCACGATCTGGGCGATGCTGGACCACACGCTGCGGGCCGGCGGGGTGGAACTGGACCCGGACCGGCCGTTGCCGCTGCCCGAGGGGCTTTAGTCTTCGCAGGGGAACCCGGCCCGCACGCGTGGGCGGGCTTGCGGGTGTCGCTCGCGGGACTGCAGCGGTGGGTGCTGTGGCGCGATGAGCCGCAGATGCGCGGGGTGGCCGCTCCGGCTCCGCCGCCGTGGTCCGGCGTGGGCGCGCCTCCCGGTTCAGTCGCCTTCGCGGGGGAACTCGGCCCGCACGCCCAGCAGCCGCACCGGGCGGGTCAGCTCGAACATCCCCAGCACCTCGCGCGCCGCCCGGTCCAGCTCTGCCGCGTCCGAGGTCGGCTCCGGGAGCGTGATGCTGTGCGTGTGGGTCAGGAACGGCGCGAACCGGACCTTCACCGCCATCCGCGCCGCCGGGCGGCCCTCCTCGAGCACGTCCTGGGTCACCCTCTTCGCCAGGGCCGAGACCTCGGCCGCCATCTCCGCCGGGTCCGTCAGGTCCTGCTGGAACGTCGTTTCGCGGCTGCGGGACCGGGCCACCCACGGGGTCGCGCTGACCTCGGCGTCGCTGATGCCGCCGCCGAGCAGGCGCAGCCACGGCCCGGTCTTCGGGCCGAAGCGGGCCGCCAGCTCCGCCGCGTCCGCGCCCGCCAGGTCGAGGACCGTTTCGATCCCCAGCGCGGCGAGCTTCTTCGCGGTCTTGCCGCCGATGCCCCACAGCGCGTCCGTCGGGCGGGCCGCCATCACCTCCCACCAGTTCTCCTGCGTCAGCCGGTAGATCCCGCCCGGCTTGCCGAACCCGGTGGCGAGCTTCGCGCGCAGCTTGTTGTCGCCGATCCCGACCGCGCACGACAGGCCCGTCTCGCGCGCCACCGCCTCCTTGATCGCGACGGCCAACGCCTCCGGGTCGGCCGTCTCCGCCCCGACGAAGGCCTCGTCCCAGCCCAGCACCTCCACCACCACCGGCAGCTCCCGCACCGCGGCCATCACCCGGGCCGACACCTCCAGGTAGGCGTCCGGGTCACTGGGCAGGAAGACCGCCTCCGGGCAGCGCCGCGCCGCGATCCGCAGCGGCATGCCCGACTGGACGCCGAACTCGCGGGCTTCGTACGACGCCGTCGCGACGACCGCGCGCTCGGTGGGGTCGCCGTTGCCGCCGACCACGACCGGCTTGCCGCGCAGCTCGGGGTGGCGGGCGATCTCGACCGCGGCGATGAACTGGTCGAGGTCGACGTGCAGGACCCACTTCACCCAGCTCAGTCTGCCTCAAATCCGATGCCGCGCCACGTGGGTCCAGACGGTGCCGGTGAGCGCGAGGATCCCGCACAGCGTGACGCCCGGATCGGGCAGCACCAGGCCCAGGACCAGCAGCGTCACGGCGGCGATGTCGAAGAAGATCAAGAACGCACTGCGGAGCGCGCGCGACTGGGGCGGCCGCCCGTCGCGCAGGGCGGCCGCCAGTGCCGGGTCGCTGAGTTCGAGACTGCGCTCGATCTTCTCCAGCTCGGTGCGGTCGTGGTGACTGAGCATCGGGCCTCCTTCGGCGCCGAACCCGCCGTGTCGCCGTAGCGAATACCCAATCGTCCTCCTCGCGAACCGCCGAACGCCTTCTGAATTCGTGCTTTTCTGTGGGCCGTCCGGGTGATCCGCGCTCCGTGACCGGCTTCGGCCACGTTAGGTTTCGCTGGGAAACGTGGCCGGTCACGGCCGGACGGCGGGTGGGGGCGGTCGCGAAAGGCCACGTCCTGGCGTCGTGCCGGTGGCCGGTCAAGCCCTTCAAACAGACGGAGGACTTCATGACCCTGCCCACCGAACCGATCGGCAGCATCCCGCGGCCCGCCGCCCTCGTCGAGGGCCTCGGCGACTTCGCGGCGGGCCGGATCGACGCCGCCGCGCTCGCCGAGCTCGAGAGCCGGGCGCTGGCCGACACGATCCGCCGGTTCGAGGAGACCGGCTCGCCGGTGCTGACCGACGGGGAGCAGGGCAAGCCGAGTTTCGCGACCTACCCGCTGGCCGGGCTGGACGCGCTGGCGCCCGACGGCGTCGTCATCCCGTTCGCCGACGGGCACACCCGGCAGCTGCCGCGGCTCACCGCGGGGCCGTTCCGCTACGCCACGCACGCCGGCTCGTACCTGACCCGGGCGAAGGCCCTGACCGAGCGACCGGTGAAGCAGGCGGTGATCGCCGCGTCGGCGCTCTCGCTGATCTACCCGGCCGACGGCATCGAGGGCTACCCGCAGGAGCAGTTCGTCGCCGACCTGGTCGACGCGGCCGAGGCCGACATCCGCGGCAGCTTCGACGCGGGCGCGGACAGCGTGCAGATCGACTTCACCGAGGGACGGCTGTCGCTGAAGCTCGACCCGTCCGGTGGGCTGCTGCGGCAGTTCGTCGAGCTCAACAACGCCGTCCTCGACCGGTTCACCGCCGAGGAGCGCGCGAAGATCGGCGTGCACACCTGCCCGGGCGGGGACCAGGACTCCGTGCACAGCCTCGACGTCGACTACGCCGGCCTGCTGCCGGCGTTGTTCGACCTCAAGGCCGGCCGCTTCTTCGTCCAGCTGGCCAGCGAAGCCGACCCGGAGCGCGCGCTGCGCGTGATCGCCGACAACCTGAAGGCCGACCAGCGGGTCTTCGTCGGCGTGATCGACCCGATCGACCCGCGGGTGGAGACGGCGGAGGAGGTCAGGGACCGGGTGCTCACCGCGGCGAAGTACCTGCCGGCCGAGCGCCTCGGCACCTGCGACGACTGCGGGTTCTCGCCGTTCGCCGACGACACCTCGACCTCGCGCGACATCGCGTTCGCGAAGATCGTGGCCCGGGTCGAGGGCACGCGGCTGGCGTCCGAGAAGCTCGGCTGAGCGCGAGCGGCGTGAGCCCGGCCGCCGGGCTCACGCCGTCTCGGCGGCCACCTTCAGGCCGAGCGCGACGAGCACGGTGCCCAGGATCGCGTCGAGGCCCCGGCGGACGCGGCCGGCGCTGAAGAACCGCTTCAGCGCCCCGACCACGACGGCGAGGGTGACGAACCAGAGGACCGTGCCCGCGGTGGCGATCGCGGCCAGTTCGAGCGTCTGCAGGGTGGCGCCGTCGGCGGGCAGGAACTGGGGGAGCAGGGCCAGGAAGTACACGGCCACCTTCGGGTTGAGCAGGTTCGTCACCAGGCCCTGGCGGAAGGCGGCCCCGGCGGTGAGCTGCCGGGGCCCGGTGGCCGGTGCGAGATCGCGGTACTCGCCGCGGCGCACGGCCAGCCACGCCTTGACGCCGAGGAAGACGAGGTAGGCCGCGCCGGCCAGCTTCACGACGGTGAACGCGACCGCCGACGCGGTGAGCACGGCGGCGACCCCCAGCGCGATCGCGACCACCCAGGCGAAGACCCCGAGCGCGATCCCGGTGCCCGCGGCGATCCCGGCCCGCCGCCCGCCGGCCAGCGCCGAGCGCGTGACGACGACGAAGTCGGGCCCGGGCGACATCGCCCCGAGCACGACGACCAGCAGGAACGAGGCAGCGGTGGCACCGGGCAGCATGGGCCGAGCATACGACCCGGCCGCCACCGCATTTCGGGCTCGGCCGGGGCGGGATGTTCGAATTTGAACTGGTGTAGGGTCGATCTTGTGGGTGATTCCAGGGGCGAGGGCATGACGGCGCAGGTGCGGACGCGGGTGCGGATCCCGCTGCGGCTCGACGGCGCCACCGCGGTCGACGCCGAAGCCGTCACCTTCCGCGGCCTGGCCGACGGCGGCGAGCACCTGGCGTTCGTGCTGGGCACGCCGGGCGAGGTGCCGCTGGTGCGCCCGCACTCGGAATGCCTGACCGGCGACGTCTTCGGGTCGGCGCGCTGCGACTGCGGCCCGCAGCTGGCCGAGGCCGTCGCCCGGATCTCCGAGGCCGGCGGGTACCTGCTGTACCTGCGCCAGGAGGGCCGGGGGATCGGGCTCTACAACAAGCTCGACGCGTACGCCCTGCAGGACGGCGGCCTCGACACCTACGCCGCGAACGCCGCGCTCGGCCTGCCCGAGGACGCCCGCGACTACACGGTGGCGGCCCAGATGCTGGGCGCGCTCGGCGTGGACCGGGTGGACCTGCTGTCGAACAACCCGGACAAGGCGGCCCAGCTGGCCGCGGCGGGTATCGCGGTGCGCGACCGGGTGCCGACCGGGGTGTTCGCGACCGAGAACAACGTGCGGTACCTGCGGGCGAAGGCCGAGCAGACCGGCCACACGCTCACCCTGCCCGGTCTCGCCAGCTGACCCGGACGGTCGTCCGGCATACCTGGAGGGCCGGTCGGCGTACCTGGAGGGTCGGGTCGCGTACCTGGAGGGTCGGGTCGCGTACCTGGAGGGTCGGGTCGCGTACCTGGAGGGTCGGGTCGCGTACCTGGAGGGTCGGGCCGCGTACCTGAAGGGTCGGGCCGCGTACCTGAAGGGTCGGGCTGCGTACTTGGAGGGTCGGGCTGTGTACTTGGGCGGTCGGGTCGCGTGCCTGGAGGGTCAGGTGAGGCGCTGGGCGGCCGCGGCCGCCGGGCTCGTGGTGAGTTTCTCCAGCAGGCCGACCAAGGTGGCCTGCTCCGCCGGGGTCAGGGCCGCGACCCAGGCCTGCTCGCGTTCGTTGTGCTCCTGGTAGGCGTCGGTCACCGAGGTGTGGCCCGCCTCCGTCAACGCCAGCTCGACCGCCCGGCGGTCGTGGGCGACCGGGGTGCGGGTCACCAGGCCGTCGCGCTCCAGGGTGTTCACCAGTGCCGACACCGCCGCCCGGCTCATCCCCGCGAGGCGGGCCACGTGGCGGGACTCCAGCGGGCCCGCCAGCCACAGGACGAACAACACCCGGAACCCGCCCCAGCTCCAGCCGCGCGGGCGGTGGACCGTGGACTCCCAGTC
This sequence comes from Amycolatopsis sp. Hca4, assembly GCF_013364075.1. Classification (GTDB taxonomy): domain Bacteria; phylum Actinomycetota; class Actinomycetes; order Mycobacteriales; family Pseudonocardiaceae; genus Amycolatopsis. The sequence continues at coordinate 10,807,335 of NZ_CP054925.1, forward strand.
GTAGACCAGCGCGCCGGCCAGGCGGTGCAGGGTCAGGCCGAGCCGCATCGCCACCGGGTCGGTCGCGGGCAGCTCGGCCTGCGTCTTCCCGATCGCGTAGTCGACGAACGAGAGGTAGTCGAGGTCGGCCGGTCGGTCGGTCATGCGGCTCAGGTTAGGGGAAGAAGGGTTCCGCGCGGCGGTCCCGAGGGCTAGCCTGACCCGAAGTGGTCAAACCTTTGACGATCAAGGAGCGCTCGCCGTGACGAAGAAAGCCTTCGCCTCTTCGGCCGACCTGGCGGAGAAAGCGCAGACCCTCGAGATCCTCGCGGACGGCGTCTACGCGCTGACCGCCGAAGGCGACCCGAACATCGGCGCGATCGAGGGCGAGGACTTCCTCGTCTGCTTCGAAGCGCTGGCCACACCCGTCGCGGCGGGGGAGTGGCTCGCGAAACTGCGCGAGCACACCGACAAACCGGTCCGGTACCTGGTGCTGAGCCACTACCACGCCGTGCGCGTGCTCGGCGCGTCCGCGTTCGACGCCGAAGTGATCGTCGCGCACGAGAACACCCGGGCCCTGGTCGCCGAGCGCGGCAAGGAGGACTGGGAAAGCGAGTTCGGCCGGATGCCGCGCCTGGCGAAGGGCGCGGACTCGGTGCCCGGGCTCACCTGGCCGACGCTCACCTTCTCCGATCGGCTCACGATCGACCTCGGCGGCGACCGCGGCGACCTCGTGCTGCAGTACTGCGGGCGCGGGCACACCGAGGGCGACCTCGTCGCCTGGCTGCCCCGGCAGAAGATCCTCTACGCCGGCGACCTCGTGGAAGCCGAAGCCGCGCTGTACACCGGCGACGCGTTCCACCGCGACTGGGCTTCGTCCACTTTGGACCGGGTGGCCGCCTTCGGCGCGGAGACCCTGATCGGCGGCCGCGGCGGAGTCAGCCGCGGCCGGGAAGCGGTCGACGCCGCCATCGCGCAGACCCGGCACTTCCTCACCACCATGCTCCGCGAGGTCGGCGCGGTCCGGGACGCCGGCGGCACGCTCAAGGAAGCCTTCGAGCGCACCCACGCGGCCCTGGCCGAGCGGTACGGCCACTGGCCGATCTTCGAGCACTGCCTGCCCTTCGACGTCTCGCGGCTGTGGGACGAGCTGGGCGGCGTCGAACGGCCGGTGGTGTGGACGGCCGAACGCGACCGCGAAGTCTGGGACCAGCTGCAGGGATGACGGTCGCCGTCCTCGGCAGCGGCCCGGTCGGCCAGACGGCCGCGCTGCTGCTGGCGCGCCGGGGCGTACCGGTGGTGCTCGTCGACGAGCACGAGGTGCGCGATCCCGTGGGATCCAAGGCCATCTGCCAGCAACGGGACACTTTGGACGTCTGGGCGTTCCTCGGCGCGGGACGCCTCGCCGAGGAGGGCCTCACCTGGACGACCGCGCGGACGTTCCACCGCGCCACGGAGCTGTTCTCGCTGAAGCTCCCCGACGGCGGGTCGGCGCTGCCGCCGTTCGTCAACCTGTCCCAGGCCCGGGTCGAACAGGTGCTGGACGAGCTCATCGCGCAGCAGCCGCTGATCGACGTCCGCCGCGGCCACCGCGTCACCGGCCTGACCCAGCCCGGCTGCGTGGAAATCCACTGCGAGACGAAGGACGGGCCACGCCGGATCGAAGCCGAGTACGCGATCGCCTGTGCGGGCGCACGCGGCGACACCGTGCGGCGGGCGCTCGGGCAGCACCTCGAAGGGGTGTCGTTCCGGGACCTGTTCCTGATCTGCGACATCCGCGCGGACCTGCCCGGCTGGGCGGCGGAACGGCGGTTCTACTTCGACCCGCCGTGGAACCCCGGCCGCCAGGTGCTCATCCACCCGTGCCCGGGTTCGGAGTTCCGGATCGACTGGCAGGTCCCCGAAGACTACGACCTCGCGGCCGAGGAGACGGGCGGGGCGCTGGACCGCCGGATCCGCGCGATCATCGGCGACCGGCGCTACGAAGTGCGGTGGCGCTCGGTGTACCGCTTCCACACGCGGCTGGTCGACCGGATGCGCGTGGGGCGCGTGCTGCTGGCCGGGGACTGCGCGCACCTGGTCGCGCCGTTCGGGGCGCGCGGCCTCAACTCCGGCGTGGCCGACGCGGAGAACGCCGCCTGGAAGCTGGCCGCCGTCCTGCGTGGCGAGGCGGGGGAGGAGCTGCTGGAGAGCTACCACGCCGAGCGGCACGCGGCGGCGGTGGAGAACGCGGCCGTCACCACCGCCACGATGGACTTCCTGGTGCCCCAGGACGACGGGCAGCGCGCTCGCCGCCTCGACGTCCTCACCCGGGCGGCGCACGACCCGGCCGCCTGCGCCGAGGTGGACTCGGGCCGGCTGGCGGAACCGTTCTGGTACGTGGATTCGCCGTTGACCACACCCGATCCGCTCCGGCCGTTCGCGGGACGGCCGGAGCGTGGCGCGGTGCCGCCGCCGGGCCCGGGCGTGCTGCTGCCGGACGTGACCGTCCCGGGTGGACGGCTGCGCGACCTGGCCCGCGAGGGCTTCCTGGTCCTGACGACACCGGGCGTGCGGGTGGAGGGGGTGCGGTCGGTGGAGATCCCGGTCGGGGGTGTGCTCGGTGCGCGTCCGGGCGAAGCCTGGCTGCTCCGCCCGGACGCGTACGTCGCCGCGGTGTTACGGGTAGGAGACCAGCGGGCTCACCTGGTGCCCGGTGTTCGCGGCGTCACCCGTGTCGTTGATGACGTGGGCGATCGTGCCCACGCCGCCGAGTGACACCGAAACCAGGTTGTGGAACCGGACCCCGGAGTTGTTCGGCACCTCGAAGGAGTGACTGGCCACAATGGACGGATTGGTGTTGAAGAAGCAGTAGCTGCCGAGGCCCCAGCCTTCGTGGCTGGTCACCGAGTCGGCCACCTTGTACGCCGCCCAGCCCTGCCGCCCGCCGCCGCTGGACCAGGACGCCTGGTCCGGCGGGTCGTACGGCATTTCGTTCTGGAAGAAGTACGTCCGCCCGCCGTTGCCGTTCCAGAGCACTTCGTACTGCTGGTAGTGCTCGACGAACAGGCCGTACATCGTCACGTTGGCGCCGTTGACGACCAGGCCGTTGGCCGCGGTGTTGACGTTCCAGCCGACGCCGTAGGAGTGGTCGCCGCGCCACAGCCACATGTGGTCGCCGATGACGTTGTTCGAGTTGACCACCAGCGTCTGCGTGGCCTTCCCGACGGCCGCGCCGCCGATCCGGAAGAACACGTCGTGCAGCGACGTCGGGTCGGCCGCGTGGTTGGCGTTCGAGCCCGGCTGGCCGACCTGGACGAGCACCGGCGAGTTCACCGCGCCCGCGTCGATCAGCAGCCCGGCGATCTTCACGCCGTCCACATCGGACGTCGTGATCGCCGCGGTCCCGTTGGTCGGCTGCAGCGTCGCCAGGCCGAGCCCGAGCACCACGGTGTCCGGGCGCGTGACGTTGAGCGCCTGGTCGAGGTGGTACACACCCGGTGTCACGAGCAGGTTCTTGCCCGCCGCCAGCGCGGCGTTGAGCGTCGCGGCCGAGTCGGACGGGTGCGCCACGTAGAACTCGCTGAGCGAGATCGACTGCCCGGCCGGAGCGCCGTGACCCCAGCTGGTGCCCTGGGAGTTCTGCCGCAGCGCCGGGACGAACACGTTGTAGCTGCCCGAGCCGTCGACGTAGAGGAACGGCTTCTCGCGCACCACCGGTGTCTGGCCGACGACCGTCTCCGGCGGGTTCGGGAAGGACGCCGGCGGGGTGCCGGTCGAACCGACGAACACCATGTTCCAGACGCCGCCCTGCCAGCCGCCCAGCTCGCTGTTGCGGGTCAGGAACTGCTGCTGGGAGCCGGAAACCGCGACGCCGTCGATCTTGCTGTCGGCGATCAGGCCGCCGCTGGCCCAGCCGTCACCGCCGTTCCACAGCTGGATCTGGCTGCCGCGCAGGTGCATCCGCCGGTAGGGCGCGGCCTGCGCGACGGCCCAGCGCTCGACCTGGCCGGCCGGCAGCGTCACCGACAGGTTTTCGGCCGACCGCCAGAAGTTCTGCGTCGCGTTGCCCTTGTTGTTCGGGTTGTCGCCCTGCTGCAGCCAGTCCGCTTCGACGCGGACGTGGCCGTTGAGGTTGACGTCGTCCGGCGACAGGCCCAGGCCCGCGACCTGCTCGTAGAAGCCGAGGTTGACGTCGGCGTTGTAGGTGCCCGGCTTGAACAGCACGGCGTAGCGCTCGTTGCCGAACTGGTTGGTGTGCTGCTGGTTCGCGATCTGCGTCAGCCGGTCCTGGATCGTCGCGGCCGGCGTCGAGGGGTCGAACACCGACACGTTCGGCCCGAGGTCCGGGTTGCGCGGGTCGGTCGGCGGGATCGTGCTGCCGCCGGTGCCGTGCACGGCCACTTCCCAGAGCGAGTAACCGTAGCCGGTCGCCCGCTGGGTGCCGTAGACCCGCAGGTAGCGGGCGGTGCCCGAGAGCGCAACGGTCTGCGTGCCGCCGGCGGCGGTGGTGGTCGAGTACGCCGTGGTCCAGCTGCTCGCGTCGCTGGAGAGCTGCACGCTGAACGCGCGGGCGTACGCGGCCTCCCAGGTGAGCACCACGTCGCACAGCTGCTGGGCCGAACCGAGGTCGACCTGCAGCCATTGCGGGTCGCTGAACGCGCTGGACCAGCGCGTGCCGGTGTTGCCGTCGACCGCGGCGGACGCGGGTGTCCCGCCGTTCTCGGTCGACGACGCGGTCGCCGGACGGCCCTGCGCGAGGTTCGTGCTGCCGCACGCGGCGGCCTGGGCCGGTGCGGAGCCGACCACGGCCGCGGTGGTGACCGCGGTGACGAAGGTGGTGGCGATGACGAGGAGACGGTGGAGGGGGGAGAGCGTCGTCGATCTCATGAGCCTGCCTGTGATCGGGGGAGGACGTGCGAAAGCGGACCGGTGGAGCCCCACAGCTCGCGCCGGTTTCGGGTGGTGCGGCGGGTTCGCGCCCGGGCCCCCGCCCGGTGCCGTGAGCCGGAGGAGCGGTACCGGAGCAGGGGAAAGCGCGGACCGGCCAGCCCGAAAGGTGCTGGTCGCGGCGGAGCAGTCCCGGGTGGCGGTCACGGAACCGGTTCCGTCGGTGAGCTCGCAGTTAACAGCGGGAGGTTCGCCCGCGTCAAGCATCCACGGCGGATTCGTTCGCCCGGACCAGCGTCCGGCGGGCAACCGTTGACATTTTACGACTCTTTATTTATAGCTTGAACTAAGCGTGCCGACGGCCGGGCCCACACCCGCGCCGGAGATCACGTGGGCCGGACAGCGCCGGGGCAAGGCCGCCCCGGCGCCGGTTCGCCGTGGAGGTGCCCCATGCAACGCCGCATGCCGAGGACGCGGGTGCTCGCCGTCCTCGCCCTGACCCTCGCCGCCCTGCTCACCGCTCCGGTGGCCAGGGCCGCTCCCGTCCTGCTCTCCCAAGGCCGTCCGGTGACGGCGTCCTCGACCGAGTCCGCCGCTTTCCCGGCGTCCGCCGCGGTCGACGGCGACCCCGGTACCCGCTGGTCCAGCGGCTTCAGCGACCCGCAGTACCTGCAGGTCGACCTCGGCTCGACCCAGCAGCTGTCCCAGGTGGTGCTGAACTGGGAAGCCGCCTACGCCAAGGCGTTCACGGTCCAGGCGTCCGCCGACGGCGCCACCTGGACGCCGCTCTACTCGACCACCACCGCGACCGGCGGCAACCAGACGCTGACCGTGACCGGCAGCGGCCGGTACGTCCGGCTGACCGGCACCCAGCGGGCCACCCAGTACGGCTATTCCCTGTGGGAGTTCCAGGTCTACGGCGGGGGCGGCACGACCCAGCCCGGTGACGTCCTGCTCTCCTACGGCAAGCCCGGCACGGCGTCCTCGTACCAGGACGACGGCAACTGCCCGGGCTGCGTCCCGGCGAAGGCGTTCGACCACGACCCGGCCACGCGCTGGGCGACCAGCGCGACCACCGGCTGGGTCGACCCGGGCTGGATCACCGTCGACCTCGGTGCGCCCGCGGCGATCCACCAGGTCGTCCTGCAGTGGGACCCGGCCTACGCCGTCGCCTACCAGATCCAGGTGTCGAACGACAACGCGAACTGGACCTCGATCTACTCGACCACCACGGGCAAGGGCTTCAAGGAGACGCTGACCGTCAACGGTTCCGGGCGGTACGTCCGGATGTACGGCACCGCCCGCTCCAACGGCTACGGCTACTCGCTGTGGGGCTTCGACGTCTACGGCACCGGCGGCAACCCGACACCGCCGCCTGCCGCCCCGCCTGCCCCGCACTTCCCGGGCACCCTGGTCTGGAGCGACGAGTTCAACGGCGCCGCCGGCGCCAACCCCGACCCGAGCAAGTGGACCGCCGAGACGGGCCCCGGCGTCAACAACGAACTCGAGTACTACACGAACAACAACAACGCCAAGCAGGACGGCCGCGGCAACCTCGTCATCCAGGTCCGCCGCGAAGCCACCCCGGGCAGCGCGTGCCCGGTCGACCCGGTCAGCGGCAGCGGCACCTGCCAGTACACCTCCGGCCGGATCAACACCGCGGGGAAGTTCAGCTTCACCTACGGGCACGTCGAGGCCAACATCAAGGTGTCCGGCACGCAGGGGCTGTGGCCGGCGTTCTGGCTGCTGGGCGCGAACTTCTTCAGCGGCACGCCGTGGCCGAACTGCGGCGAGATCGACATCATGGAGCACGTCGGCAAGTCGCCGAACCTGGCCTACTCGACGATCCACGCCCCCGCGTACAACGGCGCGGGCGGCATCGGCGCGCCGTTCGACTTCGGCCAGGACGTCTCGGCCGGGTTCCACAAGTTCGGGCTCGACTGGGACGCGACGCACATGACGTTCTCCGTCGACGGCACCCCGTTCCAGACGATCAACCGCGACACGGTCGAGAGCACGCGCGGGCCGTGGGTCTACGACCACCCGTTCTTCCTGATCCTCAACAACGCCATCGGCGGCGACTTCCCCGGCCCGCCGGGCGCGGGGACCGTGCTGCCGCAGGACATGGTGATCGACTACGTGCGGGTGTACCAGTGAGACGGCACGTCGCGCTCGTCGTGGGGGCGGTGGTCGCCGCCGGGCTGCTCACCGCCCCCCTGTTCACCGCCCAGGCGGCCCCCGCGCTCCTTTCGCAGGGGCACGCCGTGACCGCGTCCTCCACCGAGAACGCCGCCTTCCCGGCTTCGGCCGCGGTCGACGGCGACCCGGGCACCCGGTGGTCCAGCCTGGCCGCCGACCCGCAGACGCTGCAGGTCGACCTCGGCGGATCGCACACGCTCAACCAGGTCGTGCTCCAGTGGGAGGCGGCCTACGCGACGGCGTTCACGATCCAGGCCTCGGCCGACGGCAGCCAGTGGTCCACTGTGTACTCGACGACGACCGGCACCGGCGGCACGCAGACGCTGCCGGTGTCCGGCACCGGCCGGTACGTCCGCCTGACCACGACCCGGCGGGCCACCCAGTGGGGGGTCTCGCTGTGGGAGTTCCAGGTCTTCGGCGACGGCTCGGCCCAGGCGTGCGGCAGCGCGAACGCCGCACTCCGGCAACCGGCTACGGCGTCCAGTGTCCAGTCCGACGCCTTCCCGGCGTCGGCGGCCTTCGACGGTGACGGTGGCACGCGCTGGTCGAGCCTGGCCGCGGACCCGCAGTGGATCCAGGTCGACCTCGGCAGCTCACGTCCGGTCTGCGGCGTCGACCTGACGTGGGAAGCCGCGTACGCGAGCGCGTACACGATCCAGCTGTCCACCAACGGCTCGACGTGGACGACGGCGGCGACCGTGGCCGGCGCGGGCGGCACCGAGCACCCGGCCGTGTCGGGGACCGCGCGGTACGTCCGGCTCAACGCCACGGCCCGGGCGACGCAGTGGGGTGTCTCGCTGTGGGAGTTCGCGGTCCACACGAGCGACAGCGCCCCGCCGACGACCACGCCCACCAACCCGGGTGGCTGCCCGTGGGTGGGGTCCGCCGCGCCCGTCGCCGACCGCGTCAACCAGCTGCTGGCCGTCATGACACCCCAGCAGAAGGTGAAGGTGCTGCACGGCAACGGCGCGACCGGGCCGTACATCGGCAACACCGATGCCGTGCCGGAGCTGTGCATCCCGGCCCTCGGCCTGCAGGACGGCCCCGCCGGGGTCGGCGACGGCCTCGACGGCGTCACCCAGTTCCCGGCGCCGGTGTCGGCCGCCGCGACCTGGGACACCGGGTTGATGAACCGGTACGGCAGCGCGATGGGTGCCGAGTTCGCGGGCAAGGGTGTCGACATCGCCCTCGGCCCGACGATCAACCTGGTCCGCGACCCCCGGTGGGGCCGCAACTTCGAGACCTACGCCGAAGACCCCTACCTCGCCGGCGCGGCCGGGACCGCCACGATCCAGGGCATCCAGAGCCAGGGCGTGATGGCCCAGGCCAAGCACGCGGCCGCCTACAACGTCGAGGCGGGGGCGTCCCGCGGGACGCCGTCGGACAACGTCATCATCGACGACCGGACCCTGCACGAGCTGTACCTGCCGGCGTTCCAGCAGGTGGCGAGCCAGGGCCAGGTCGCCTCGATGATGTGCGCCTACAACCAGATCAACGGCGTCCCGGCGTGCCAGAACAGCGGCGTGCTGACCAGCGCGATCAAGCAGGACGCGAACTGGGGCGGGTTCGTCGGCTCCGACTGGGGTTCGGCGACCGGTGGCCCGCGGCAGCTGGCCAACGGCGGCCTGGACATGGAGATGCCCGGCGGCGCGTTCTTCGGCCAGGGCCTGCTCGACGCCGTCTCCCGCGGCGAAGTCACGCAGGCGCGCGTCGACGACATGGTCCGGCGGGTGCTCACCCAGATGTTCCGGTTCGGCGTCTTCGACCGGGCCCGGCGGGGTTCCCCGGCTTCGGTGGTGACCAACGCGGCCAACGTGGCGACCGCGCGGGACGTCGCCGCGGCCGGGTCGGTGCTGCTCAAGAACACCGGCGTGCTGCCGCTGGGCTCCTCGGTGAAGTCGATCGCCCTCTCCGGCGGCGACGGGATCGACCCGCAGAACATCGGCGGCGGCAGCGCCAAGGTGAACCCGTCGCCGGCGTCGGTGAACCCGATCAACGGCATCAAGGCCCGGGCAGGCTCCGGGGTCAGCGTGTCCTACGTGGACGGCGCGGGGGAGCACGTGCAGACGCCGAACATCCCGGGTGCGGTGGCGGCGGCCAAGGCGGCCGACGTCGCGATCGTGTTCGCCAGCTACGGCGAGTCCGAAACCCAGGACCTCGACACGATCGACCTGCAGAACCAGCAGAACGACCTGATCGACGCGGTCGCGTCGGCCAACCCGCGCACGGTGGTCGTGCTCAACACGGGGTCGGCGGTGACCATGCCGTGGCTGGGCAAGGCCGCCGCGGTGCTCGAGGGCTGGTACCCGGGCCAGGAGAACGGCAACGCGCTCGCGTCGCTGCTCTACGGCGACGTCAACCCGTCGGGCAAGCTGCCGATCAGCTTCCCGAAGCAGATCGCCGACCTGCCCACGGCGAACGTCCAGCAGTTCCCGGGCGCCAACGACCGGATCGAGTACTCCGAAGGGCTCAACGTCGGCTACCGGTGGTACGACAGCCGCAACATCGAGCCGTTGTTCCCGTTCGGCTTCGGGCTGTCGTACACGACGTTCGGGTTTTCGAACCTGGTCGTGACGCCGCAGGGAACGAACGGCACGGCGACCGTGACGGCCACGGTGACCAACACCGGCAGCCGCGCGGGCGCGGACGTCGTCCAGCTGTACGTCGGCCAGCCGGCCGACAACGGTGAGCCGCCGAAGCAGCTGAAGGGGTTCAAGAAGGTGCAGCTGAATCCCGGGCAGAGCACCCAGGTGTCGTTCCCGCTCACCCCGCGGGACCTGGCGCACTGGACCGGCTCGTGGACGACGAACGCGGGCCAGTACCGCGTCTACGTCGGTGATTCCTCGCGCAACGTGCCGCTGTCGGGGACGCTGACCGTCTCCTGAGTCGACTCCCGGACGACCAGCTCGGTCGGGACGATCAGCGGGGCGTCCGGGGCCGGTGCGCCGGCCAGGCGGTCGAGCAGCAGCCCGGCCGCCGTCTCGCCCATCTGCCGCAGCGGCTGGCGGATCGTGGTGAGCGGCGGTTGGGTGTGCGCGGCCAGGGGGATGTCGTCGAAGCCGACCACGGCGACGTCCCCCGGCACGGCGCGGCCCGCCTTGCGCAGGCCGGCCAGCACGCCCGCCGCCGTGAGGTCGTTGTGGGCGAAGACCGCGTCGAACTCCGGGCCGGTTTCCAGCAGCTGGCGGATCGCCGCCTCCCCGCTTTCACTCGTGAAGTCGCCCTCGATGATCAGCCGCCGGTCGAGGGTCAGGCCGGCGTCGAGGACGGCGTCGTTGAAGCCGTTGAGGCGATCGGCGGTGCAGCCGAAGTCGTGCGGCCCGGTGACGGTGGCGAACCGGGTGCGGCCGGTGGCCAGCAGGTGGCGGGCCGCGGCCGCGCCACCCTGCCGGTTGTCCGTGCCCACCGACGGGAACGCCGGGCGGCGGCCGCGGTCGTCGATCACCACCACCGGCAGCCCGGAGTCGTGCAGCACCCGCAGGTGCCGCACCGCGTCCGGCGGTTCCACCAGCAGCAGGCCGTCGAACGCCTTCGCCGAGACCTGGCGCGAGAACTCGCCGAGGGAGTCCGCGCCGCGGTTGGCCGTCGACAGCAGCAGGCCGTAGCCCTTCGACTCCACGACGTCGGCGACGCCCTGCAGCACCTCGCCCATCCACGGCCAGGTCAGCCCGGGCACCAGCATCCCGACCGTGCGCGTCACCCCGCGGGCCAGCCCGACCGCACCGGCGCTCGGGATGTACCCGGTCGCGGCGATCACCTCGCGCACCCGGATCGCGGTCGCCGCGTCCACGTCGGCCTTGTTGTTGAGCACCCGCGACACGGTCGTCTTGCTCACCCGGGCGCGGCGGGCGACTTCGGCGATCGTGACGCGCATCCGTCCTCCCGATCGGGCGGTGGAGAGCTCCGTGTGTCAAGGTACTCGCCCGCGGGCCCGCCGCGCGGGGTCCGAGATCGATCAAGTGCGAACCGACAACCGCGTGAGGCTCGCGTCGCCGGGCTTCCAGCGCGTCCGGACCGCCACGTACCGGGCGGTCCCGGTGTCCGCCGCGGCGTAGGTGACGCCGTCGACGCTGGTTTCGACGGTCGCGGCGGGCACGCGGCCGCGGGTCCACCCGAGCTCGACCGCGGCCACCTCCAGCACCGACCCGAGATCGACGACCATCCGGCCGTCCGGGCCCGGCCGCCAGGCCGTCGCCGGGTCGTCGTCGACGGCCGCCGCGGGGCTCGACATCCCCGGTGGCAGGGGATCGGCGGGGAAGGTGGTCCGGCCGAGGGCGCGGTCGGCCAGCGGGTACGGGCGGAGTTCACCGAAGACGACCGGCACGGTCCGCCGCGGCGGCACCAGCACCGTTCGCGCGCGACCGCCGTCGGGGGTCACGGTGACGAGCACCGGCAGCAGTCCGGCCGGCGCGGTGAGGTCGACCCGGCTCGCGTCGCGGACGACCGCCTTCAGCCCGGCCGGGCCGCGCACGGTGAACCGCGGCGGTTCGATGCGGCCCTCCGCCGGGGCGAGGGACCAGACGTACTCGGTGCCGGTCCCGGTCAGGGTCTGCTCGCCGCGGTGAACCCGGTATCCCGGGAGGGACACCGTGCCGGTCGCCGCGGTGGCGGAGAGGTTGAGCAGCACGAGGAAACCGTCGGTGACAGTGGCCTCGACCGCGGTGGCGCCGGTCGGGATCCGGCCGGACGGGAGCGGCGGGCCGGGCCGCAGCTCGGCGACGAAGGCGGCGGCGGGGCCGTCGGAAAGCGTGACGCGGTCACCGGCGACGGTGAGCGGGTTCGGGCCCGCCACGGTGATCCCGGCCCGGCCGTCGATGTCGAGCCGGCCGTGGGTACTGGTGAGCGCGGGCGCCGGGTAGGTCGCCGCGGTCGTCCAGGTCGTGCCGTCCGGCGACGTCTCGATGCGGTACTTGCGCCCGGCGGCGGCCTCCCAGCTCAGCCGGACGCGGTCGAACTCCCGCGGTGCGCCGAGGTCGACGGCGAACCAGCTGTCGGCGCGCGGCCGGTCCGATGTGGACACCGCCCAGCGGGTGCCGGCGTTGCCGTCGACGGCGTATCCGGCCTCCTTGCCGGCGCTCGCCGACGACGCCGACGCGGTTCCGGCCCGCGCGAGGTCCGGGCCGTCGCCGTCACGGACCTCGAAGGACCAGAGCGAGTAGCCGTACTGCGGGTCCGGCCGGACGCCGAGCATGCGGACGTGGCGGGCGGTGACCGGGCCGAACACCAGGTCGTCGGTCCGGGCGCCGGTGGCCGCGGCCCGGGCCTCGATCGTCACGGTGCCTTCGGCGGCGGTGTAGGTGCGGTCGCCGTCGAGGCCGGGCACGCCGGGCATGGCCAGGTTGTGGACGTCCAGGACGCCTTCGCTTTCGGCGACGCCGGTGCTGGCGTAGACGGCGGCGCCGGTGGGAAGGGTGGCGAAAGCGGCGTACCCGGTGTCGAAGCGGAGGACGCCGACCGTGCCGTCGAAGCCGTCGCGCACCTTCGCGTACGTCGTGGCGTGCCGCTCCCGCACCGCGAAGTCCGTGGCGGGCAGCAGCATCGGGTTGGCGCCGCCGAGCACGAACAGCCAGTCGTCGTGGTGTGGCTGCCAGGCGAACTTGACGAAGCCCGGCTTGCTGACCGTGCCCGCCCAGGCGCCGGGGGAGCGGTGGGCCAGCAGGCCCGGCCCGGCACCGAAGTCCGCGACCCCGGCGGCGTGGGTGTCGAACTCGCGCCCGCTCACGGGCGCGACCGGGCCGCCGTGCGCGGCGCGCCACTCGTGCAGCAGGTAGCTGATGGCGAGTTCGGCGCGGGCTTCCGGCTCGTACTTCGGTTCGCCGGAGAACTTGGTGATCCGGTCGGCGGGTGCGTAGGCCTGGTACGGCTCGAGCCGCGCGGCCAGCTGCGCTTCGGCGTACGCGGCGTGCCGGTCGCCGAGCACCTGGGCGCGGAAGGCCAGCGGGATGACGTCCCGGCCGTAGAGGTGCTCGCGGTCGGCGACCATCGGCATCAGCGGCTCGCCCGCGTCGCTGGTCATCAGCAGCATCGTGCGCCAGAGCAGTTCGCCGTTCGGCTGCGCGGTGAGCACCTCCGGCAGCGGTGTTCCCGCGGCGAGGAAGTGCATCGCGTTGCGGCCGGAGGTGCGCCACAGTTCTTCCTGGTAGTGCGGGCCGAACGAACCGTGGTTTTCGACGAGGAAGGTGTCGTGGAGGTTCGTTGCGGTGTTCGCGCTGACCGGACGGCCGTCGACGAGCCGCGGGTTGGCCAGGTCGGCGGCGGGCAGCCCGGCCTCGTTGCGGCTCCAGGCACCGAAGGCCGCTCGCCACCCGTCCGCCTGCGGGTCCGCCGGCGCCCAGGCGAGCGCGGGGGCCAGCGACTGGGCGTAGACGCCCATCTCTTCGAGCTTCGTGTCGCCGACGTGGCCGCCGAGCAGGCCGTGCGGGGTCCAGCTGCCCGAGTCCGGGTCGTCGCCGGTGCCGAGTGCGGTGGTGTAGCCGGCCTGCCCGGTGGTGATGCGCTCGACGTGCTGCCGGGTGGTGTCGTCGAGGTCCGTCCACAGGAGACGGGCGGCGAGCACGAAGTACGACTGGAACGTGGTGTCGAAGAACAGCTTCCGGCCCCACTCCGACCCGCCGGCCAGCCGGTTCGACGCGGCGAAGCGGCGGATCGTGGCGAGCGTGTGCCCGCGCAGCGTCTCGCGGTCCACCCCGGCGATCGTGGCGTCGTAGCCGGCTCGGGTGAGCAGGACGGCGTTCCCGAGGACGACGGCGAAGGTGAAGTCCCGGGCCGGGTAGGTGCCGGCGACCGGGTCGAACTGCTGCTCCGCCCAGCGCGTGTGGCGCAGCAGCACGCGCAGGTAGGTCGCGGCGACGGCGTCCGGCGGCCCGCCGCCCGCCGCCCGGGCGAGGCCGGGGAGCAGGCCCGAGGCCAGCGCGGCCGCCGCTCCGCCCGCGCCCAGCAGGCGGAGCGCCTGCCGCCGGTCCAGCTCGCCCATGCCCCGGCCTCCGCTCGCTGACAACCTTGTCAGCGCGGATTCTGGGATGCCGTCGCCGGACCCGGCAACCCCGGCGGCGGATCCCGTCCGGTTTTGGACAAACACCGTCGGACCATCCGTATAACGCCCTACACGCGCCGGTCGTAGTGCGCGATCAGCACGCCCCGGGTCGTCGGGACGCAGCCGGTGAGGACGAACTCCGTCAGCGGGCCGTCGCCGAACAGCCGGGCGCCGGTGCCGAGGGTGAGCGGGTGGATCAGCAGGGTGTACCGGTCGACCAGGCCGGCGGCGTGCAGGGCCCGCACCAACGATGCACTGCCGATGACCGACAGGTCCCGCCCGGGCCCGGCCTTCAGCGCGGCCACCGTGTCCACCGCGTCGCCTCGCAGCAGCACCGAGTTCTCCCAGGCGCCGGCGTCGTCGAGGGTGGTCGAAGCGACGTACTTGGTGGCGGCGTTCAGGTGCGTGGTGAACGGGTTCCCGTCGGTCCGCCCGCTCCAGGCGGTGGTGAAGTCCTGCCAGGTGCGGCGGCCGAACAGCATGTCGCCCGGGCGGCTCATGCCCCGGCCCATCTCCCGGGCCATGACTTCGTCCTGGTAGCGGGTGCCCCACCCGCCGTGGGCGAAGCCGCCGCGGGTGTCTTCGCCGGGGCGGCCGAGGCCCTGCACGACGCCGTCGAGGGTGACGCTCATCGTGACCGAGATCGAACGCATCGGGGGTGTCCTTCCGGTTGCCGGTGGTGTCACGGCCCATACGAACGGCGGCGGCCCGGATCGACAGCCGGGGCGGCGTGATCTGATGACAACGTGATCACCGACCCGTGGGTGCTGCTCCTGCTCGTGCTGGCCGGCGTCGGGGCCGGCCTGACCGGGGCGACCGCCGGGCTCGCGTCGCTGGTGTCCTACCCCGCGCTGCTCGCCGCCGGGCTGCCGCCGGTGACCGCGAACGTCACCAACACCGTCGCCATGCTCGGCACCACCGCCGGTGCCGCGGCCGGGGCCCGCCCCGAGCTGGCCGGGCAGCGGCAGCGGCTGCTCCCGCTCTGCGCCATCACCACCGTCGGCGGCGCCTGCGGCGGCCTGATCCTGCTGCTGACCCCGTCGGACGCGTTCACCGTCATCGTGCCGTGGCTGATCGGCGGGGCGTCGCTGGTGCTGATGGCCGGGCCGCGGCTGCGCCGGCTGGCCGAGGGCGCCGAGCACCACGGCCTCAGCCCGGTGACCGGCGTGCTGGCCTTCCTGATCGGCATCTACGGCGGCTACTTCGGCGCCGCCGCCGGCGTGCTCATGCTCGCGCTGCTGGTCACCGTCTGGAGCCAGCCGCTCGCCCGGACCAACGCGGCGAAGAACCTGGTCACCGGCTCGGCCAACCTGCTCGCCGCGATCGTCTTCGCGGTCACCGGCAAGGTCGTCTGGCCGGCCGCGCTCGCCGTCTGCCTCGGCTCGCTCGGCGGGTCGTGGCTGGGGTCGGCGCTCGTGCGCCGGCTGCCGGCGACGCCGCTGCGGATCGGCATCGGAATCGGCGGTCTGGGCCTGGCGATCGTCCTCGCCGTGCGGGCATGATCGGGCGGGTATCGGCGAGCAGGAGACCAGATGAGCATTGTCGGGACCAGGGTGGTCCGCCGGGAAGACCGGAGCCTGATCACCACGGGCGGCACGTACGTGGACGATCTGCGGGCGGAAGCGCTTTCCGGGGCCGCGCACGCGGCGTTCGTCCGAAGTCCGATCGCGCACGCGCGGATCGGCGGCATCGACGTGAGCGCGGCGAAGGAGGCGCCGGGCGTGCTCGGCGTGTTCACCGCGGCCGACCTGGGCCTCGCCCCGCACCCGGCCGGGCCGGTGCGGGAACCGTGGCTGGCGGGCGAAGTGGTGCGTTACGTCGGCGAGCCGGTCGCGCTGGTCGTGACCGAAGAGCGCTAC
The DNA here is from genome assembly GCF_013364075.1 of Amycolatopsis sp. Hca4. Classification (GTDB taxonomy): domain Bacteria; phylum Actinomycetota; class Actinomycetes; order Mycobacteriales; family Pseudonocardiaceae; genus Amycolatopsis. Next base: position 10,823,274 of record NZ_CP054925.1, read on the forward strand.
CAGCTGGCCGACGCGGCCGAGCTGGTCGATGTGGACTACGAGCCGCTGGAGGCCGTCGCCACGATCGACGCGGCCCTGGCGGGCGAGACGCTGCTGTTCCCCGACCGGGACAGCAACGTCGTGCAGGTCAAGGGCGCGGCGGAGTTCGACGACGCGATCTTCGAAGACTGCGACGTCGTCGTCACCCAGACCATCCTGAACCAGCGGGTCGCGCCCGCGCCGCTCGAAGTGCGCGGCGCCTCCTGCGTGTGGGGCGAGGACGGCAGGCTGACCGCCTGGCTGTCCACGCAGAACGCCCAGATGGCCCGCAGCCAGCTGGCCGGGGGCCTCGGCGTCGGCGAGGAGTCGGTGCGGGTGATCGCGCCGGACGTCGGCGGCGGGTTCGGCGCGAAGATCGGCGCCGACCCGGAGGCCACCGTGCTCGGCTGGGCCGCCAAGCAGCTCGGGCGCGGCGTGCGCTGGGTCGAGTCGCGCACCGAGAACCTCACGGCCATGACGCACGGCCGCGCGCAGCGCAACACCGTCACCATCGGCGGGAAACGCGACGGCACGGTGCTGGCCTACCGCCTCGACGTCGTCCAGGACTCGGGCGCGTACCCGCGGATGCTGCTGCTGCCGACGCTGACCGAGCTCATGGCCATCGGCGTCTACCGGTTCCCCCGGGTCGAGACCCGCAGCCGCGCGGTCGTCACCACGACCACGCCGATCGGGGCCTACCGCGGTGCCGGCCGCCCGGAGGCGACGGCCGCCGTCGAACGGGCGATGGACCGCTTCGCCACCGAGATCGGGCTGGACCCGGCCGAGGTCCGCCGGAAGAACTTCATCCGGCCGGACGAGTTCCCGTACCAGTCGCCGACCGGGGCGTCCTACGACACCGGCGAGTACGCGGCGGCGCTGGAGAAGGCCCTCGACGCGGCCGGCTACGCGGACCTGCGCGCCGAGCAGCGGCGCCGCCGCGAGGCGGGCGACCCGGTCGAGCTGGGCCTGGGCATCGCGGCCTACGTCGAGATCACCGGCGGCGACGGCGGCGGCGAGAGCGGCCGCGTCGACATCCACCCCGACGGCTCGGTCGTCGCCTGGACCGGCAGCTCGCCGCACGGGCAGGGGCTCGGCACGTCGCTGGCGATGCTGCTGTCCGACCAGCTCGGCGTCCCCCTCGACAAGATCACCGTCCGGCACGGCGACACCGACGAGGTGCCGAAGGCGGTCGGTACGTTCGGCTCGCGGTCGCTGCAGCTGGGCGGCTCGGCGATCCGGCAAGCGGCCGACGAGGTCATCACGCAGGCCCGCGAGCTGGCGGCCGACCTGCTCGAAGCGGCGCCGGACGACCTCGAGCTGGACGCCGAGCGCGGGGTCTGGCAGGTCCGCGGCGCGCCGTCGAGCACGGTGCTCAGCTGGGCGCAGGTCGCCGAAGCGGCCGACGAGGGCAGGCTGTCGGCCGACGTCTGGTTCGGCGGTGGCAAGCCGACGTTCCCGTTCGGCGCGCACCTGGCCGTCGTCGAGGTCGACACCGAGACCGGCAAGGTCGAGCTGCGCCGGATCGTCGCGGTCGACGACGCCGGCCCGATCGTCAACCCGCTCACCTTCCGCGGCCAGCGCCACGGCGGGCTCGGGCAGGGCGCGGCGCAGGCGCTGATGGAGGTCGTCACCTACGACGAGGACGGCAACCCGACGACCGCGACGCTGGCGGACTACTCGTTCGTCACCGCCGCCGAGCTGCCGGACTTCGAGCTGGTCGACATGGCCACCCCGACCGACCGGAACCTGCTGGGCGTCAAGGGGATCGGCGAGGCGGCGACGATCGGGTCGACGCCGGCGGTGCACAACGCGGTGGTGGACGCGCTCTCGGCCCGCGGTGTCAAGCACCTGGACATGCCCACGACGCCGATCCGGGTCTGGGCCGCACTGGAAGAAGCTCGGAAGGGAAGCGCGGAGTGAAGGTCTCGATCGAGGTCAACGGGCGGTCGCTGACCGAGGAGGTGCCGGACCGGACGCTCCTGGTGCACTTCCTGCGCGACACGGCCGGCCTGACCGGCACGAACGTCGGCTGCGACACGACGTCCTGCGGCGCCTGCACGGTGCTGCTCGACGGCGAGTCGGTGAAGTCGTGCACGGTGCTGGCCGCGCAGGCCGACGGCCACGCCGTCACGACGGTCGAGGGTTTGTCCTCTTCGGACGGTGAACTGCACCCGGTGCAGCAGGCGTTCCAGGAGCAGCACGGCCTGCAGTGCGGGTTCTGCACGCCGGGCATGATCATGGCGTCGGTGTCCCTGCTGGCCGACAACCCGAAGCCGACGCGCGACGAGGTCCGGGCCGGGCTCGAGGGCAACCTGTGCCGCTGCACCGGCTACCACAACATCGTCAGCGCGGTGATCGGCGCTTCGGGGCAGGAGGTGGACCGGTGATCCCCGCTTCGTTCCAGTACCTGCGGGCGTCCACAGTGGACGAGGCGCTGACGCTGCTCGCTGCGCACGGCGACGACGCCAAGGTCCTCGCCGGCGGCCATTCCCTGCTGCCGCTGATGAAGCTGCGTCTGGCCGCGCCGGAGTACCTGGTGGACATCGGCCCGCTCGACGAGCTGCGGTACGTCCGCCTCGACGGCGACGAGGTCGTCATCGGCGCGCTGTCCCGGTACAGCGCGCTGGTGCGCGACCCGGTGCTGCTGGAGCACGCGCCCCTGCTGGCGCACGTGTCCGGCGAGGTGGGCGACCGCCAGGTCCGCCACCGCGGCACGATCGGCGGTTCCCTGGTCCACGCGGACGCCGCGGCCGACCTCCCGGCGGCGGTCCTGGCCTCGGACGCGGTCCTGGTGGCGCGGGGGCCGTCGGGGGAGCGCCGCATTCCCGCGGCGGAGTTCTTCCTCGGCCCGTTCACGACACCGCTGGAGCCTGCCGAACTGCTGACGGAGATCCGCCTCCCGGCCCAGACGGGCCAGGGCTGGGGATTCCGGAAGTTCACCCGCCGCGCGATCGACTGGGCGATGGTCGGGGTGACGGTGGTGGGCGGCCGCGTCGGCCTGGTGAACATGGGCGGGGTCCCCCTGCGGGCCACGGCCACGGAGGAGGCGCTGGCGGCGGGGGCGTCGGTCGAGGAAGCGGCCGCGCTGGCGGCGGAGGGGACGAACCCGCCGGACGAGCCGCACGCGACGGCGGAGTACCGCCGCCACCTGGCGCGGGTCCTGACCCGGCGCGCGCTGACGCAGGCGCTTCACTGAATTTCCGGGCGGCGCCGCCGGGCGGCGCCGCCCGGCGTCTTCGCTGATCGTGACGGCCGATTCCCGCCAGCCCGGCGTCCCGTGTGGACGGCAGGATCGACCGGGTGAACAGTGGTGCGCACACGGCCATCGAGCCGGGAATCCTGTATTTCGGTACGCCGGTGGTGCTGGTTTCCAGTACCAACGAAGACGGTTCGGCCAATCTGGCGCCGATGTCCTCGGCGTTCTGGCTCGGGTGGCGGGCGGTGCTCGGGCTGGGCGTGCGGTCCCGGACCGCGCAGAACCTGCTGCGGACCCGGGAAGGGGTGCTGAACCTGCCGTCGGAGTCGATGGCCCCCGCGGTCGACCGGCTGGCGTTGACGACCGGCTCGGATCCGGTGCCGGCGGGCAAGCTCGCGCGGGGGTACTTCCACGTGGCGGACAAGTTCGGGCGCGCCGGGCTGACCCCGGTCGCTTCTTCGACGGTGGCGCCGCCCCGGGTCGCGGAGTGCCCGGTGGCGATGGAGGTGGTCGTCGAGGCCGTGCACCCGGTGGGCGACGACGGGGGAGTCGTCGCGTTCGAGGTGCGCGTGCAGCGGGTGCTCGTGCACGAGTCGGTCCGGATGGCCGGCACCGAGGACCGCATCGACCCGGACGCCTGGCGGCCCCTCATCATGAGTTTCCAGAAGTTCTACGGGCTGGGGGCCCAGGTGCACCCGTCCACGTTGGCTTCGATTCCCGAGCGGCTTTACCGGGGACCCGATATCGAGCGGGCCCGGCGGGTTCCTGCGGTTTAGGGCAGGTCCGGACGGAGAGGCCGGCCTGCGCGGCCGCCGCGCCGCGCAGGCCGAATCCGTCCATCGTCACTCCTTCGGGCGACAACCGCTCCTTGCCCGCCTGGTCCAGGGGATCGTGGTCTTTCGGGCATCCGGGTGGCGGTGCCGACGCCCACTCGCGCCGCACTGCTAATGTTCAGTTCAGGAACTTGCTTGAAGGTTTGACGAAAAGGATCCGGCGAGGGGAAATGGCGGAGCGGTTCGAGTTCGTCCTCGAGGTCTTCGAAGCGCTCGTCGTCGGACGGGCCACCGGGGGCGATGTCCGGCGGTACCCGCTCCGGGCCGGGAACCTGCCTTCCGACCCCGTGCGGTTCGTGCACATCGCGCGGCAGGTCTACGACGCGCTCGAAGAGCGGCGGTTGTCCGTTTCCGGTGAGTTGCACCCCGGCGTCCGGACCGCGTTCGAGCTGCTCGCCGACCCGCGGATCTCCGTCGCCGTCAGCGGGATCGACGGGCTCGGGGCCGATGTCGCCGTGCTCGTGGTCAGCGACGGCGCGCAGGCGCTCGGGATCACGCAGGCCCCGGACTCCGACGAGCTGCTGTTCTCGCTGTTCGCCGACGAAGAGCTCGTCGAGGTCGTCACCGGCGTGCTGCCGCCCGCTCCGGCCGCCACCACCGGGCGGCACGTCGTGCACCGGGCCGCCGGGCGGGAGGTTTCCGCCATGGCCGCCAAGCGGATCGCGGAAGCCGAGTTCGACGAAGAAGAAACCGACGCCTTCGGGATGATCGAGGTCAAAGCCGTCGTCCGGCCGGGACGACGGCCGCCGGCCGAGAAGCCGTCCGATGTCGCCGTCCTCGAACGGGTGCTGGCCGAACCCCGGCTCGGCGGGGGACACATCGCCGTCAGCGCACAGGGACGGCGGGGGGAACGGCTCTCCGGTGAACCGCTGAGCTGGCTCGACACCGCCGACGGCCGCTACCTGGTGCACACCCGCAGCGGCGAGGGCGGCGAACTGACCGCGGAATACGTGCCCGCCGGGCGGGCCGACCTGGCGCGGGCCATCCGGGACGCGATCGCAGCCGTCTACTGACCGGGGAGGAACAGTCACGATGACGACGGAAGAGACCGCCGCGGCGGCCCAGGCCATCCAGGCCACCATGCAGCTGCAGAGCGCCACCACGCCCGAGACCAAGGCGGTGGCCGCCCTGCGGGTCGGGCTCGCCGGGGCGCAGCTGAAGCGGCTCGCCCAGACCGGCGGCTTCGCCATCGACGACACCACGGGCAACCAGCTCATCGAAGCCCTGGAGGGCGTGCTGGAGTCGCTCGAGCAGCGCTGGGCGAACCTGCAGCGGCTGCACGACGCGCCGGCGATGGGCCGGACCGCCGCCGGGCAGTGGGTCTCCGCGCACATGGTGAGCACCGCCGCCGACGACCACGGCCTGGTCACCCAGCTGCAGGCCGCGCGGCAGGAGTTCCCGACCTACATCGAAGCCATCAAGCTGGCCAAGAAGAACTACAAGTCCCGGGAAGAGACGACGCAGAAGACGTTGACCTCGCTCCCGGCCGCCGACCAGAGCTGAGGGAGACCGTGGCACCCACCGCCGAGTCCGTCTCGGACCCGTCGTCGCCGGACTACGACCCGCGCAGTCCGCTCTACGACGTGACCGCCGATTCGTCGTCGAAGTACTACGTCGGGCCGTTGAAGACGGACAACTCGCCCTCGGGTGACGAGATCCGCGAGATGGCCACCCGGCAGATCGACGACGAGATCCGGGCCGGCTGGCTCGGCCCGGCCGTCGACCCGGTGCTGCGCGACCGGAAGATCCAGGAGCTCTACCAGCAGCACCTCGACGACGCCAAGCACGGCCTCGACGAGGGTCTCACCATGCGCGAGACCGGCGGGGCGCCGCGCACGCTGTGGGACAACGCCAGCCACGAGCAGATGAACGAGGCCATCACGCTGGACGCCAACCCGGCGACCGTCGCGGAAACCTCGGAGGAGTGGGTCCGCGTCGGCAACGACCTCGGTACCCACCAGAAGACCCTCGCCGACGCGATCAACGCGAGCACCAGCAACTGGCAGGGTGGCGCCGGTGACGCCGTCCGCGAACACCTCGCCGGCGTCGGCAAGTGGCTGGGCGCGACCGCGCAGGGCGCCACCCTCTCCGGACGGCAGCAGGAAATCCACTCCCAGGCGCTCAACGAGACCCAGCGGCAGATGGCCGCGAACCCGCCGGTGCAGTTCGACCTGCAGTCGACCAACCAGCGCCTGATGACGATGACCGACCCGGTGCAGTACGCGGCCGCGGCGGGCGAGGCCATGCAGACCTACCGGGCGCAGCAGGCCGCGCGGGAGCACGCCGCGCAGATCCTGACCCAGTACGACGAGACCATCGGCGCTGCCGTCGCGACCCCGCGGTTCCCGGCCCCGCCGAAGCTGCCCACCGCGACCGCGACCCGGCAGAACGTCGTCGCCAGGGGCGGCGCCGGAGCGGGCGGTGCGGAGCCGCTGGCGGCACGGACCGCGATGGACGGCCTGACGCCGAGGACCCCGCTCGACGTGAACGCGGCGGGCCTGGACGGCTCCGGGGCCGGTGGTGCGGGCGGCGCCGGCATCCCCGGAGGCGGTTCGGGCAACGGCGGCTCGGGCTTCTCCGGTGCCGGCATCCCGGGTGACGGCAGTTCCGGTGGCTCCGGCTTCTCGGGCGCCGGCATTCCCGGCGGCGGCTCGGGCTTTTCGGGCGCCGGCATCCCCGGCGGAGGCGGTGCCGGCGGCGCGGGCTTCACCCCGCCGAACTTCGAGACCCCCGACGGCATCACCGGCGGCAACTTCACCGGCGCCGGCATCCCCGGCTCCTCGCTCCCGCACTCGGGCGACTCGACGACGACGTCCGGCTTCAGCCCCTCCGGCATTCCCGGCGGTGGCTCCGGCGGCGGCAGCGGCTACACCCCGCCGTCGATCCCGAACATCCCGGACGTCTCCGGCGGGGGCGGCGGCAGCGTCCGCGGCGGCAGCCCGATCCCCGGCTTCACCCCGTCCGGCATCGACCCGATCACCGGCCTGCCCCTCGGCGGCGGCACCGGCACCGGCCCCGGCGGCATCCCCGGGGGCAAGCTGCCGACCATCGGCCGCGGCGGCGGGATCAACGGCGAAAGCATCGCCAGCAGGCTCGGCGGCATCCCCGGCGGCGGTGGCGCCGGCGGCGGCTCGCTCGGCGGGATCGGCGGCTCCGGAGCCGGTGGCTCGGGCGCCGGTGGTTCCGGCGCCGGTGGTGCGGGCCTGCGCGGTGCGGGCAACCTCAGCGGCGGCGCCGCCTCCGGTGCGGCCGCGGAAGCCGAAGCGGCGGCGGCGCGCAACGCGATGTCGGGCCGCGGCGCGGCCGGTGCCGCGGGTGCCCCCGGCATGGGCGCCATGGGCGCCGGCAAGGGCGGCAAGAAGGAAGACGACAAGGAACACAAGTCGGCCGATTACCTCGAAAGCGACGACCCGAACTTCTTCGCGGGCGAGCAGGCGGTCGCGCCGCCGGTGATCGGTGACTGGAAGAACCAGGATTGGAAGTGACGGTCATGACGGCTCCCGGTTTCGAGGTCGAACCGGACGACCTGGTCGCGCACGCGAGTCACGTCGAGAGCCTGGTCGACCGGCTCAACACGGCGAGCTCGGCGGCGGACACGGCGATGTCGGACCACGCCTACGGGCTGCTCTGCGCGTTCCTCCCGCCGATCATCCGGCCCACCAACGAGCAGGCGAAGGACGCGCTGACGGCGTCCGGCGAAGGGGTGCGCGGCCTGGCGGACAACGTCACGGCGGCCGCGAAGGCCTACCGGGAAGGCGAAGAGGGCAACGCGCAGCCGTTCGAGCGTCAGCTCGCCTCGGCGCCGAGGTCGGCGGAAGTGAAGGTGCGGTCATGACCGGTCCCAACGGCATCGGCGGCCTGATGCAGGACCCGGACGAGGCGATCCGCCGGATGGACGACTGGGCGGCCGGGTTCGCCGCGAAGGCCCAGCGCTACCAGGCGGCGCAGGAGGAGACCGAGCGGCTGCGGCTGACCGCGACCAGCTCCGACGGCGCGGTCAGCGTGACCGTCGGCGCCGACGGCACCGTCACCGACCTCACGTTCTCGAACAAGGTCAAGTCGTTCCCCCTCGACGAGCTCTCGCGGCAGATCCTGACGACGATGCGCCGGGCGCAGTCCGGCATCGCCGAACGCGTCGCCGGCGTGATGGCCGAGAAGCTCGGCGACGAGGACCGCGAAACCCGCAGCCTGCTGCTCGACAACCTGCGCGGGCGGTTCCCCGACCCGGACGAGCCGGACGAGCAGCCGCCCGTCACACCGCCCGCGCCGGTGCCGCCGGCCCCGCAGGGTGGCGCGGCCACCCCGCCCGCTCCCGGGACCCCGCAGCCGCCGCGGCGGCGCACCCACTCCGACGATGAGGACAACAATCCGTGGTGAACCCGTTGGTCGCCGAGACCAAGGATTCCACCAAGGCGTATTCGGGCATTTCGCTGCTGGAGTCGGCGAACGATCTGAAGTCGGCCATCGAAAGCGGCGACTGGGCGTCGGTCGCGATGGGAGCGGTCGGCACGGCGCTGGACGCGCTGTCGATGGCGATGGACCCCTTCGGGGCGATCCTCGCCGCCGGGGTCGGCTGGCTGATCGAGCACGTCGGCCCGTTGAAGGAGGCGTTGAACGGGCTGACCGGCAACGCCGACGAGATCGCCGCCCAGTCCGAGACCTGGAAGAACATCGCGACCGAGCTGGGCAGCGTCGGCGAGGACCTGACCGGGATGGTCAAGGCCGACACCGCCTCCTGGACCGGTGCCGCCGCGGACACCTACCGCCAGCGCGCCCAGGACACCGTGACGTTGCTGGAGACCGCGCAGAAGGGCTGCGAGGGCGCGTCCAGCGGGGTCAAGACGGCCGGCGAGGTCGTCGCGGCGGTGCGGGCGCTGGTGCGGGACATCATCGCGGAGCTGGTCGGGCACCTGATCAGCTGGGCGCTGCAGGTGGTGTTCACCCTGGGCATCGGGATGACCTGGGTGGTGCCGCAGGTGATCAACGCGGTCGCCAAGACCGCGTCGAAGATCGCCGATCTGGTGAAGCGGCTGGTCACGGCGTTGAAGGCACTGATCCCGCTGTTGAAACGGGCCGGGGACCTGTTCGCGGACGCGGCGAAGGCGTTGAAGAACATCAAGCCGGGCAAGACCGCGCCGCCGCCGAAGCACGCCGACATCAGGAGCGGCCCCAAGGACATCGGTGGTCCGAAGGGCAAGGGCGGCCCGGACGCACCGCCGCCGAAGACCGATCCGCCGCCGAAGGGCGGCGACGGCAACACGACCCCGTCGGGCGCGCACGGCGATGGCGGCACGACGCCCTCCGGGGCCAAGGGCGGCCCGGACACGCCGCCGAAGACGGACCCGCCGCCCACCTCGAAGGGACCGGACGAGACCCCGAAGTCCCCGGACCCGACACCGCCCCCGGCGTCGAAGGGCCCCGACGGCGGCACCACGCCGTCCGGTGCCGGCAAGGGGCCGGACACCCCGCCGAAGATCAAGGACAACAACCCGAAGCCGGACGAGCACACGACCCCGGCCGCGGACCGGTCCCTGTGCGGCGACCCGATCGACGTCGCCACCGGCGCCGTGCTGCTGGAGCAGACGGACGTCGAGCTGCCCGGCGCGCTGCCGCTGGAGTTCGGCCGGACGCACCTGTCGAGCTACCGCGCGGGCCGCAGCTTCGGTCCCACGTGGACGTCCACAGTGGACGAACGGATCGAGGTGGAGCCGGACGGCCTGCACCTCGCCCTGTCCGACGGCACGATCCTGCGCTACCCGGTGCCCCGCGGCATCGAGCCGGTGCTGCCCGAGCACGGCCCGTACCTGGCACTGCGCCGGGTGCGCCACGGCTTCGTCGTCGGTGCCCCGCAGCACGACCGGATGCGCTACTTCGCCGCCAAGCCGGGGGAGACCACCCTGCCGCTGCGCGCGCTCGTCGACGGCGCGGGCAACCGGGTCGTCGTCCGGCACCGCGACGGCGTGCCGGTGGCGATCGAGCACTCCGGCGGCTACCACCTCGAGCTCGACTCGGCCGACGGGCTGATCACGGCCGTGCGCGTGGCGGGGGAACCCGTGCCGCTGGCCGAATACCGCTACGACGAGCGACGGCGGCTGGTCGAGGTCACCGACGCGGCCGGGACCCCGCAACGGTTCACCTACGACGCCGACGGCCGGATCGTCCGCTGGGAGGACGTCAACGGCCGCTGGTACGGCTACTCCTACGACTCCGAAGGCCGGTGCGTGCAGGCCCGCGGCGCCGAGGGCTACCTCGACGCCTCGCTGTCCTACGAGCCCGGGCTGACCACGGTCACCGACTCGCTCGGCGCCGTCACCCGCTACCGCCTCGACGAGCGGCTGCGGGTGATCGGCCGGACCGACCCGCTCGGCGGCACCACCAGCACCGAGCTGGACCGCTTCGGCCGGGAGATCGCGCGCACCGACGAGCTCGGGCACGTCACCCGCTGGGAACGCGACGCGGCGGGCAACGTGACCACCGTGGTCCGCGCCGACGGCACCCGGATGGTCACCGAGTACGACGCGGGCGGCCGCCCCGCCTCGGTCACCGGGCCGACGGCGCCGTCTGGCGCTACGAGCACGACGAGCGCGGCCGCCTGGTCCGCGACATCGACCCGACCGGGGCCGCGACGAGCTACACCTACGACGAGGTCACCGGCACGATGGCCACGGTGACCGACGCCCTCGGCGGCGTCACCCGGTTCGAGGCGAACGCGGCCGGGCCGCCGGTCGCGATCACCGAGCCGGACGGGGCGGTGACCCGCTACTCCTACGACTCCCTCGGCCGGCTCGCGAGCGTCACCGATCCCACCGGCGCGACGACGCGGACCGTCCACAACGCGGCAGGCGACCTGGTCGAGCAGGTGGACCCGGACGGCGCCGTGCACCGCTTCGGTTCGACGGCGGTGGGCCACACCGACGAGCGGACCGACCCGCGCGGCGGCGTCAGCCGGATCTCCTACGCCCAGTTCGACCTGCCGGTCAGCGAGCAGCGCCCGGACGGCGGCGTCCTGCGCTACGGCTACGACACCGAGCTGCGGCTGACGTCGGTCACCAACGAGGCCGGGCTGGTCTGGCGCTACGAGTACGACCCGGCGGGCCGGCTCGTCCGCGAGGTCGACTACAACGGCCGGTCCCTGCACTACGCCTACGACGCCGCGGGCCGGCTGATCCTGCGCGGCAACGGCGCGGGGCAGACGATCGCGCTGGAGCGGGACGCCCTCGGCCGGGTGGTCCGGCGCCGCAGCGGCGACGAGGTCGCCGAATTCGCCTACGACGCGGCCGACCGCGTCGTCCTGGCCCGCAACGCGCACAGCGAGCTCCGGTTCGCCTACGACGCGCTGGGCCGGGTGGTCAGCGAGTCGGTGAACGGCCGGGCCGTGCTGTCGGCCTACGACGCGCTCGGCCGCCGGACCCACCGGCGCACCCCGACCGGCGCGGAAGCGGTGTTCGCCTACGACACCCGCGGCCGCGCCACGTCGCTGGCCACCGGCGGGCGCACGCTGCAGTTCGGCTACGACGCCGCCGGCCACGAAACCGCGCGCCGGCTGGTGACCCGCTACGGCGTGGCCGCCGAGCTCCACCAGGCCTGGACCCCGGCCGGCCAGCTCGCGGTGCAGACCGTGCGGCGCGGCGAGGCCACGGTGCAGCGCCGCGAATACGGCTACCTGCCCGACGGGTACCTGGCCACGGTCACCGACCTGATCTCCGGGCCCCGCAGCCTCGAGGTCGGCCCGGCCGGCCGGGTGGTGGCCGTCCGCGGCGCCCGCTGGCAGGAGAGCTACGGCTACGACCCGGCGGGCGCGATCACCACGGCCGACTGGCCGGGCGCGCCGGAGGCGAGCGGCCCGCGCAGTTACCGCGGGACGCTGCTCACCGCGGCCGGCGCGACCCGCTACACCCACGACGCCGAAGGCCGCGTCGTGTCGCGGGAGCGGGGTGGCCGGCGCTGGGAGTACCACTGGAGCGCGGAAAACCGGCTCACCGCCGTCCGCACGCCCGAGGGCGTGGTCTGGCAGTACCGGTACGACGCGGTGGGCCGCCGGATCGCCAAGCAGCGGCTGGACGCCACCGGCGCCGTCGCCGAGCAGGTCGAGTTCTCCTGGGACGGCACCCTGCTCGCCGAACAGGTCCACGGCGTTCCCGGCGGGCCGCTCGTGGCCACCGTCTGGGACTGGGCGCCGGACGCCGAGCGCCCGCTCGCGCAGACCGAACGCGTGCTCGGCGACGGCACCGACCGGTTCCACGCCGTGCTGACCGACCTCGTCGGCTCGCCGGCGGAACTGCTGGACGAAACCGGCGCACTCGCCGGGCACCAGCACACGGCGCTGTGGGGCGCGCTGGTTTCCGCGGGCGGCCACGCGGGCACGCCGCTGCGGTTCCCCGGCCAGTACCACGACGCGGAGACCGGGCTGCACTACAACCTGCACCGCTACTACGACCCGGAAACCGGGCGGTTCGTCTCGCACGACCCGCTCGGGCTGGCCCCGGACCCGGACTCGCTGGCCTACGTCGGCAACCCGACGGCGTCGATCGACCCGCTCGGCCTGGGCAAGGTGACCCCGTGCGCCGCGTCGGGCTCGGGCGGCGGCGGGGGTGGCGGCAAGAAGCCGAACCACTTCCACCCGTACAGCAAGCCGAACGGGGCACCGAACAAGGGCAAGCGCCGGGCGCACAAGTACCCGGAAGGCAGCTACGGCGACAAGGACTTCGAGCGCAAGCGGCTCGAAGACAAGTTCGGCTCCAAGATCGACGGCAACAAGACCCACCAGTCCGAGCACACCGCGGGCTTCGACGTGCTGAACGACAACGGCGCCCCCGGCAAGGTGCCCCGCAAGGAGGGCCGGGACCTCGAGAACAACGCGTGGGCTTACTACGAGGAACACGGGGCCCACCGCAACCACCCGGGCACCGGCACCAGCCACGCCACGCACGATTCGGGCTGGAACGCGCCGACCTACCGGCGTGACCAGCGGGCCGCGATCGAGAACAACGACCCCAACACCGCGGTCCAGCTCAACCAGCTCGGGTACGCGCACCAGCCGGGCTTCCAGGGCAACCACGCCGATCCGGTGATCCGCAACCGGATGGACATGGCCGACGACTCCTACCACCGGATGGTGGACGACGTCCACGCCGGCGGCGAGGGGATGCGGTACAACCCGCGGCCGGGCGCGGCCGTGCCGGACGGGGGCGCGACGGTGGGGAACACCGGGCACGTGACGACCCGCCCGCTGAGCGACGCCGACGCCTTCGAGCTGCACGAAGCCCGCAACGCGGCCCGCACCGGCAACTGGCCCGGCGACGACGCCTGGCAGCGGTACTACCCGGACCCCACACCGGAGGACTGGGCACGGCTGGAACGGGGTGACTTCGACCCGCCGCAGCTGCCGCCGATCAAGCCGGGCAGCCCGATGAACCTCGACTGACCACCCGTGTGCTCGCGTCGAGACCCCTGAGCAGTCCTTTCGGGGTCTCGACAGCGGGCGCCCGTGCGGGCGACACTGGGCCGATGACCGGCCTGATCACCGGAAGCCGTGTCCGGCTGCGGCCAGCCGCCGCCCCGGACGCCGCCCGGTTCGAGGAGATCCTGTCGCACCCCGAGGTCGCCCGCTGGTGGGCCGACGCCGAGGAGCCGGTGGCCGCCCAGGTGTCCTACCTGCTGGACCCCGACGAAGGCACCACGACCTACGCCATCGAGCACGACGACACCGTTATCGGCATCGAACTGGCCTTCGAGGAGGCCGATCCGCAGTACCGCCACGCCGGGATCGACATCGCGGTGCACCCGGACTTCCAGGGCCGCGGCCTCGGCTCGGACGCCATCCGCACGCTGGCCGAGCACCTGTTCACGGTGCGCGGGCACCATCGGCTGGTGATCGACCCCGCGGCGGGCAACGAGGTGGCGATCCGGCTCTACTCCTCGCTCGGGTTCCGGCCGGTCGGCACGATGCGGTCCTACGAGCGCGGTCCGGACGGCAGCTGGCACGACGGGCTGCTGATGGACCTGCTCGTGGACGACCTGGTCCCCGCAGCCGCACTAGCCGGCTCGTGAGCGGCCGCGCGGTCGCGGCCCGGCCCTTGCGGCGGGTCGCCGTGGCGAGCGCGGTGGGGACCACCATCGAGTGGTACGACTACTTCATCTACAGCACGGCGACGGCCCTGGTGTTCGGCAAGCTGTTCTTCACTTCGCTGTCGCCCGCTTCCGGGACGCTCGCGGCGTTCGCGACGCTCGGCGTCGGGTTCCTGGCCCGCCCGGTCGGCGGGATCCTCTGGGGCCACTTCGGCGACCGCGTCGGCCGCAAGGCGATGCTCGTGCTTTCGCTGCTGCTGATGGGTTTCGCCACCGTCGGCGTCGGATTGCTGCCGACGTACTCCGCGATCGGCGTCTGGGCGCCGATCCTGCTGCTGGTCCTGCGGCTGCTGCAGGGGCTGAGCGCCGGCGGCGAATGGGGTGGCGCTGCGCTGATGGCGGTCGAGCACGCGCCCGAGGGCCGTCGCGGCCGGTACGGCGCCTTCTCGCAGATCGGCGTCCCGGCCGGGTTGATCCTGGCGCAGCTGATGTTCTTCGTCCTCGGCCGCACGCTCACCGACGCGCAGTTCGCCGCGTGGGGGTGGCGGGTGCCGTTCCTGGCGAGCATCGTGCTCGTCGGCGTCGGCCTGGTGATCCGGCTGCGGATCGAGGAGAGCCCGGTGTTCTCGCGGCTGCGGGAGGCCGAGGAACGCAGCAGCCGTCCGATGGTCGAGGTGCTGCGCGAGCGGCCGCGAGCGCTGCTGGTGGCGTCCGGCAGCTTCATCGCCAACACTGCGATCGGCTACATCTTCCTCGCGTACCTGTTGTCCTACGGCACTTCCGTGCTGAAGATCAACCGCACCACGCTGCTGGTCGTGGTGATCATCGGCAGCGTGACGTGGCTGGTGAGCATCCTCGTCACGGCCGCGTGGTCGGACCGCGTGGGGCGAAAACCCGTGTACCTGGCCGGTTCCGTGCTCCTGGTGGTCTGGCCGATCCCGTTCTTCCTGCTCGTCGACACCAAAGCGACGGCCTGGCTGATCGTGGCGGTGATCGTGCTCAACATCGGCCTCGGCGCCACCTACGGGCCGCAGTCGGCGTTGTTCGCGGAGCTGTTCGAGCCGCGCTACCGCTACAGCGGGGCTTCGTTCTCCTACGCCGTCGGCGCGGTGCTGGGCGGCGGGTTCGCGCCGTTGATCGCGACGGCGCTGCAGACCGCCACGGGCACTTCGCTTTCGGTGTCGCTGTACCTGGTGGCCGTGGCGGTGCTGAGCCTGGTCGCGGTCCTGTTCATCCCGCGGGATCAGAGCCGGTCGAGCCGGACGGCGGCGGCCATCCGCTCGTAGCCGGCGTCGCCGGGGTGGAGGTGGTCGCCGGAGTCGTAGGCCGGGAGCATCCGGAGCGGGTCGGCCGGATCGCGCACGGCCGCGTCGAAGTCGGCGACCCCGTCGAAGACCCCGCCGGTGCGGATGAAGCTGTTCACCGCCTGGCGGGTCGCTTCGAGGGTGTCGTCGTACACGCGCCAGCCCTTGAACGGCGTGAGCGTGCCGCCGAGGACGCGGATGCCGCGCGCGTGCGCCTGCGCGACCAGCTGGCGGTACGCCGAGGTGATCGCGGCCGGGTCGGTCTGGTGGGGGTCCTGCTGGATGTCGTTGATGCCCTCCAGCACGATGATCGTCCGCACGCCGCCGACGCTGAGCACGTCGCGGTCGAAGCGGGAAAGCGCGTTCTGGCCGGCGCCGGAGCCGGGCACGTCGAGCAGCAGCCGGTTCGCGCTGATGCCCGCGTTGAGCACGCCGTAGCGGCCGTGCAGGCGGTCGGCGAGGTAGTCCGGCCAGCGGTGGTTGGCGCCGGAGACCGAGCCGACGCCGTCGGTGATCGAGTCGCCGAGCGTCACGATCGAAGCCTCGGCACCGCCCTGGACGTCGACACCGGAAACGTAGTGCCACACGGATGTCTGCTCGGTGTACGGGGTGCCGGACTCGCTGGCGGCGAAGTCGCCGGCGCGGGTGAAGTACGACGTCTGCGCCGCGGCCGGGTGGTAGGTCACCGGCCCGGACTTCACCGGCACGTACGTCGTCACGAGCAGGTTGGTGTCGGCGGGCACCCGCAGGTTCACCGGATCGCTCAGCGCCTCGGCCCCGGCGGGCACGACGACGCTCGGGGCGCCGCCGAAGGTCAGCGAGCGCAGGGTGCCCGGCACGGCGTCCGGCCCGGTGGCCTGGACCGCCACGGTGACGTGCCCGAAGGTCAGGGGAGCGGCACCGAAGGCGTTCGACAGGTGGACGCGGGCGCGCCCGCCGCCGGCACTGGTGTGCACGACGTTGCGGATCGAGTAGCCCGGGTAGCCGTCCGGCGTGTTCGGGACGGCGGACGCGGGCGCCGCGGCCCAGGTGCCGACCCAGCCGCCGACCGCGTGCTGCGCGAGGACCGGGACCGCGCTCTCGGGGTTCGCGCTCCCGGACGCGGTGAGGAGTCCGAGGCCCGCCAGGACGGCCGCGCCCACGGCCGGGAAACGTCGCATCTCTCCACCGTCGCCCCCGGGCCCGCGGGCGGCGACCGCTGATCAGGTGAGGCAACCGGACAAGATCCGCGACAGCTGGGGCGGGCCCGTCCGGGATTCTGGGGATGCCGGACGGGCCCGCGCGAGGTGGCCGTTGCCGCGACGGCCGCTCGCCGGGGTACCCGGTCCCGATCGGGCGGAGGCTGGCCCGGATCGTTGCGTCGTGGTGACCCCGGAGGGCGTGTGCGAGACGCCCTCACCCAGAGCACGGCCGCCGGTGCGGGGTGGTTCAGCCCGCTTCGGAGGTTTCTCGCCCGGCCGGACGCCGTGAAGGCCACCTCGGCGGACGCGAGGTGGCCTTCACGGCGTCGAGCGGGAGGCTCAAGCTGCGGCGGCGGGAGGTCCCGCCAGGGCGCGGTGGCCCGCTTCGGTGAGTTCGGCGGGTGCCCACTGGCCGGGTGCGACGAGCCGGGTGGCTCTGACCAGGCCGGCGTGGGCGAGGTCGTGGGCGGTGTTCTGGTCGCAGCAGGACAAGCCGTCGACGCGGAGGTCGGGTTCGCAGCTGCAGCGGAGCTCGGCACGGCCTGCGGCGACCGCCTTGAGCATGGCGATCGCGCGGCGGCTCAGCGCGTTCGGGTGGGTGGACATCGGTCTGGCCTTTCGGTGCGGCTGTTCTCGGCGCGAGTGCTGCAGCTCGTCACCCAGTGATACGCGGCGAACACGAGCGCGGTTCACTTCGATCGGTCCGGTTGGCCTCTTGACACGGCGGAGGCCGCCAAGCAGGCTCAGTCATCGGATGAATCACTTCCGCCAGCGGCACATGAGTCTTCTGGGGCTGAACTCTGCCGAAAATCCGCCGTAGTCATCCGATCCCTGGAGGTTCAGTGTCGACCTTCCCCCGCCGTCAAGCCCTCGGCATCGCCCTGGGCGGTGCGGTCGCGCTCAGCGCGGCCGGCCGCGCACCCGCCGGTGCCGCCGTCCCCGCCGACGCCGAAGCCGACCGCGCCGGCACCCCGATCGTCCCGCCCCCGCCGCCCGTGCCGGTCGCCCTCGGCGCCTGGTTCACCAACGACGGCATCGACAGCGCGTCGGCCACCGGCGGCGACTTCGACGGCTCGGGCTACACCTTCCCGGCCGAGCACATCCCCGCCGGGCAGACCGTCACCGCCGGCGGTGTCCCGTTCGAGCTCGGGTCCGCGGCCGCCGGGGCGAAGAACAACATCGCCGCCACCGGCCAGCGGATCGACCTGCCGAAGGGCCGCTACTTCGCCGCGTACTTCCTCGTCGCGGCCAGCTACGGCGCGGCGGGCGGCCCGGCGACCGTGCACTACGCCGACGGCAGCACGAGCACCGGGTCCCTCTCCGGCCCCGACTGGTACACCGGCAGCGGCGCGCTCGTCTCGCCGTTCCGCTACGCACCCGGCGGTGTCGTCGACCAAAACCCGGTTTCCCTGGCCACCGGCCAGGTCTGGCTGGACCCGGCCCGCGAAGCCGTCGCGCTGACCCTGCCCACGACGGCGAACCCGGCGCCGAACGTCTCCAGCCTGCACGTCTTCGCCCTCACCCTCCAGCCGGTCGCGGTGGGCCGCTCGGCGCTGGTCCTCGACGGCCGGTCGACGGCGAACCTGCTGACCGACGGCGGTCCGCAGGCCGCCGAAGCGACCATCGTCAACGCCGGCACCGTGTGGCTCGGCGCGGGCGACCGGGTGAGCGTCACCCTCGACGTGCCCGGCGGCCGGACGACCGTGCCCGCGACCATCCGTGCGCTGGCGCCGGGGGAGCAGGCGACGGTCCGGCTCGGGCTCGCCCCGAACGCGTCCGTGCCGCCCGGCACCACGACGAACGGCCAGCTCCGCGTCAGCGCCGGCCGCGGCACCCTCGCCACCCGGCAGATCCCGGTCACCCTCGGGGTCCCGGACTTCCGGCCGGCCGACGGGTCACTCTCGGCGCACCGCGCGCCCTACTGGTTCGACGACAGCAAGTTCGGCATCTTCATCCACTGGGGTGTCTACGCCGTGCCCGCGTGGGCGCCGGTGGGGCAGCAGTACGCGGAGTGGTACTGGCAGAACCAGCAGGACCCGAACGGCGCCACCTACGCCTACCACCGGCAGAAGTACGGCGAGAACTTCGCCTACGACGACTTCATCCCGCTCTTCACCGCGGCGAAGTTCGACCCGCGCAGCTGGCTGAACCTCATTTCGGACGCCGGTGCCGAGTACTACGTGCTGACGTCCAAGCACCACGACGGCTTCGCGTTGTGGGACACCAAGGTCAGTGACCGCAACTCGGTCAAGCTCGGCCCGAAGCGGAACATCATCGCCGAGCTGTTCGCGGCGTCGCGGAAGTACACCCCGCAACTGCGCAACGGCCTGTACTTCTCCCTGCCGGAGTGGTTCAACCCGGACAACCCGTGGATGGGGCACGCGCCGCGCAACCCCTACACCGGCGCGCCGCTGCCCTACACCGGCTACACCGCGGGGAAGGACTTCGTCCGCGACTACCAGGCGCCCCAGGTCCTGGAGCTGATCTCGGAATTCGACCCCGACGTCCTGTGGTTCGACATCGGCGGCGTCAACGACACGCGGAACGTGATCTCCGAGTACTTCAACCGCGCGAAGAACCGCAAGCGCCCCAAGGACGTCACCTACAACGACCGCGGCGGCATCCCCGACCACGACTTCACCACCCCGGAGTACACGACCTACCCGAACACCGTGGTGGCGAAGTGGGAGGCCAGCCGCGGCCTCGACCCGTTCTCCTACGGCTACAACCGCGCGACCCCCGACGACCGGTACATGACGGCGGAGGAGGTCGTCCGCACGCTCGTCGACATCGTGTCGAAGAACGGCAACTTCCTGCTCGACATCGGCCCGGACTTCGACGGCACGATCCCGGACGTCATGCAGAAGCACCTGCGGGACGCGGGCGCGTGGCTGAAGGTCAACGGCGAGGCCATCTACGGCACGACGTACTGGTCCCGGCTGGCGCAGCTCGGCGACCTGCGCTTCACGGTCAAGCAGAACGAAGCCTTCTACGTGCACTCGCTGACCGCGCCGGGCAGCCGCCTGGTGGTCGACGCGCCGGTCCCGATCCGCCGCGGTGACCGGGTGACGCTGCTCGGGTACCGCGGGAACCTGCACTGGAGCGTGGAAAACGGCGCGCTGGTGATCGACGTCCCGGCCGCCACCCGGCAGGCGGGCCGCTACACGTGGGTGTTCAAGATCGCCTGGAGCTGACCGGCCGTTCCGCCAGCGAGCGCAGTTCCCGCGGCACCGGCCCGGAATGGACGACACCGAGCGACCGGGTGGCCCGCGTCATGGCCACGTAGAGGTCGTTGGGTCCGTGCGGGCCGGCCGCGAGGACGGCGGCGGGGTCGGCGATCACCACCGCGTCGAACTCCAGCCCCTTGGCTTCGGCCGGGGTCAGCACCACCACGTCGTCGGCCGGGTCCGGCGGCCGCCGCAGCCCGAGTGCGGCCGCCGGCCCGTCCGCCTCCGGCGCGATGATCGCCAGCTTCCCCGTGGTGTGCTCGCCGGCGAGCCCGGCGAGCACACCGGGGACGTCGTCGGTGGCCTGCCGCCACGGCGGTTCCCCGCTCGCCCGCACCGAGGTCGGCGGCCGCAACGCCGGGTGGTGGACGGCCAGCACTTCCGCCGCGGCCGCCATGACCTCCCGCGGGGTGCGGTAGCCGACGGTCAGCTGCGCCAGCCGGTGCGGCCGCGGCACCCGGTCCCACGACGTGGCCCCGGCCGCGGTCCCGGTCTGGGCCAGGTCCCCGACGACGGTCATCGACCGGGACGGGCAGCGGCGCAGCAGCACCCGCCAGTCCATTTCGGACAGTTCCTGGGCCTCGTCGACCACGACGTGCCCGAACACCGGCACACTTCCGCCGAGCAATGCGGCGGCCTCGTCCAGCAACGGGACGTCCGCGGCGCTCCACGGCCCCTCGACCACCTCCGCCGGGGTCAGCGCCGGCCACAGCCCGTCGAGCACGTCCCGGACGCCGGGGTCGGCGAGCAGGGCCGTCCGCAACGCTTCCCGGTCCACCTCGTCCAGCAGCGTGCGCGGGCCGTCGTCGTCCTCCGGGCCGAGCACCACCCCCGCGGCGGCCAGCGCCCGCAGTTCCGCCTCGCCGAGGCGGCCGTCCGCACTGCCGCCGTCGAGCGCCTCGCCGGTCTCGGTGAACACCAGCGCCTCCGCCCGGGCGGCCAGCTCCCCGGCCAGCGCGGCGACCACCTCCCGGTGGAACACGTGACGGGCCGGGTTGTGCGGCAGCCCGGTCTCCCTTGCCGTCTGCACGGCCCGGCGGAGCGCCGCCGGATCCAGCCGCAGCACCTGCTGTTCGAACTCGACGGTCACGGCCTCTTCGGGGACCCGGACCGCGGCGCGGACGCGTTCGGCCAGCCGGGCCGCCATGTCGGCCCGGCCCTTGCGGGCGGCTTCCGCGGCGGTGTCCACCCGGGTGACGGCGACGCCGGGAACGAGGTCGGGCACGGTCGCCGTGACCACCCGGTGCTCGCCGAGACCGGGCAGCACCTGGCCGATGTAGTCGAGGAAGACCCGGCTCGGGCCGAGGACGAGCACCCCGCGGGTGCGCAGGTGTTCGTGGGTGTAGAGCAGATAGGCGACCCGGTGCAGGGCGACGGCCGTCTTGCCGGTGCCGGGCCCGCCCTGCACCACCAGCACGCCCCTGGCGTCGTCGCGGACGATTCGGTCCTGCTCGGCCTGCAGCGTCGTGACGATGTCCCGCATCCGCCCGGTGCGCTCGGCCGTCACCGCGGCGAGCAGGGCGGCCTCGCCGACCAGCCCGTCGGCCGGCGCGTCGGGATCGAGCAGTTCGTCGTCGAGGGCCACGACCGTCCGGCCGCGGGTGGTGATCCGCCGTCGGCGGACGACTTCGCCCGGGTCGGCGGCGGTCGCGGTGTAGAACGGCCGGGCGGCGGGTGCGCGCCAGTCCACGAGCAGCGGTTCGTCGTCGCCGGTGAACAGCCCGAGCCGTCCGATGTGGACGCGACGGCCGCCGGTCAGGTCCAGCCGGCCGAAGCACAGGCCGTCCTCGGCGGCCGCCAGCCGCGCCACCTCGGCCCGCCACACGCCGGGCGCGTGGCCGCGGGCGAGCGCGGCGGCCGCCTCCGCCCGGAGGGCGTCGAGGCGCGTGTAGAGGACGTTCAGGTGCTCCTGTTCGGCGCTGAGTTCGTGCATGCCGGAGAGCGTGCCCGCGACGGCGCGGAAAGTGCAGTCTTGTTCTTCTTGACAGCGTCAGCCGCGCCTGGAGAAGTCGGCGTTCTTGCCGACGTAGAGCTCCGCGAACGCCGCCGCGGCCGCGGGCGAACCGAGCAATCGGCGCATCCGGGCCTCGGCGATGCGCGCCGCGAACGGGTTCTCGCCCGCGGCCGCGGTGTGGTGGAAGATGTCCGACAGCCACAGCGAGAACTCCTGGTACTGCCAGACCAGCGGCAGGCAGGCCGCGGAGTAACCGGCCAGCGGCGCCGGGTCGCCCGCGTAGTGCGCCTGGAACGCCTCGGCGAGCAGGAACGCGTCGTGCAGGGCGAGGTTCATGCCCTTGGCCGCGATCGGGGCGACCAGGTGCGCGGACTCGCCCGCCAGGTGCAGCCGGCCGTGCGACATCGGCTCGACGACGTAGTTGTGCATGTCGAGGATGCGCTTCTCGACCAGCTTCCCTTCGGTGATGGCGCCGCCGGGCACGGTGAGCCGCGCGTGCAGCTCCGCCCACACGCGCTCGTCCGGCCAGTCCGCCTCGGTCTCGCCCGGTGCGGTCTGCAGGTAGAACCGCGTCACCGTCGGCGTCCGCGCCATGTGCGCGGCGAACCCGCGCGGGTGGATGCCGAACAGCACGCCGTCGGCGGACGGCGGCGCCTCCGCGAGCAGGGCCAGCCAGCCGATTCCGTAGTCGTGGTGGGCTTTCACCGTCGATTCCGCCGGCAGGTACCCCTGGCAGACCCCGCGGGCGCCGTCGCAGCCGGCGACGAAGTCGCAGTCGACGTAGTGCTCGGTGCCGCCGGCCCGGAACGTGACGGCGGGGGAGCCCGACGTCAGGTCGTGCAGCTCGACGTCGGACACCTCGAAGACCGCCTCACCGCCGGCCTCGGCGTACTGCGCGACCAGGTCGGTCACCAGAAGCTGTTGCGGGTACACGAAATGCCGCTGGCCGGTGACGTCGGCGTAGCGGAAGACGTGCCGCTGCCCGCCGAACCGGAACTCGAACTTCCCGTGCCGCGGCGCCTTCGCGACGAGCCGGGCGCCGAGCCCCCGCCGTTCGAGCCCGCGGACGGCCCACTCCTCGATGAACCCGGCCCGCGGCCGCTGTTCGATGAACGCCCGGCTCTGCGCCTCCAGCAGCACGCAAGGGATTCCCGCGCGCCGCAGCAGGTTCGCCACCGTGAGCCCGGCCGGGCCCGCCCCCACCACGGCCACCGCCGTGCGCCTCGCCACCATGGAGCCGAGAGTAGCGCGCAGCGGACGGACCGCTCAGTAATAACGCCGCAGTCGGGGCCACGCCTCCGACCACGGCCGGGCCGGCTCGCACAGCGAAAGCGGCACGCCTTCCTCGTCGTTGTCGACGCCGGCGGCGTTGTGGTGCTTGGCGACCAAGCGGCACCGCGTGATCAGCCGGGCCGCGGGGAAGTCCGGCCGGACACGGCCGACGAGCAGCACCGGGCCGACCAGCCGGTCCGGCGGCGGGCCCCAGTCCGCGTAAGACATGTGCGGCGAGTACGGCTGCGGCAGCCCGAGCTCCGGCCCGTACCGCTCGAGCGCGCCCGCCTCGCCGTAGTTCCCGGCGAGGATCACCGCGGTGTCGCGCTCGGTGTCCGGGATCCGCTGCCACACCCCGGCGACGCTGCCGGCGAAGTCCGGCCAGCCGACCTGCTCGCCCGGTTCCTTGTTCATCGCCAGCAGCGGGCCGTTCAGCGCCGCCGCGGGCACCACCGGGAGTCCGATGAGGACGGACACGGCCACGCACACCGCGGCGGCCGCGCCGGTCAGCACCCGCCGGGCCGTGCCGCCCCGGCCCAGCCAGCGCAGCGCCGGCTCGGCGCCCAGCGCCACCAGCGGCAGCAGCAGCGGCACCGAGTAGTACGGTTTCCCGCCCACGATCAGCAGTTCGGCGCACACCACGGGGTAGGCGACGGCCAGCGGGCGGGCCCAGCGCAGCCCGGGTTCGCGCCACGGCCGCACGAGCCCGGCGATCCACACCGGCACCAGCACGGGGGAGAGCAGGACCAGCTGCATCGGCACGAACAGCAGCCGGTTCGCGGCGCCGTCGTCCTCGCTGATCCCGCCGGCCACGGTGAGCATCGGCCAGCCGTGCGACGCCTGCCAGAGCACCACCGGCGCGGCGAGCACGAGGGCGATCCCGACGCCGGCGGCGAGCCACCGGGTTCGCAGCACCCGGCGCGGCCCGGTGACGGCCACGCCGACACCGAGCCCGGACAGCAGGAGCAGCACGAGCCACTTGTTCGCCAGGCCGAGGCCCGCGGCGGCCCCGATCGCGAGCCACCACCGGCCGTCCCCGGTGCGCAGCAGCCGCAGCGCGAACAGCGCGAGCACCGACCACAGCAGCACGTCCGCGGAGTTGGTCGCCAGCATGTGCGACACGACCAGGACGTAGGTCGACGACGCCGTCGCGATCGCGGTGAACAGCTGGACGCCGCGGCCGCCGCCGAACTCGCGGGCGATCAGCGCGACGACCACGACGGTCGCCATCCCGAGCAGGGTCGCGACCACCCGCAGGCCCACCGGTGTCTCGCCGAACACCGCCGTCGACGCCCGGGCGAGCCACGGCGTGATCGGCGGATTGTCGACGTATCCCCAATCCGGGCGGCGGCCCGCGGCGACGAAGTAGAGCTCGTCGCGGTGGAAGCCGTAACGCCCGGACAGGGCGGTCAGCACGACGGCCTGCCCGGCGACGACGATCCCGATCGGCAGCGCGGCGAACCGCGGTAGCGCCCCCATGGCCCTCTCCCCTCGGCGTGCCCGGGATCGTACGCCGGTGCTCAGGCTCCCGGGTGCGCTCCGAGGAATTCACCGCCCGCGTCGGTGACCAGTTCGGCGAGGGTCTGCGCACGCCGCAGGGGTGCGAACTCGACGTCACCGCGCGGCGACACGGTGAACCCGTACACGGCCGGGCGCGGCAGCGTGTTGTACGCGTAGTGCGCGCCGAAGTAGTAGGCGCCGGTGTCGTGGGCGACGACGAGGTCACCCGGCTCCAGCAGCGGCAGCGGCCGTTCCCTGGCCAGCAGGTCGCCGGCGAAGCACAGCGGGCCGGCGACGTCCTGCGGCACCTCGGGGCCGGTCTTCGGCACGCCGGCGGCGTCGAACGCGCCGATCCGCAGCGGCCAGTGCTCCGGCTGGAGCACGGTGCGCGCCGCCACCTGGGCGCCCGCGTGCGTCACGGCGATGTGCCGTCCCCCGGCGACCTTCGTGTACTCCACCGCGCTGACCAGGAAACCGCTCTTCGCCAGCAGGGACCGGCCGAATTCGGTGACGAACGCGTAGCGCCCGTCGGCCAGTTCCGGCACCCGGGCCAGCAGCGTGGCGGCGTAACCGGCGTAGCCGGGGCCCGGTTCGTCCGAGGTGAAGTCCACCGGCAGCCCGCCGCCCAGGTCCAGGCTCGTCACCTGCCGGTACCCGGCCGCGGCGTTGATCTCCTCGGCGAGTTCGTGGACCGCGGCGACGCCCTCGGCCATCAGCTCGGGCGGGCAGCCCTGCGAGCCGACGTGGACGTGCAGGCGCGTCAGCCACGGCCGGCGCGCGAACGCCTCCCGCAGCCGGGCGCGGTTCCCGTCGTCCCGCAACGGGATGCCGAACTTCGACGCCGCGGTGGCGGTGCTGGTGTCCCCGATCCGGCCGGCGCCGACCTGCGGGTTGATCCGCAGGCCCAGCACCGACCGCGGCGGGGTCGCACCGACCAGCGCGTCGAGCCGGGCGAGCTCCTGGAAGTTGTCGGCGTTCACGGCGGTGCCCTCGGCGAGGGCGTGCGCGAGCTCGGCGGTCGTCTTGGCGGGGGAGTCGAGCACCAGCCGCGGGCCGCGCAGGCCGGCGGCTTCCGCGACCGCGGTTTCGCCGGGGCTGGCCACCTCGGCGTCGATCCCCAGCCCGCCGAGGAACTGCAGCAGCGGAGCCAGCCCGCACGCCTTGGCGGCGACCGTGTGCTGCACGCGCCCGAGCGGCGCGAACGCCGTGGTGAGGTCGTCGACGGCCTCCCGGATCGTGGCGAGGTCGAAGAACCCGGCCATCGGCGCGGCCAGCCGCCGGTCCGCCGCGGCGGCGAGGGCGAGCAGCTTGCGGTCGGTGCGGGTGCGGGGCGCGCTGGTCGTGGTCACGCGCCCAGGACAGCAGCGGCGGGCGCCCGGAGTCCAAGACTTCGTCGTGATCAGGTGATAGGAAGGACTTATAATCGCTGGGTGGATCTGCGTCGATGGCACTACTTCGCCGTGCTCGCCGAGGAGATGCACTTCACGAAGGCGGCCGCGCGGCTGTTCGTGTCGCAGCCGTCGCTGAGCCAGCAGATCCGCGCGTTCGAAGCGGACGTCGGGGTGGCGCTGCTGGACCGCACGGGTCCCCGGTTCGCCCTGACCGACGCGGGCCGGGTGGCGGCCGCCGAAGCCCGCGAGCTGCTCGACCGCCTGGAGCGGGCGCGGGGAGCGATCACCGCGGCGGGCCGGGGCGAGGCCGGGAGGCTGCGGATCGCCTACACGCGATCGGCGCCGGGCCCGCTGGCCGGCGACCTGGTGGCGGCGTACCGCGCCCGGTTCCCCGACGTGGAACTGGCGTTGGAGACGGGCTGGACCAGCTTGAACCTGGCCCGCTTGGCGGCGGGCGAGATCGACGTGGGCTTCGTCCGGCCCCCGGTCACCGCGGCAGGGATCGAGGTCGCGGTGGTGGGGGCGGAGGAGGTGCTGCTGGCGCTGCCGTCGGGCCACCCGCTCGCGCGTCGCCGCGGCCGGGTGCGCCGGGCCGAGATCGCGGCCGAGCCGGTGGTGTTCTGGCCAAGGGAGAACGGTCCGGGCCAGTACGACGCGATCAGTGCGCAGGTGTGGCCGGGTGGGTTGCCGCCGATCGTCCGCGAGGAGCCGGAGGACGAGCAGCTGATGCGCGCGGTCGCGGAGGGGGCGGGGCTGGCCGCGGTACCGGAGCACCGCGCCCGAGCGCTGCGGCGCCGGGGCGTGGTGCTGCGGCGGGTGGAGGAGCCGGTGCCGCGGATCGATTTGGGGCTGGCCTGGCGGCATGGGGCGGGGTCACCGCTGGTGCGGGCTTTCGTGGAGCTGGCGGCGGAGGGGAGCTAGCCCGGCCGGCGTGCCGGCTCGCGGCTTCGCGGTGGTCGCGAACCAGCCCGCGGTCTGGGACGAGTCCGGGCTTCCTGCGACCACTGCTGCGGATCAGGGCGGGGTTTCGAGGTGGGCCCCGGCTTCCCGGGACCGCTGCCGCGAACTACCGGGCGAGGGACCGCGGCCGACCTGGTCTCTTCCATGAGGCGAGCTTGCTAACCCTCGCCGCCACGAGCCGGTCGGCGGCCGAGCGCTCCGGGGGCCGTTCGACCGCGAGGAGAACCACCACCTGGGCTTCGGCTGCGGTACCGCCCCGGGCGCTGTGGCGCCATGATCCGGGCGGCCGAGGGGCCCGCGGCTCAGCCCAACCCGAGCGCCGAGCGCACCGCCGTCACCACCACCGGGTGACCCAGCGGCAGCGGAGGCGGCACCCGGTCGTCCGGGTTGTCGCTGCTCGACGCCACCACCCGCACGTCCGTTCCCGCCTCGCGCAGCTTCGTCACCACGTCGTCGTGCTCGGCGAGCCAGGCCTCGTCGGCCTCGGCCGCGTCGTCGGACGGCAGGAACGCGTCCGAAGCCGGGTCCACCAGCAGCAGGTGCGTTGCCGCCCCCGGGTGGCGCTCGACCAGCTGCAGGGCCTCCGCCGCGAACGGGCCGCTCGCCACCACCGCGATTTCCGGGTCGCCCGGACCGGCGTCACCCAGGAGGTCGTCGGCTTCGCTCAGGGCGCCTCCCGCCGGGACCCGGCACCAGAAGACGGCGCGCGTGTCCGCCAGCGGACGCCAGGTCGCCGGCAGCTCGTCGTGCTTCCCGGCGCCCGCCGGGTCGAGGACGATCACCTTGGGGCCCGACGGGTCTCCGGCGGTCACCACCGACGGGCCTTCGGACCGGACGGGGTCGGTTTCGGCGGACATGGGATTCCTTTCACAGAAGCGGTTCAGCGGCGGGGAAGCTCCGGGCTGTCGGTGTCGAGCGGCACGGCCCCGGACCGGACCAGTCCCAATTGGACGGTCTGGCGGCCGGTCAGCGCCTCCAGGGCCCAGTCGACGGCCGTGCGGACGCGGTTGCCCGGCATCGCCATCAAGTGGTAGCCGCGCGTCACGGCCTTCGCCGGCCGGCCGGACAGCGGGATGTGCAGCGGGTTCGCCGCCGCGGCACCCGCGCCGAGGTCGACGACGAAACCGAGGTCGTGGTGGCGGTAGGCGCCCGGGCGGCCGTGGCCGAGTGACGCCGCCACGTTGCGCCCGGCCAGCCTGCCCTGCCGCTCGGCGTGCTGGGCGGTCATCGCGGTGTACTGCCCGGGACGGGTGAGGTCGGGCACCGCCGCCGCGTCACCGCAGGCGAAGACGTCGTCGCGGCCCGGCACGTTCAGCTGCTCGGTGACCACCAGCCTGCCCTTGGCCGTCTCCAGCCCGAGCTCGGCCACCAGCGGGTCCGGCCGCACGCCGACGCACCACACGAGGGTGCGGGCCGGCACGGAGTCGCCGTTGGTCAGCGTGACGCCTTTCGCGTCGGCGTTGTCCACCGACGTCTTCATCAGCACTTCCACCCCGCGCGAGCGCAGCACCTCGTCGGCGGTCCGGCCCAGCCGCTCGTCCAGCTCGGGCAGCACGCGCTCGGCGAGGTCCAGCAGCAGCCAGCGGATCCGCTGCCCGGCCAGCTCGGGGTGGCGCGCGGCGAGCGCCGCGGTGAACGCGGGGCCCTGCGCGGCGACCTCGGTGCCCGTGTAACCGGCGCCGACCACCACGAACGTGCAGCGGGCGTCGCGTTCGGCCGGGTCCTCGGCCGCGGCGGCCAGCTCGATCTGCCGGGTGATGTGGTCACGCAGGTACAGCGCTTCCGGCACGCCGCGGAACCCGTGCGCGTACTCCGGCACGCCCGGGATCGGCAACAGCTTGTTGACGCTGCCCGCGGCCAGCACCAGCCGGTCGTACCCGATCCGGTGCTCGTTGTCCTCGGGATCGGTGTAGGTGACGTGCCGGGTTTCGAAGTCGACGCCGGTGGCCACGCCGAGCACCAGGCGGACCCCGCGCAGCGTTTCGGGAATGGAAACCGCCACCCGCCGCGGATCCAGGATCCCCGCCGCCACTTCGGGCAGCAACGGCAGGTAGAGGAAGTAATCCGTCGGGTTCAGCACGACGACTTCCACGTCTTCGCCGGCTTCTTTCCGCAAGCTCTTCGCCGCGTGGTACCCGGCGAATCCGCCGCCGACGATCACGACACGCATGGCTCTCCTTCCGGGCGGAGCGGGCATCCCGAACGGATTACCCGAGGTCGGAGCCGGGAAACCCGCGGGGTTGACCTCTCGGCGCAGGGGCGTACGGTCAGAGGTGTTGGCTGTTGTTCAGACACGTGCTCCGGTCAGCGCCCCTCTACCGCTGAAAGGGAGCGCCATGTACGACTGTTTTCGCACGATATACGAACCGTCGGGGCTGACGGTGACCAAAGCCGGACGCCCGGGCGGAGTCACGGTGCTCACCCTGGTCGGTGACATCGATGCGGCCACGGTGAACACGCTCGACGAAGCCCTCGCCACCGGCACCCGGCTGGTCGTCGACCTCACCCGGGTGGCCTTCCTGAGCTGCGCCGGGGTCCGCGCACTGCTGCAGGCGCACGCCCGCACCGAAATCGTCGTCGTGCCCGGCGGCCACGCGGTCACCCGCTCGCTCGAAGCCACCGGCGCCGACCTCGTGCTGAAGATCCACCCCCGGGTCGGCGCCGCGCTCGCCGGCCTGGCCGCCGAACCCGGCCGGGAGGCGTGACCCCTCGCGCGGCCACGCCTCTCCGGTCGTCCATTGAGGACACTGAGGGCCGTGGAGCTCAGTCGTCTCCCGGCCAGTCGCCGGTCGCCTTGCGGTAGCCGACGGCGCCGGCGCGTTCGGTGGCGGCCTTGACCGCACCGAAGATCGCCCCCTGCACCGCCGCCGCGACCACCACCTGACGCCAGGTGTAGTCGCGGTCGGTGGCGTCGGGGGCGTCGTCCTCGCCGGCCACCCGGCTCCAGACCTGCTTGAACACCTGGCCGGCCAGGATGCCGCCGAGGGCACCCACCACCCAGCTCAGCGGCTTGTACAGCGCTTTGTTCACGAGTTCCTCCGGCGGAGAATCAGGCGGATCACGATCAGCAGGCCCAGCACGCCGGCGAAGACCGGCACCGGGTTGGCGCGCACGGCGTCGGCGCCCTGGCGGAACTTCACCGCGGTCGGCTCGTTCGTCACGTCGGCGACCTTCGCGGTCGCCTGGTCGAGCTTCTCGTCGACGTTCTCCTTGACCCTGGCCTTCACGTCGAGCTTCTGCCCGAGCGCGGTCAGGGTTTCGGTGAGCTCCTCCCGGGTCGCGTCCCGGTCGAGCCGCGCCTCTTCGGCGTTCTTCGGGAAGTCCCCGCTCATGCCCGCACTCCCTGCTTCACGGTGTCCACGTCTTCGCGGACGCCGCTGATCGCCTCTTCGGGCACCGGCGGCACCCCCTGCGTCACTTCCTTCTTGCCGACCAGCGCCGCGATCCCGGCGACGACGAACAACGCCACCGCGACGATCACCGCGGCCAGCCAGCCGGGCACGGCCAGCGCGAGCGCCAGCACCGCGGCCGCGACCAGCGTGCCCGCCCCGAGGAACGCGAACAGCCCCGCCGCGCCGAACAACCCGGCGCCGAGGCCCATCTTCTTGCCCTTGCGCTGCAGTTCGAAGACCGCGAGCCGCATCTCGTCCCGGACGAGCCGCTTGACCTCGTCGGTCAGGTCCGTCACCAGCTCGCCGACCGAGCGGTCGGCCGCCGGTGTCTTGTTTGCCTCTTCGATCACCGAACACCTCCTTTGCCTGGCCGCCGGGTACCCGGGCCCGGCGCCGGTCAACCACGGCGGGTTTGACCGCGGCGGCAGCGGGTAGCCGAAGGTTTCCACCACCGATCAGGAGGAGTGCATGAGCACGATCACCGAAATCGTGGACGTGGAAGTCCCCGTTTCCACCGCGTACAACCAGTGGACGCAGTTCGAGGAATTCCCCCGGTTCATGGAAGGCGTCGAAGAGATCCGGCAGCTCGACGCCACCCGCACCCATTGGGTGACGCGGTTCGGTGGCGTGACGCGCGAATTCGACGCGACGATCACCGAACAGCACCCGGACGAGCGGGTCGCCTGGAACTCGGTCTCCGGACCGGACCACGCCGGCGTCATCACCTTCCACCGGCTGGACGATTCCCACACCCGGGTGACCGCGCAGATGGACATCGACCCGGAGGGCTTCGCCGAGAACGTCGCCGACAAGCTCGGCGTGCTCGACCGCCGGGTGAAGGGCGACCTCAAGCGGTTCAAGGAGTTCATCGAGCAGCGCGGCCGGGAGACCGGCGCCTGGCGCGGTGACGTGGACCGCCCGGGGCAGTAGCACCGCTCACCCGACCGGGGTGAGTTCACGCGGCGGGGCGGGTTCACCCGCCCCGCCGCGTTTCGCGTCCGGTGACCGCCGGGTAGGTCGTAGGCATGACGACCACCACTGCCGGCGTCCCCGCTCTGGAGCTGAACAACGGCGTGCGGATCCCGCAGCTCGGGTTCGGTGTCTTCCAGATCTCGCCGGAGGAAACCGCCCAGGCCGTGCGGACCGCGCTGGAAACCGGGTACCGCCACATCGACACCGCGCAGATGTACCGCAACGAGGCCGGCGTCGCCGCCGGGATCGCGGACTCCGGCGTGGCCCGCGAAGACGTGTTCGTCACCACCAAGCTGGCGAACGACGCGCACGGGCACGACAACGCGATCACCGCGCTCGAAGGCAGCCTGCGCCGGCTGGGCTTCGACTACGTCGACCTCTACCTGATCCACTGGCCGCTGCCGTCGAAGAACAACTACGTCCGCACGTGGCAGGGCTTCGAGGACATCCTGCACGCGGGCAAGGCCCGCGCGATCGGCGTGTCCAACTTCCAGCCCGCCCACCTC
The DNA here is from genome assembly GCF_013364075.1 of Amycolatopsis sp. Hca4. Lineage (GTDB taxonomy): Bacteria > Actinomycetota > Actinomycetes > Mycobacteriales > Pseudonocardiaceae > Amycolatopsis. Next base: position 10,855,048 of record NZ_CP054925.1, read on the forward strand.
GACCGGCTCGCCGAGGAGACGTCCCTGGTGCCCTCGGTCAACCAGATCGAGCTGCACCCGGCGCTGCAGCAGGCGCAGCTGCGCGAGTACCACCGGGCGCACGGCATCGCCACCGAAGCGTGGAGCCCGCTGGCGCAGGGGGAGGTCCTCGGCGACCCGGTGCTCACCGGCCTGGCGGAAAAGCACGGGCGGACGCCCGCCCAGGTCGTGCTGCGCTGGCACATCCAGCTCGGGAACATCGTGTTCCCGAAGTCGGCGTCGCCCGGCCGGATGCGCGAGAACATCGACGTCTTCGGCTTCGAACTCGACGACGAGGACATGGCCGAGATCGGCAGGCTCGACGAAGGCCGCCGCACCGGGCCGGACCCGGACACCTTCGGCGGGTGAGGATGTTCACCCCGTGACGGGGGCGTTTCCCTGCGCGACCTGCCGGGTATTCCTCCGGCAAGGTCCCCCAGGAAGGAGCGTCCGGCATGACCACGAACGCGTACCTGTCGTTCCTCGCGATCGGCGTTGCGCTGGTCCTGATAGACGGGCAGATCATCTACCGCAGCGGCCGCCGTTACCTGGAGAACTCCTACGGCGACCCGGCGGCGGGCGCTTCGATGACCCGCCTGGTCACGGTGCTGTTCCACCTCGCCACCCTCGGCGTGCTCGCCCTGATCTCGACCATCGAAATGGGCGGCAGCGACCTGCCCGGTGTGGTCGGGCGGATCGGCGTGCTGCTGCTGATCCTCGCGCTGGCCCACGCGATCACCCTCGGCGTCCTGGCCCGCATCCGCGGTGAGCAGGAGGTCGAGGCGGTCGTCCAGCGCGGCCCCCGGCCGCGGGTGGACACGGAGCAGCAGGCCGCGACGGTGACCCCGGTGCCGGGGCAGGACGGCCGGTACCCGGCCGCCAGCCCGTCGCTGGAGAACCGGTCCCCGTACACTGCCCAGTAACGGCGGCACGAAACCGAGGGCGTCGCTTCCCGTGGGGGAAGCGACGCCCTCGATTCATGCCGCCGGGACCAGGGGGCGCCCCCGCGGCGGCCGCCGGGTGTGAAAGTGCAAGCCGCCTGACCAACCCCTCGGACTCGACAGCTGGGTCAGTTCTCCGATGCCGGGAGATCGATCTCCGTGTGCCGGGTGGCGAGCGTCTTCGCCAGGTCGGCCAGCTTGACGTTGAGGTCCTGGGACGCGCGGCGCAGCACGTCGAAGGCCTCGTCGGCGGTGATGCCGCGACGCTGCATGAGGATGCCCTTGGCCTGGCCGATGACGTCGCGGCTGTCGACCGCGCGGCGCAGGTGGGCCGACTCGAGCTCCGCCGCGGCGACGGCCTCGGTGTGGGCCAGCGCCAGCGACGCGTGCGTGGCCAGCAGCAACGCGGTGTCGATCGCTCGGGCGTCGAACGCGCCTGGGGTGCGCGAGTAGATGTTGAGCGCGCCGGAGAGCCGGGGCGGACGGGCCTCCGGCAGCAGGGCGGTGGCCAGCACCGAGTGGTAGCCGTGCGCCGCGGCGGCCGGGCCGAACGCCGGCCACCGCGGGTCGCGGCCCAGGTCCTGCGACCAGCCGACGGCAGGCCCGTCCGAGCGGGCCGACTCCACGCAGGGGCCTTCGCCGTGGTCGTACTGCACCTGGTCGAGCTGCTCGGCGACCGGGTCCGTCTCGACGGGGGTGTGGTAGGTGCCGTCGGCGTCACGCAGGGTGACACTGACCAGGTCCGCGCCCGGCACGAGCGCGACGGCCGCCCCGACGACGAGCTTGAGCACCCCGGCGACGGTCGGCGTCACGTCGAGCAGGGTCCGTGTGAGGTCGGCGAACTGCCGGGCCAGCGGCCCGGGCTCCGCCGGGCGGTCCTGCCCGAACCAGGCCCGGTCACGGGCCCACTCCTCTTCGCCGACACTCATGGGGCTCTGCTGTCCTTTCCGATCGGGGTGGCCGACCTCCCATTCAACCCGATGCCGGGGCGCGCAGGGCGGCACGGGCCCGGTCGACGAAGCCCGGCCCCGGCCACAGCTGGTCGGCCTGCGGAACCCGGTCGGCCAGATCGGGGTGCGGCAGCGTCGCCGCCGCCTCCCGGGTCTCGAGGACCTCCCGGCCAAGTTCGGCCCGCCGCTCGGGGGAGCAGGTGCGCCGGAGCTCACGCACGGCCGCCGGGCCTTCCTCGCGGACGTGCTGCCGGATGGCGCGGATCAGCCCGCCCAGCAGGCGCTCGAACCGCGTCTCCTGCGGGCCCACGCCTTCGAGCTGCCGCATCAGGCGATCCGCCTCGGCGAGCTCGCCACCGCCGTCGAGGTGGGGTTCTTCGGCGACCGAATGCCGGATCAGCGCCGCGATCAGGTGATCGGCGAGGTCCTTGCGGTTCTCGGGGCTGCCCTGGCCGAGCTCGAGCTCGGTGCAGAGCCGGTCGAGTTCGCGGTGGTCGCCGTCGAGGACGGTCGTCAGGTCGGTTGCGGGCTGGTTGCCGTTCATGCACTCTCCTGGTCCGGGCTGGGGTCCGCTCGGGTTCGGAGAAGGGGATACCCGCTGCTCCGGCGCCGAATCCCGTGTCGGCCGCGATCCGGACGGGTACCACTACGGGTAACCGAGGCCCAGGGAGGACGAACCATGACAGCGCCGTCGCGGGTGATCGAACGCGAACGCAAGTACGAGCTCGTCGCGGGCAGCGGCGTGCCTCGGCTGGTCGGCGTCGCCGGCGTCGAAGCGCAGGAAGACCCGGTCGAGCACGTCCTGGACGCCTCCTACTACGACACCGGGACGTTCCGGCTGGCCCGCGCCGGCATCACGCTGCGGCGGCGCGTCGGCGGGCCGGACGCGGGCTGGCACCTGAAGCTGCCCGTGTCGGCCGACGAGCGGCAGGAGCTGCAGCTGCCGCTGGGTGGCGACCCGCACAAGGTGCCCGGCCGGTTCCGGCGACTGGTGCAGGCGTACACGCTGGGGGAGAAGCTGGTGCCGATCGCGCACCTGCGGACCGACCGCTTCGCGCACCGGCTCGTCGGGGCCGGCGGCCGTACCGTCGCGGTGCTGACCGATGACCACGTGACCGGAGAGACCGGTGGGGAGACCGCGCGGCTCGACGAGTGGCGGGAGCTGGAACTCGAGCTGGATCCGTCGGCCGAGCCCGGGTTGCTGGACGAGTTCGACCGGGCGCTGGTCGCGGCCGGTGCGTCTGCCTCGCCCTGGTCTTCCAAGCTGCGGCGGCTTGTCGGGGACCGGGTTCAGCCTTCGGCTCGCCTCGGTGAGAAGCCGACGGCCGGGGATGTCGTCGTTGCCGCGTTGCGCGAGCACTACGGGCGGTTGCAGCGGTCCGACATCGGGGTTCGGGTGGATGCCGAGGACTCCGTGCACCAGCTGCGGGTGGCCATTCGGAAGCTGCGGAGCACCCTTCGGACTTTCGGGTCGATCGTCGATCGCCGGGAGACCGCTGTTCTGGTTTCCGAGCTGCAGTGGCTGGGGCGGGAGTTGTCGCCCTTCCGGGATACCGAGGTTGTCGAGGAGCGGTTGCGTCGGCAGCTTGATTCGTTGCCTTCCGAGCTGGTTTTCGGTCCGCTGCGGCAGTTTCTCACCCGGCACTTCGCCCGGGAAGCTGCGGAAGGGCGGGGCCGGGCTCTTGCCGCTTTGACCGGGAAGCGGTATTTGCGGTTGCTGCGGGGGCTGGATGTGGTTGTCGAAGATCCGCCGTTGACTCGGAAGGCGCGTAAGCCCGCCAAGGCCGGGTTGCGGAAGCCGTTGCGGAAGGCCGCTGCGAAGCTGCGCCGGGCCGAGGCCGGTGCTCGGGGGCTGTCCGGGGTCGAGCTCGAGGTTGCCTTGCACGATGTCCGGAAGAAGGCCAAGCAGGCTCGGTACGCCGGGGATCTTGTCAAGCCCGTTTATGGGAAGAAGGTCCGGGCCTGGCGGAAGAATGTGAAGGCTTTGCAGGGAACACTGGGGGAGCATCAGGATACTGTTGTCGGGCGGGAGGTTCTTCGGCAGCTTGCTGTTTCCGGGCATGGGGAAGGGCAGAATACTTTTACCTTCGGGGTGCTTTATGGGCGGGATTCTGCTCGGGCCGGTTCTCTTCGGGAGCGGTTCTCGGTTGAATGGGAGCGGGTTCGGGAAGGTAAGCGGCCTCGGTGGCTGAAGTGATGCCTTGAGCTTTTCGGATCTGCCGGATTCGGGTCTGCCGCGGCTTCCCCCACCGACCCGAACGCCGGATTGTTCAGCGGCCGAGAGGCTGTGTCAAGGCGGGAAAGCGTGCCTTGACACAGCCTCTCGGCCGCTGAGGCGGCTGCGTATCGGGTCGGCAGGGGGGTGTGGCCGGTGGGGCCTTTGGCTGCCCGTTCTTTCTTGAGGGCGTGGTCGCCTGTGTGCGCAGGCTGCTTTTGCTGCGTGGGGGCGAGGCGGGCTCAGCCTTCGCCGGTGAGCTTTCCGCGCAGCTGCTCCAACGTCTGTGACAGCAGACGGGACACGTGCATCTGGGAGATGCCCACCCGGTCTGCGATCTGCGTTTGCGTCAGGCCGCCGAAGAAGCGCATCACCAGGATTGCCCTCTCGCGCTTCGGTAGTTCCTGCAGGAGGGGCTGGAGTGCCTCGTGGTTCTCGACCATTGCCATCTCGTGGTCCGGCTCGCCCATCGTGTCCGCCAGGGACAGCGCCTCCGCGTCGTCGTGGACCGGCTTGTCCACCGACAACGCCTGGTACGCGTTGCCCGCCAGGAGACCTTCGCGGACCTCGTCCACGTCGAGGTTCAGGTGCTCCGCCAGCTCGGTCGGGGTCGGGGCGCGGCCCAGCCGCTGGGACAGCACCGCCGAGCCCTGGCTCAGCGAGAGGTGGAGCTCCTTCAACCTGCGGGGTACCCGGACCGACCAGCCCGTGTCGCGGAAGTGGCGGCGGACCTCGCCCATGATCGTCGGGACCGCGAACGACAGGAAATCGTGGCCCCGGGTGGGGTCGAAGCGGTCCACCGCGTTGATCAGGCCGATCCTCGCCACCTGGACCAGGTCCTCGCGGGGCTCGCCGCGGCCGGAGAACCTCGTGGCGATGTGCTCGGCCAGCGGGAGGAGCTCGGTCACCAGCTTGCTCCGGACGACCTCCCGCCGGGGGTCACCGGGTTGCAGCTCGCCCAGTTCCTCGAACAGCGGCTCGCAGTGGGCGTACTCGTCCGGGCGGTGGAGGAGGGTTTTTCGCTCGTTGCTCACGCGCTCGTTCCCGGGTTGAGCACCAGCTCGATCGTGACGATGCCCGCCCCTCCACCCGGAAGCACGTCACAGTGCGCGGTCACGGACTTGCTGAGAGTAGTCAGCACATGCCAGCCGAACGTGCGGTCGCTGGGCGGCCGCGGGTCGGTCGAGCGGGTCGAGACGATCACGTGCAGGCCGTCGGGGGCCAGGCGGAAGCGGCACTGCAGCTGGGCGCCGAGCTCGGCGAGCTGCACCAGCTGCGCGCACGCCTCGTCGACGGCCATCTTGGCGTCGGCGATGGCGTCCAGCCCGAAGTCCGCGCGCGAGACCACGCCGTGGGTCAGCATGCGGACCAGGGGGATCTGCTCCGCCATCGCGGGGAGGCGCAGCTCGACGAGTTCGTCGAGGAGCTCGTCGACCGTCGGCTTGCTGCCGAACGAGCTGTCGCTTCGAGTTTCTTCCATGCGAAAAGTACTACCCATCCGGTGTAATGCTGACACTTCGTGATCAGGGGTTTCGGAGACGGTCACCGGCCCAGCGCCCGTTCGAGCTCCTTCTTGGTCATCTTCGAGCGGCCTTCGATGTTCTTCTTCTTCGCTTCGTTGTAGAGCTGGTCCCTCGTCGGGCCGCCCGGGCCCTTCCGGTTGCCGGACCGCTCGCCGCCGCGCTGCTGCGGCGACTTGTCCTTCAGCGACGTCTTGCTGGCCTGCCGGGATTCACCCGACTGCGCGCGGTTCTTGTTCACCGTCCGGGCCGCGATCTCCTTGGCCCGTTTCGTGCTCGCGCCGCGGTCCTCGGCGGAGTCCTTGATGTGCTCGTACTGGCGTTCGCGCTTGCCGCTCCACGACTGAGGCATGCCGGCTCCCTTCGTCTCGCGGGGATGGGTACCCGCTGCCTCCCGGAGCAAACGTCGCGGTCGTGGTTGGTTACCGCGCGCTGTACCCGGGTACGCGCAGTTTCGACCGTGAGGAGGCGCCGATGCGGATCGGCTACACCCTGATGACCGAACAGGCGGGCCCGGGCGACCTGGTCCGGTTCGCCGCCGGCGCGGAGCAGGCCGGCTTCGATTTCGAGGTCATGAGCGACCACTACTCGCCATGGCTGGACGAACAGGGCCACGCGCCCTACGCGTGGGCCGTGCTCGGCGCGGTCACCCAGGTGACCGAACGCGCCGAGCTGATGACCTACGTGACCTGCCCGACCATGCGCTACCACCCGGCGGTGGTCGCGCAGAAGGCGGCGACCATCCAGGCCCTTTCCGGCGGCCGGTTCACCCTCGGCCTCGGGCGGGGGAGAACCTCAACGAGCACGTCATCGGCCGCGGCTGGCCGCCGGCCAACGTCCGGCACGAGATGCTCGCCGAGGCCGTGCAGATCATCGGCGGCCTGTTCGACGGCGGCTACTTCGACTACGAAGGCAAGCACTTCCGCGTCGACTCGGCGAAGCTGTGGGACCTGCCCGAGAAGCGCACGCCGATCGGCGTCGCGGTGTCCGGGTCGCAGTCGGTGCGGCGGTTCGCGCCGGTCGCCGACGCGATGATCGCCGTCGAGCCGAAGGCGGAGCTGTCCCAGGAATGGGACGCCACGAAGCTCGGTGGCGCGCCGAGCCGCAAGATCGGCCAGCTGCCGGTGTCGTGGGGCACCGACCGCGACGCCGCGGTGAAGCGTGCGCACGAGCAGTTCCGCTGGTTCGGCGGCGGCTGGAAGGTCAACGCCGAGCTGCCGGGACCGGCCGGGTTCGCCGGCGCGACGCAGTTCGTCCGCGAGGAGGACGTCGCCGGCTCGATCCCGTGCGGCCCGGACGTCGAGCCCATCGTCGAAGCCGTGCAGGAGTTCCGGAAAGCGGGCTTCACCGACGTGGCGCTGGTGCAGATCGGCGGTGACCAGCAGGAGGGCTTCCTCGACTTCGCCGAGAAGGAGCTGCTCCCGGCTCTGCGTGGGTAACGGCCTGCTCAGGCCGGTGCGGGGGCGGGCCGGTGCTCGGCGAGGGCCAAGCGCCGGTCCGCCCCGGTCACCCGCAGCGCCCGGCGGACCGCCGGGTTCGTCCCGGTGACCACCAGCAGCTCGGTGCCACCCTCCTGGGCCTGCAGGGCCGCGTGCAGCAGCACCCGCAGCCCCGCCACCCCGAGGAAGTCCACTTCGGACAGGTCGACCACCAGCCGCTCCGGCGTCGCCCACAGCCGGTCGGACAGCAGCGTGGCCAGGTGGCCGGCCGTCGCGCTGTCGAGGTCGCCGCGGGCGGTCACCAGTACCGCGTGCGGGGCGGGCCACGTCGTGCGCAGCCGCAGGTTCGGGTGCCGGGTGCGGAGGGGGTTCATGCCGGTTCGCCACCGTTCTGGTGCGGCGCGGCCGCAGCGCCGCGCTCCGGGGATGCGAGCGGCTGCTGGTTGAACCGTGTCACCGAGCCTGACCCCGGCGCCGCCGGCCCGCAACCGTCGTTGCTCCGAACGGGCGTGCGCCGCGCCGCGGCGGTGACCGCTCGTGCCCGGCGCGACCGGGATGCAGTAATGTCGCGCTGGACCCGTTAAAGCGCTAGCGGCCCACTAGTGGCGCGCGCCCGGGTCCTCCCTGGTTGAGAGCGCCCTGTTCGAAGAAAGAGGGGCGTCACCAGGATGACGGGCGGCCATGAGCAGCTCACCGCGCGGCTGGACGAAGTCACGCTCGCGATGGAGTCGCTGACCGCGATGCTGGACGGCGAGCTCGACCTCGGCCAGATGCTGCAGGCCGTGTGCGACCACGTCGTGCAGGTGGTGCCGGGCGCCGACATGGCCAGCATCACCCTGGTGCGCGACGGCGTGCCGGAGACGGTGGCCAGCACCGACCAGCGCGCGGTCAACTTCGACCGCGAGCAGTACCGCATCGGGGACGGGCCGTGCCTGCGCGCCGCCGAGACCGGACAGCCGGTCCGGGTCGGCGTCGGCGCGGTCGGGGACCTGTGGCCGCAGTTCGTCACGTCGGCCGAGCAGCTGGGCGTGGCCAGCTTCCTCGCCGCGCCGCTGACGGTGGACGAGGACATGTCCGGCGCGGTCAACCTCTTCGGCTTCGGCGAGCACGGCTTCAGCGAGCTGGGCACCAAGATCCTCGAGCTGTACACGGCGACGGTCGTCATCGGCCTGCGCAGCGCCCGCCGGTACTTCGCGGCCCGCGAGCTGGTCGACCAGCTGAACCGCGCGCTGGAGACCCGCGCGGTGATCGACCAGGCCAAGGGGATCCTGATGGCGGCCCACCGCATCACGGCCGAGGAGGCCTTCCAGCGCCTGGTGAAGCGATCCCAGGACGGCAACCGCAAGCTCCACGAGGTCGCCGCGGAGTTCGTGGCCGCGGTCGCCACCACCGCCTGACGCACCGCCCGCGTGCCTGGGCGGTCGGCTCGCGTACCTGGACGGTCGGCTCGCGTACCTGGACGGTCGGGCCGCGTACCTGCAAGGTCGGACAGCAAGCCGACCGTCCCGGTACGCAGTCCGACCCTTCGGGTACGCGGGCCGACCGGCTGGGTACGCAGGCCGACCCTCCAGGTACGGAGGTCGACCGGCTGGGCCGGGCGGGTCAGCCGGCGGGGACTTCGTCGGGGGGTGCGTCGGACTCGACCGGGGCCGGTTCCGGGCGGTGCTTGCTGCGCTGGCACGTCGTGCAGACCAGGGTGCGGCCCAGCACCGTGCCGTCGTCGGCGACCACCTGGGCCACGTGCATCGTCGGGAAGCCGCAGACCTCGCAGGGCAGTGAGCCGTCTTCGCGGCTGATGCGGAGCTGGGTGCCCATCCGGCCTCCTGCTGTGACGTGAGTCTCACCACCTTGCCCGTGTCCGCGGCCCAACCCGGCCGAATTCACTCGTTCGGCCTAGTCGTGCCGGATCTTCGGTGACACCTGTGTCGCCCGCGGTGAACCTGGGTAACCCGCCCGCGAACCACCCGCCGGAGGGAGCGAAACATGCGAGACAAGCGGAACGACCTGCGGCCGGTGTCGGACCTCCTGGTCGACGGCACCGACTCGCCGGAGCTGGAGCACGTGCGCCACAAGGCCGCGCTGGCCGTGGCGGCGCGGGCGAAGGACCCCGAGGACTGCGCGCGGCTGCTGGAGATGCTGGGCCTGCACCGGAGCGGCCGCCGCAGCAGCGACGTCGCCTGAGCGCGGGGAGGACGACATGGCCCGACCGGTGTGGAGCGGCGCGCTGAGCCTGGGTCTGGTCACCGTGCCGGTGGAGCTGTACCCGGCGGTGGCGGACCACACGATCCACTTCCACCAGTTCGAGCGCGGCACGTCGGACCGGATCCGCAACCGCCGCGTCAACGAGCGGACCGGCGAAGAGGTCACCCAGGGCGAGATCGTCAAGGGCTACGACCTCGGCGGCGGCGACCACGTACTCGTCGAACCGGACGAGCTCGACGAGATCGCGCCCGAGCGCTCGCGCCGGATCGACATCGAGCAGTTCGTCGAGCTCGACGAGATCGACCCGTGGTTCTTCGACAAGACGTACTGGCTCAAACCGGCGAAGGAGGACTTCGCCAAGGCGTACGGCCTGCTGCTGCAGGCGATGGACCGCAGCGAGAAGGCCGGCGTCGCGAAGTTCGTGTTGCGCGGCAAGGAGTACCTCGCCGCCGTCCGGGCCGGCGAGGACGTCATGGTGCTCAACACGCTGCACTTCGTCGCCGACCTGCGGAAGCCGAAGGACGTCATGGGGGAGCTGCCGTCCCTGCCGAAGCCGCGGCCCAAGGAACTCGACATGGCGCTCGCGCTGGTCGACGAGATGACCGCGCCGTGGAAGCCCGAGGACTACCGCGACGAGTACTCGAAGCGCGTCGAAGAGCTGATCAAGGCGAAGGAAGCCGGCAAGGAGATCGCCCACGAGGAGGAGCCGGAGCCCTCCGCCGACGTCGTCGACCTGTTCGAGGCGCTCTCGCGCAGCGTGAAGAACCGCAAGAGCGGCGGCCAGGAACCGAAGAAGAAGGCCGCGAAGAAGCCGAAGCAGCCGGAACTGGCCGAGCTGTCGAAGTCCGACCTCGACAAGCTGGCCCGCGAGCAGGGCGTGAAAGGCCGGTCGAAGATGACGCGCGCCGAGCTGGAGAAGGCCCTGAAGGCGTCGTGAACGGTTACCGCAGCAGTTTCGCCGCGGCCCGCAGATCGGCGACGAAGCCCGCGTAGGCGTCTTCGCGGTCCGGTGCCCGGAGCACCGCCGACGGGTGGACCGTCGCCACGGCCGAGGGCACCAGGCCGGCCAGGTCCTCCGGCGGCTCCACCGGCTCGCCGCGGTGGGCGGTGAGCCGGAACTTCGGGCCCAGCAACGACTGCGCGGCCGTCGCGCCCAGCAGCAGCACCAGCTCCGGGCGCACCGCGCGCAGCTCGGCCAGCAGCCACGGGCGGCAGGCGACCACCTCGGTCCGGTCCGGCTTCTGGTGGATCCGGCGCTTGCCGCGCTCGTCGCGCTTGAACTTGAAGTGCTTGACCGCGTTGGTGACGTACAGCGATCCCCGATCGAAGCCCGCTTCTTCGAAGGCACGGTCCAGCAGCTTCCCGGCGGGTCCGACGAACGGCTCGCCCGCCAGGTCCTCCTTGTCGCCCGGCTGCTCGCCGACGACGAGGACCCGCGCCCCGGCCGGGCCTTCGCCGAAGACGGTCTGGGTGGCGTCCTGGAAGAGGTGACAGCCCTGGCAGCCGGACGCCGCCGACCGCAACCGGTCGAGATCGGTGGTGTCCGGCGGCTCGGCACCGCGGGAATCCGGCATGTGGCGGGAAATTCCCCCTCCGGTACGGGGTAAACCCGCCCGGCCGGGGTAGCCGGAGGGCAACGGACCGGAAGGAAGGAGTTCAGGATGACCACCGCACGCGACATCATGACTCCGGACGCGACCTGCGCCCGCGAGTCCGACACCGTGCACGACGCCGCGGTCACGATGGCGCAAAAGGACGTCGGCGCCCTGCCGATCTGCGGCGAGGACAACCGGCTCAAGGGCATGATCACCGACCGCGACATCGTGGTGAAGGTGCTGGCCGAAGGCAAGGACCCGCGCGCCCTGCACGTCGGCGAGCTCGCCCAGGGCGAGGTCGTGACGATCGGCGCGGACGACGACGCGCAGGAGATCCTGCGCACGATGTCCGAGCACCGGGTCCGCCGGCTGCCGGTGATCGACGGGCACGAGCTGGTCGGGATCGTCGCCCAGGCCGACGTGGCCAGGGCGCTGTCGAACCCCAGCACCGGCGAGCTGGTCGAGGCCCTTTCCTACGACTGATCCCGCCCCGCACACCGAACGGCCGCCCGTGGCGACACGGGCGGCCGTTTCGTGTGTGTCAGGCTTGGTCCGCCGTCGGCGCAATGTCCTCAGTGGACTCCCGCGCCGACTCGGCGTGGGCGATGTGCCAGGCCACCAGCGCGCCCGCGCTCACTGTGCCCCAGAGCACCAGTTCGGCGTCGCGGGCGAAGAGGCCGACGACGAGCATCACCACCGCGGTGATGTCGCACAGCACCAGCAGCAGGGGCCACCGCCGGAGCGAGCGCAGCTTGCGGCCGCTGAAGGCGGCGGCGAACGCGGGATCGCTCGCCTGCAGCTCCGCCTCGATCTCGCGCAGGACGTGGCGTTCACGGTCCGGGAGCATGGGGGGCCTCCTCGCCTCGGCTATCGGACTGGATACCCGGTTTCCCGGCTTCCGAAGCGGGAAAGTCAGTGGTTGTCGCGGGGGATGCCCTTGGTCGCGGCGATCCGCTGGTAGGCCACGGCCGGGCGCAGCACCATGCCGTCGCACAGCTGGTCGACCATCGACCGCTGGATCTCCTGCCACGGCGTCTGCGATTCCGGCACCGGGTAGCCGCCCGCCTCGGCCAGCTCCCGGTGGCGTCGCGCGAGTTCGTCGTCGGGGATCAGCACGTCCGCGGTGCCGGCGTCGAGGTCGATCCGGACCCGGTCCCCGGTCCGCAGCACGGCGAGCCCGCCACCGGCCGCGGCTTCGGGGGAGGCGTTGAGGATCGACGGCGAGCCGGAGGTGCCCGACTGGCGGCCGTCGCCGAGGCACGGCAGCTCGTGCACGCCCCGCTTGATCAGCGCCGCGGGCGGCCGCATGTTGACCACCTCCGCCGAGCCCGGGTAGCCGAGCGGGCCGGTGCCGCGCATCACCAGCAGCGTGTGCTCGTCGACGCCGAGATCCGGGTCGTCGATGCGCGCGTGGTAGTCCTCGGGACCGTCGAACACGACCGCGGTGCCTTCGTAGACGCCCCCGGCCAGGTACCGCCGCCGGAACTCCGGCGAGATCACGCTGGACTTCATGATCGCCGCGTCGAACAGGTTGCCCTTCAGCACGAGGAAGCCGGCATCCGGGGTGAGGGCGGTGTCGAAGGTCCGGATGACGTCCCGGTCGCCGGCTTCGGCGTCGCGGCAGTTCTCGCCGAGGGAGCGGCCGTTGACGGTCGGCGCGTCCTCGTGGATCAGCCCGTGCCGCATCAGCTCGTGCACCACGGCCGGGACGCCGCCGGCGCGGTGGAACTCCTCGCCGAGGTACTTGCCCGCGGGCTGCAGGTCGACCAGCAGCGGGACGGCGTGCCCGAGCCGCTGCCAGTCCTCGAGCGGCAGGTCCACGCCGACGTGCCGGGCGATCGCGCCGAGGTGGATCGGGGCGTTGGTCGAGCCGCCGATCGCGGAGCTCACGACGATGGCGTTCTCGAACGCCTCACGCGTCAGGATGTCCGACGGCTTGAGGTCTTCGCGGACCAGCTCGACGATCCGCAGCCCGCTCCGGTAGGCCATCCGCGCCCGGTCGCGGTGCGGCGCGGGGATGGCGGCGCAGCCGGGCAGGCTCATCCCGAGGGCTTCGGCGAGCGCGTTCATCGTCGAGGCCGTGCCCATCGTGTTGCAGTGCCCGGGGGAGGGCGCCGAGGACGCGACGAGCTCCATGAACCCGGCGTCGTCGATCTCGCCGGCGGCGAGCAGCTCCCGCGCCTTCCAGATGATGGTGCCCGAGCCGGTGCGCTCGCCCTTGAACCAGCCGTTGAGCATCGGGCCCCCGGAGAGCACGATGGCCGGGATGTCCACGGTCGCGGCGGCCATCAGGCACGCCGGGGTGGTCTTGTCGCAGCCGGTGGTGAGCACGACGCCGTCGATGGGGTAGCCGTAGAGCGTCTCGACCAGGCCGAGGTAGGCGAGGTTCCGGTCGAGGGCCGCGGTCGGGCGCTTGCCGGTCTCCTGGATGGGGTGCACCGGGAACTCGATGGCGATCCCGCCCGCCTCGCGGATGCCTTCGCGCGTCCGGTGCGCCAGCTGCAGGTGGTGGCGGTTGCAGGGGGTGAGGTCGGAGCCGGTCTGCGCGATCCCGATGATCGGCTTGCCGGACTGCAGCTCCTCCCGGGTGACGCCCCAGTTCATGTACCGCTCGAGGTAGAGCGCGGTCATCCCGGGGTCGGCGGGGTTGTCGAACCAAGCTTCGCTGCGCAGTCCCATACCGGCCAGTCTGGCGGCGCGGTTCGCGGAATGCACGTACTCGCGGGCTGCGGTGCGGGACTTGTCCGGGCCGGAGGTCCTCGGCCGCGACGGGTCGCGGCCGGCGCAGCGAGGACCGCGTCGGCCGCGAAGGCCGGCGCCCGGGCCGCCGCCGAGAACCTGGTGCTTGCCACGAGCAGCCGAGGCCGCGGCGCGGTTCGCGGAATGCACGTACTCGCGTCCGTGGAGGCCACCCGCGCCGGTGGCCTCCACGGTTCGCGGTCAGCCCAGGCCGTTGAGGCCGATCACCCGGGAGTACCAGTGGGCACTCTGCTTGGGTGTCCGCCGCTGCGTCGCGTAGTCCACGTGGACCAGGCCGAACCGCTTCGCGTAGCCCTCGGCCCACTCGAAGTTGTCCAGCAGCGACCAGTAGAAGTACCCGCGCAGGTCGACGCCCGCCTGGATCGCGTCGTGCGCGGCCCGCAGGTGGGAGTCGAGGAACGCGACGCGGTCGGTGTCGACGATGTCGCCGCCGTCGGAGACCACGTCGGGGTAGGCCGCTCCGTTCTCCGTGATGTACAGCGGTACCGAGCGGTAGCCGCGGTGCACCTGCAGGAGGGACTCGGTCAGCCCGGCCGGCTGGACCTCCCAGCCCGAGTCGGTGCGAGGGGCCGCCGGGTCCGGGACGAAGTGCACGTCGGCGGCGCCCACCCACTCCGGGCCCGCCGGCTCGCTGCCCGGCACCGGGCGGCCCGCGACGCGGTAGTCGCGGTAGTAGTTCACGCCCAGCCAGTCGACGTGCGCGGCGATGACCGCCGCGTCCTCGTCGCGGACCACCTCGCCGAGGCCGAACGGCTCGAGGTCGGCGACCAGGTCGTCCGGGTAGCCGCCGCGCAGCACCGGGTCGAGGAACAGCCGGTTCTGCAGGCCGTCGATCCGCCGGGCCGCCGCGACGTCGGCGACGTTCGCCGGGTCGTGCGGCGCGACCGGGTACAGGTTCAGCGTGATGCCGGCCTGGGTGCCCGGGGCGTGCCGCCGGATGATGTCCATCGCCAGGCCGTGGCCCAGCAGCAGGTGGTGCGTGGCGGCGACGGCCGCCGGGTGGTCGGTGCGGCCGGGCGCGTGGATGCCGCCCGCGTAGCCGAGCATCGCCGCGCACCACGGCTCGTTGAGCGTCGACCAGCTGGCGACGCGGTCGCCCAGCCGCTCCAGCACGGTCTCGGCGTACTCGGCGAACCGGTAGGCGGTGTCCCGGTTCGCCCAGCCGCCCTGCTCCTCCAGCGTCTGCGGCAGGTCCCAGTGGTAGAGCGTCGCCCACGGCTGGATCCCGGACTCGAGCAGGCAGTCGACCAGGCGGTCGTAGAAGGCCAGCCCGGCGGTGTTCGCCTCGCCGCCGTCCGGCCGCACCCGCGGCCAGGCCAGCGAGAACCGGTAGGCCCCGAGGTTGAGCCGGCGCATCAGCCCGACGTCTTCGGAGTACCGCCGGTAGTGGTCGGCCGCCGGTTCGCCGTTGTCGCCGCCCCGGACCGCACCCGGGCGGCGGGCGAAGGCGTCCCAGACCGAGTCGGTGCGCCCGTCGGCCGTCGTGGCCCCTTCCACCTGGAAGGCCGCGGTGGCGGCGCCCCAGACGAAGCCGGGCGGGAACATCAACGCGGTCTCTGCCCGGACGTTCTCGGCCCGAACGCTGTCGGGATGTACGGACATGTTCACCCTTTCACGGCACCTTGCATGATCCCGGCCACGATCTGGCGGCCGAGGAGGACGAAGACGATGAGGATGGGGATGGTGGCCAGAGTCGTGCCGGCCAGGACGAGCGAGTAATCGACGTAGTAGCCGCTCTGCAGCTTCTCCAGGGCCACCTGGACGGTGGGGTTGCCGGCGTCCAGCACGACGAGCGGCCACAGGAAGTCGTTCCACGACATCATGAACGTGAACATCGCGAGGATCGCCGCGGCCGGGCGCACCGCGGGCATGCAGACGTTCCAGAAGATCCGGATCATGCTGCAGCCGTCGACGCGCGCGGCCTCGATGAGCTCGTACGGCAGAGCGTCCACTGTGTACTGACGCATCCAGAACACCCCGAACGCGGTGACCAGGTTGGGCACGATCACCGCCTCGAGGTGCCCGGCCCAGCCCAGCTCCGACATCGCGATGAACAGCGGGATGATGCCGAGCTGGGTCGGCACGGCGAGCGTGACGACGATGAACACGAACAGCCCGTTCTTCCCGCGGAACCGCAGCTTGGCGAAGGCGAACCCGGCCAGCGACGAGAACAGCACCGTGGTCAGCGTGACCGTCCCGGAGACGATGACGCTGTTGGCCAGCGCCTTCCAGAACGGCACGCTGTCGAACACGCGCTGGGCGTTCGCGAAGAAGTTCCCGCCGGGCAGGAACGGCGGGATGCGCTCGGTGAGCACCCCGTTGTCGCGGCTGGCCACCAGGAACGACCAGTAGAACGGGAACAGCGAGCCGAGCACGAAGATCGCCAGCACGACGTAGGTCGCCTTGCGCGGCCTGCCGAGCGTGGCGACGCTCTTGCGCAGCCCGGTCTGGAGGGTTGTCATTTCTTCTTCACCGCCGGAGTACGCGCGAGCCGGCCGGTGAGGAAGAAGTTCACCAGCGCGATGAGCACGATGACGAGGAACAGCACCCAGGCGATCGCCGAGGCGTAGCCGAGGCTCGAGTTCTCGAACGCCATCTGGTACAGGTACAGCGTCACGGTCTGGAACTGGTTGGTCGAACCGCCGTTGTTCGACCCCGGCATGGCGTCGAACAGCTTGGGTTCGGTGAAGATCTGCAGGCCGCCGATCGTCGAGGTGATGGTGACGAAGATCAGCGTCGGCTTCAGCAGGGGCAGCGTGACGTTGAAGAACCGGCGCCACAGGCCCGCGCCGTCGATCAGCGCCGCCTCGTGGAGCTCCTTCGGGATGGCCTGCATGGCCGCCAGCACGATCAAGGCGTTGTAGCCGGTCCAGCGCCAGTTCACCATGATCGCGATGGCCACGTGGCTGGCGAACCGGTTGGCCTGCCAGTCGATCGGGTCCAGCCCGAGGGTCTGCAGCACGCCGTTGATCAGCCCGTACTTCGAGCCGAACAGGTTGGCGAAGATGATCCCGATCGAGACGAGGCTGGCCGCGTACGGGAGCAGGATGCCGACCCGCCAGCCGGTCGCACCGCGCAGCCGGGCACCGAGCAGCGCGGCCAGCATCACCGCGATGATCAGCTGCGGAACGCTGGAGAGCAGGAAGATGCTGATCGTGTTGACCAGCGCGTTCCAGAACTGCGAGTCGGCGAACAGGTCCTTGTAATTGTCGAGGCCGATGAAGTCCGGGTCGTCACCCCCGGCCTTCCACTTGAACAGCGAAACGTAAGCGGTGTAGAGCAGCGGGAACAGGCCGACGATCCCGAACACGATGAAGAACGGTGCGACGTAGAGGTACGGCGACACCTTGACGTCCCACCGGCTCAACCGGTGACGGAAGGTGGGCCGGGGAGACACCCGCTCCCCGGCCTTACTCCCTTCTGGCGCGACCTTGTCGATGACGGTCATCAGCTCAGCGCGTGATCTTCTTCGCGGACTCGACCATCTGGTTCCAGCCGTCCGCGGCCGACTTGCCCTGCTCGACCGCCTGCAGGGCCGGGCTCGAGGCGTTTTCCTGGATCTGGCCGTCGCCGGGGCCCTTGTACTGCGGCTTCTGGACCTTCTTGGCCTGCTCGGCGAACAGCTCACCGATCTTGGCGCCGCCGAAGTAGGCGTCGGTCTGGCTGAGCAGGGCCGGGTCGGTCAGCGCCTTGACCTGGCTGGGGAAGTTGCCCTTCGCCTGGAACGCCTTGATCTGCTGCTCCGGCGCGGTCAGCCACGCGGCCAGCTCGGCGGCTTCCTTCGGGTGCTTCGACTGGGTCGGCACGGTCAGGTACGAGCCACCCCAGTTGCCGCCGCCGCCCGGGAAGGCCGCGGTGACGGCCCACTTGTTCGCGTTCTCCGGGCCCGCCTGCTCCTTGATCACGCCGAGCATCCAGGACGGGCACACCTTCGTGGCGAACGCGCCCTGCTTGAAGCCGGTGTTCCACTCGGGGCTGAACGCGGTGAGCTTGGCGGACTCGCCCTTGGCGACCGCGTCGGTCACCTTGGTCCAGGCGTCCTTGATGCCCTGGTTGGTCTCGACGGCCAGCTTGTCGTCGGTGTTGATGTAGCCCTCGGGCAGCTGGTTGACCATGGCGTTGAAGTTCTGCGCGGCCGAGTCGAACCAGGCCTTGCCGGTCTTCTTCGAGTAGTCCGCGCCGGCCTGGAAGTAGCTGTCCCAGGTGGCGAACAGCGGCTTGACGGCTTCGGGGTCGTCCGGCAGGCCGGCGTTCTTGAACATGTCCTTGCGGTAGCACATCGCGAGCGGCCCGATGTCGGTGCCGTAGCCGATGACCTTGCCGTCCTTGGTCTTGGCGGCGTCGTACTTCCAGCCGAGCCAGCGGTCGGGGGAGGCGTCGGCAGGCCCGATCTTGCTCAGGTCGTTGAACTTCGACCCCTTGTCGAGGAAGTCCGACAGGTGGCCCTCTTCCAGCGCCGTGACATCGGCGAGGCCCGAGCCGGCGGCCAGCTTGGTGGTGAGCTCCTGGTGGTAGGGGCCGCCCTGACCGGTCTTGCGGTGGGTGATCTTGATGTTGGGGTGCAGCCGCTCGTACTCCGGGATGAGGGCCTCGTAGCCGAACTCGGTGAAGGTGGCCAGCGTCAGGTCGACGTGCTCGTTGGGAGCCGCCGCGGCCGGGGTCTGCTGGTCACCACCGCCTCCGTTGCAGGCCGTGGCGCCGAGCGCCGTCATCGTGATGCCCAGTGCCAGGACCAGGCTGTTCCGGATCGTTCTCACGTGTCCAACCACCTTGTTGACGGGAATGAGCGCTCTCACTGCTGGGAGCCGATCTGGGAGCGCTCCCAGGTGTGGCAGAGTCTGCTGGGGGTGTTCACCCGTGTCAAGGGGTTGTAACCGGAGCGTTTCCTGCGAGGAGCGCTCCCGGACGCGCGGGGGCGTGAACGTTAAGCTGAGACGGTCAGAGTTGCAGAGGGTGAGCGAGGGCGGTGCCGTGGGGCCTCGAGCAGGCGATGAAGAACGGCCGACACTGGAGGACGTCGCGGCGTTCGCCGGCGTTTCGCGGTCGACGGCGTCGCGGGCGTTGAACGACGACGCCTACGTCAGCGCGGCGGCGCGGGAGAAGGTCCTCGCCGCGGCCCGCGACCTGGGCTATTCGCCGAACCAGGCGGCCCGCTCGCTGGTCACGCGCCGCACCGGCGCGGTCGCGGTGGTGCTGTCGGAGCCGGAGTCACGGCTGCTCGACGACCCGTACCGCGCCGCCGTCATGCGGGCCGGCTACCGCGAGCTGGCCGACGTCGGCCGCCAGATGGTGCTGATCTTCAGCGACATCCGCGAAGACCTGAGCCGCACGGTCCGGTTCCTCGAGGGCGGCCACGTCGACGGCGCGCTGGTGTTCGCGCCGCACCGGGCCGACCCGCTGCCCAAGGCGCTGCGGCTGCTGCGCATCCCGGTGGTGTTCGGCGGCCAGGCGGCCGGCATCCGCCGGGGCGTGCACGTCGTCGACTTCGACAACGAGGGCGGCGCCCGCCTGGCCGTCCAGCACCTGGTCGCGGCCGGGCGGCGGCGGATCGCCACGATCGCGGGGCCGCAGGACCAGAGCGCCCCGATCGACCGGCTCGCCGGCTGGCGCAAGACCCTCCTCGACGCCGGGCTCGACCCCGCCGACCTGGCCGAAGAGGCCGACTTCACCCTTTCGGGCGGCGCGAACGCGATGTCGGCCCTGCTGAGCAGGCACCCCGACCTCGACGCGGTGTTCGTCGCGAGCGACATGATGGCGGTGGGGGCGTTCCGCACGCTCGGCGCGACCGGCCGGCGCATCCCCGACGACGTCGCGGTGGTCAGCTTCGACGACAACGCCACCTTGGCCCCGGCCATGGACCCGCCGCTGACGTCGGTTCACCAGGACCCCCGCGAGCAGGTCCACGCGATGGTGGAAACCCTGATGCAGCTGCTCGACGACCAGAACCTGAAGCCGCGGCAGCACATCCTCCCGGTCTCCCTGGCGGTCCGCGCCTCGAGCTGACCCCGCCCGTGTCGTCCACCCGGATGCGCGTGTCGTCCGTCGGGGCACGCGTGTCGTCCGGCTGCGTCCGGGCGGCCGTCGTGCCGCACCGGACGACACTTGTCCATGGGTGGACGACACGCGTACCGGAATGGACGACACGCCGCCATGACTCGATGGGTGGGAACGTTCCGGCCCGAGATGCACGCCTTTGGCGGTAAACGGCGTTTTCTCGGTACTTTAGGTGACCGATTTGCTGGGCTGAACGGGTGATGGCGCACCTTAAGGGTGCGGCTGTTCAGGAGCGTTCAGTTGTCCGGCGCTCGCCGGGCGCGCAAGTGTGACATCCGCGGTCGCGGTGTCCTTCTGACTCGATTCTTTACATCCAGGTTTCCGGCTGGCTACCGTCTGCGCCTGGAAGCGCTCCCAGATCGCTGGCTCCCTACGGACAAAGGAGTTCCGCAGCCATGCGTTCCTCTCCTCGAAAGCGCGCCCGTGCGCTGGCACTGGCCTCGGCCGTGCTGGCGGTCACGGGCGCGGTGGTCGCCCCACCACCGGCGCTCGGCGCCGACATCGCCTGTTCCGTCACCTACACCACCAACGACTGGGACACCGGGTTCACCGCCAACGTCTCGCTGCGCAACGACGGAGCTCCGTTCGACAGCTGGAAGGTCGGCTGGACGTTCCTGGACGGCCAGAAGGTCCAGCAGGGCTGGAGCGCCACCTTCGCCCAGTCCGGCGCCGCGGTGACCGCGACGAACCTGTCCTACAACGGCCACCTGGGCACCGGGGCCAGCACGTCGTTCGGGTTCAACGGCTCCAAGGGCTCGGCCAACCGGCCGCCGACGGACTTCTCGGTCAACGGCACCGCGTGCACCGGCGCCAACAAGGCGCCGACGGTCACCCTGACCGCGCCGTCCTCGACCGGCACCTACTACGCCCCGGCGACGATCCCGCTGGCCGCGACGGCCGCCGACAGCGACGGCACGGTGAGCAAGGTCGAGTTCTACGCCGGTGACACGCTGCTGGCCACCGACACGGCCGCGCCGTTCGAGGGCAGCTGGGGCAACGTCCCGGCCGGCACCTATTCGATCACCGCGAAGGCCTACGACAACAAGGGCGCGAGCACGACCTCCAGCCCGGTCAGCGTGAAGGTGCTCTCCGGGCCGACGATCGTGGCCACCCCGGCGACCGCGCAGGTCAAGCAGGGCGGCACGACGACGTTCGCCGTCTCCCTCGCCGGCGCCCCGTCCGCGCCGGTCACCGTCGCCGTCGCGCGCACGGCCGGGAGCACGGACCTCACCGCGTCCCCGGCGAGCCTGACGTTCACGGCGTCGAACTGGAACGTGCCGCAGAACGTCACGGTCGCCAGCGCCGACAACGGCGGCGACCTGGGCAGCGCGACCTTCACCGCGAGCAGCAGCGGCTACACCGCGGCCACCGTGACGGTCAAAGAGATCTCGTCGTCCACTTCGGACTACCAGCTCGCGTTCCTCACGCAGTACAACAAAATCAAGGACCCGAACAACGGGTACTTCCGCAAGTTCGGCAACATCCTGGTGCCCTACCACTCGATCGAGACGCTGATCGTCGAGGCGCCGGACCACGGCCACGAAACGACGTCGGAGGCGTTCAGCTACTACCTCTGGCTGGAGGCGTCCTACGGCCGGGTGACCGGTGACTGGGCCCCGTTCAACCAGGCGTGGACGTCGATCGAGACGTACGCGATCCCGTCGGCGGCCGACCAGCCGGGCAACTCCGGCTACAACGCCAGCAAGCCGGCCACCTACGCCGCGGAGTACCCGAGCCCGAAGAACTACCCGTCGCAGCTGCAGTCCAACGTCTCGGTCGGGGCCGACCCGATCGCGGCGGAGCTGAAGGCGGCCTACGGCTCGCCGGACGTCTACGGCATGCACTGGCTGCTCGACGTGGACAACATCTACAAGTTCGGCCACTGCGAGGACGGCACCAACACCGCGCCGGCGTTCATCAACACCTTCCAGCGCGGCTCGCAGGAATCGGTGTGGGAGACGGTCACCCAGCCCAGCTGCGACCTGCTGAAGTTCGGCGGCAAGAACGGGTACCTCGACCTGTTCACCGGGGACTCCTCCTACGCCAAGCAGTGGAAGTACACCGACGCCCCCGACGCGGACGCCCGGGTCGTGCAGGTGGCCTTCCAGGCCGAGAAGTGGGCACAGGCCCAGGGCAAGAGCGCCGATGTCGCGGCCGTGCTGAAGAAGGCCTCGAAGATGGGCGACTACCTGCGGTACTCGCTGTTCGACAAGTACTACAAGAAGATCGGCAACTGCGTCGGCGCCTCGAGCTGCCCGGCCGGCACCGGCAAGGAGAGCGAGCACTACCTGATTTCGTGGTACTACGCGTGGGGCGGCTCGGCCGACACGGCCAGCTCCTGGGCGTGGCGGATCGGCGACGGTGCGGCGCACCAGGGGTACCAGAACCCGCTGGCCGCGTACGCGTTGTCCGCCGATGCGGGCCTGAAGGTCACTTCGTCGACCGGTGCCACCGACTGGGCGACCAGCCTGAACCGGCAGATGGAGTTCCTGCAGTGGCTGCAGTCGTCCGAAGGCGGCCTCGCCGGCGGCGCGACCAACAGCTGGGACGGCCAGTACGGCACCCCGCCCGCGGGCACGCCGACGTTCTACGGGATGTACTACGACTGGCAGCCGGTCTGGCACGACCCGCCGAGCAACCAGTGGTTCGGCTTCCAGACGTGGGGCATGGAACGGATCGCCGAGTACTACCAGGCGACCAACGACCCGCGGGCCAAGAAGATCCTCGACAAGTGGGTGCCCTGGGCGATCGCGAACACCACGGTCGGGGCGGGTGGCAGCTTCCAGATCCCGTCCGACCTGACCTGGAGCGGCGCGCCGGACACCTGGAACGCCACCAGCCCGGGTGCGAACACCGGCCTGCACGTCGCGGTGAAGAACTACAGCCAGGACGTCGGGGTCGCGGCCTCGCTCGCCAAGACGCTGCTCTACTACGCGTCCGGGTCGAGCAACGCCCAGGCCAAGACGGTCGGGGAGCAGCTGCTGAACGCCCTGTCGGCGAACACCGACACCAAGGGCATCGCGGTGCCGGAGACCCGGTCGGACTACGACCGGTTCGACGACAAGTACAACGCCACCACCGACCAGGGGCTGTACGTGCCCTCCGGCTGGACCGGCACCATGCCGAACGGCGACGCGATCAACTCCAGCTCCACGTTCCTGTCCATCCGGTCGTTCTACAAGAACGACCCGCAATGGCCGAAGGTCCAGGCCTACCTGGACGGCGGGGCCGCGCCGACGTTCACCTACCACCGGTTCTGGGCGCAGTCGGAGATCGCCACGGCGTTCGCCGCGCACGTCGCCCTGTTCGGCTGAGAGGCACTTGATGAAGCGACTGCTCTCGCTGGTGGTCGCCGCACTGGTCGGGGGCGCCGTTCTCACGGCGTCCCCGGCCACCGCGGCCCCCGAAAGCACGGCCGCGGCCGGGACCGGCACCGGGTTCTGGCACGCGTCCGGATCCCGGCTGTTCGACTCGACCGGTGCGCCGGTCCGGATGACCGGGATCAACTGGTTCGGTGCGGAGACGGCCAACTACTCGCCGCACGGGCTGTGGAGCCGCAACTACCGGGACATGCTCGACCAGATGGCCGGGCTCGGGTACAACACGCTGCGGCTGCCGTACTCGAACCAGCTGTTCGACGCCGGGTCCGCACCGGTCAGCATCGACCAGGTGGCGAACCCGGACCTGCAGGGCCTGTCCGGCCTGCAGGTGCTCGACAAGATCGTCGCCTACGCCGGCACCAAGGGCATGCGCGTGCTCCTGGACCGGCACCGGCCGGACTCCGGCGCGCAGTCCCCGCTCTGGTACACCGGCGCCTACTCGGAAAGCCGGTGGATCTCCGACTGGACGATGCTGGCCCAGCACTACCAGGGCAACCCCACGGTGATCGGCGCGGACCTGCACAACGAACCGCACTCGATCCAGGGTGGCGGGGGCGCGTGCTGGGGCTGCGGCGACACCGCGACCGACTGGCGGCTCGCCGCCGAACGGGCAGGCAACGCGGTGCTCGCGGCGAACCCGGACTGGCTGATCGTGGTCGAAGGCGTCGATTGCGTCGCCGGCACCGGCGATCCGGAGTGCGGCTGGTGGGGTGGCAACCTCTCCGGGGCGAAGCAGTTCCCGGTGCGGCTGTCCAAGCCGGACAAGCTGGTGTACTCCGCGCACGAGTACGCGACGTCGGTGTTCGCCCAGAAGTGGTTCTCCGACCCGGCGTTCCCGGCGAACCTGCCCGCGCTGTGGGACCACTTCTTCGGCTACCTGCAGAAGCAGAACATCGCGCCGGTGCTGCTCGGCGAGTTCGGCTCGACGCTCGCCGACCCGCGCGACAAGGTCTGGCTGCAGGAGCTGATGAAGTACGCCGGCACCGGCACGTCCGGGATGAGCTTCACCTACTGGTCGTGGAACCCGAACTCGGGCGACACCGGCGGCATCCTCAACGACGACTGGACCACGGTCAACCAGACCAAGCAGGCGATCCTGCAGCCGTACCTGATCCCGCCGGTGGGCTCGGGCGGCGGCACGACCGACCCGCCGCCCGCGGCGAGCTGCGCGGTCACCTACCACGTCGACAACACCTGGCAGGGCGGCTTCACGGCCACCGTGACGCTGAAGAACACCGGCAGCCCGGCGCTGAAGAACTGGGCGCTCGGCTGGACCGTCCCGTCCGGGACGCAGATCACCGGCGGCTGGAACGCGACCGTCACGCAGTCCGGGCAGCAGGCGACGGCGAAGGCCCCCACCTGGGCGCCCGACCTCGCCGGCGGTGCCTCGGTGGCGATCGGCGTCCAGGCGACCGGCCCCTCGACCGGCACGCCGGGCGGCTTCGCCGTCGGCGCGACCGCCTGCACCACCTGACCCACCCCACCGAACAACCAAAAGGAGCGCACTCGATGAAGAGTGAATTCTGGTCCGCGAAGAGGAAGTCACGGTTCGCCGTGGCCTCCTCGGTGACGGCGGCGGCGATGACCGCCGGATTGCTGGTGGCCGGGGGCAGTCCGGCGGGCGCCGCCACCGGCTGCAAGGTCACCTACACGGTCAACCAGTGGGACACCGGCTTCACCGCGAACATCGCCGTGACCAACCTGGGCGACGCGGTTTCCTCCTGGAACGTCGAATGGGACTTCGGCGGCAACCAGCAGGTGCAGCAGGGCTGGAGCGCCACGTTCAGCCAGAGCGGCAAGCACGTGAGCGCGAAGAACCCGTCGTGGGGCGGGAACCTGGGCACGAACGCGACGGCCAGCTTCGGCTTCAACGGCTCGTACTCGGGCACGAACGCCATCCCGACGTCGTTCTCGCTCAACGGCGCCCACTGCGACGGCACGCCGACGACCACGACGCCGACCACGCCGACGACGACCCCCACGACGCCGACCACCCCGACGACACCGACCACCACGCCCACCACCCCGACGACGGTCACCACGACGCCGCAGCCCGGGACCCATGTGGACAATCCGTACGCCGGGGCCAAGGGGTACGTGAACCCGGACTGGTCGGCGGAGGTGAGCGCGGCGGCCGCGGCGAAGGGCGGCACGCTCGGCGCCCAGATGGCCAAGGTGGCCAACACCTCCACCGCGGTGTGGCTGGACCGGATCGCCGCGATCGCCGGCACGGCGGACTCCCGGGGCCTGCGCGGGCACCTGGACGCGGCGCTGGCCCAGGCGAGCGGCGGCACGCCGGTGACCATCCAGATCGTCGTCTACGACCTGCCGAACCGCGACTGCGCGGCGCTGGCGTCCAACGGTGAGCTGAAGGCCTCCCAGAACGGCCTGGCCCGGTACAAGAGCGAGTACATCGACCCGATCGCGTCGATCCTGTCCGACGCGAAGTACGCGCCGCTGCGGGTCGTGGCGATCGTCGAGCCGGACTCGCTGCCGAACCTGATCACGAACACCTCGATGGCGGCGTGCGCGGAAGCGCAGTCCAGCGGGGTGTACACGCAGGGCATCCAGTACGCGCTGAACAAGCTGCACGCGATCTCCAACGTCTACAACTACCTGGACATCGCGCACTCGGCCTGGCTGGGCTGGGACAGCAACTTCCAGCCGTTCGTCAACCTGGTCAAGCAGACCCTGCAGGGCACCACGGCCGGCGTGAACAGCATCGACGGCTTCATCAGCGCCACGGCCAACTACACGCCGCTGACCGAGCCGAACCTGCCCGACCCGAGCCTCACCGTCGGCGGGCAGCAGCTGAAGTCGGCGACGTTCTACCAGTGGAACCCGTACTTCGCGGAGGTCCCGTTCGCCACCGCGATGTACAACGCGTTCGTCGCGGCCGGCCTGCCCAGCGGCATCGGCATGCTGGTCGACACCTCGCGCAACGGCTGGGGCGGGTCCGCCCGGCCCAGCGGGGCGTCGGGCTCCACTGTGGACGCCTACGTGAACTCGGGCCGGATCGACCGGCGGCTGCACCGCGGCAACTGGTGCAACCAGAGCGGAGCGGGCCTGGGCGTCCGGCCGACGGTGGCGCCCCAGGCGCACTTCGACGCCTACGTCTGGATCAAGCCGCCGGGTGAGTCCGACGGCGCGAGCCAGCAGATCCCGAACGACGAAGGCAAGGGCGCGGACCCGATGTGCGACCCGACCTTCCACGGCACCCAGCAGGCCAACGGCGGCAACCTGACCGGCGCGCTGCCGAACGCCCCGCTGTCGGGCAAGTGGTTCGAAGCCCAGTTCGAGGAACTGGTCCAGAACGCCTACCCGCCGGTGTCGTGAGGCTCCTCCGGACGCCGGCTGTCTCCCGGCTGCGGAACGCAGCCGAGGGGCGGCCGGACCGGAGCGGGGCTCGTTGAGACCCCGGGCCGGGCGGTGCCGCGCAGCCGCCGCCCGGCCCGGCCTCCACCACGGCGGCAGCCGCGGCCCGTCCCGCCGGGCCCGGCTCGCCGCGGTCCCGCCCCGCGCCGCCTGACCGGCGCGGGGCGGGACGACGGGACCCGGCCCGGTGCGTCTTCACGGAGAAGACCCCGGGCCGGGTCCCGCACGTGGCCCCGCCTGCGGCCTCAGCCGAGGTCCTTGCGGAAACTCAGCCGGTCCAGGCCCGGCCCGTCGTAGTCGGGCTGGACCGGCCGGCCTTCGAACTCCTTCGGCCCTGGTTCGGTGACGAACCCCATCCGGGTGTGGAACGCGTGCGAACCCTTGTTCTCCGGCGAAGTGATCGCCCGCACCACCGAGCGACCGTGCTCGGCGCTGTAGGCGAAGAAGCGCTCGTACAGCGCCGCGCCCAGGCCACGGCCGCGTTCGGCGGGCTCGACGCCGACGAAGTGGATGTAGCTCTCGGCCGGCCGCGACGGCGAGAGGAACCCGATCAGGAACGCGACGACCCGGTCGTCCGCCGTCACCAGGAAGCTGCCGTGGGTGAAGTGCTGGAACATCAGCTTCGGCAGCAGCAGCGCCCGCTGCCGAGAGCCCGCCTCGCCGCCGAGGCCGCCCCACCACTCGTCGAGGACGGCCAGCACCGCGAGGTGGTCCTCCGGGCCGGGGTGCCGGATCGTGTGGTGCTGCCAGGGCGGGGGCAGGGGAGTGAGCATGCTGCCCACCCTGCCCGCTCCGCCCGCCCGCGGCGAACGGGTTCGCGGTCAGGGGACGAGCTGGTGCACCCCGACCAGCACCTGCTGCCAGACGGCGGCCGGGTCGGCGCCCTGCTCGACCGCCCTGAGCCCCGGCGCGATCACCGTCTCCTGGATCTTGCCGTCGCCGGGCCCCTTGTACTGCGGTTTCCCGACCTTGCGGGCCTGCGCGACGAACACCTGGCCGCTCAGCGCGCCTCCGAAGTAGCCGTTCATCTCGCTGAGCAGGTCCGGCGAGTCGAGGGCCTCGACCTGGCTGGGGAAGTTCCCGCTGACCCGGAACGCGTGCAGCTGCTGCTCGGGCGCGGTCAGCCAGGCGGCGAGCGCGGCCGCCTCCTTCTGGTGCGGGCTCGAGGCGGGCACGGTGAGGAAGGAACCGCCCCAGTTGCCGCCGCCGTCCGGGAAGGTGTCGGTGAGCGCCCACTTGCCCGCGTTGCCGACCCCGGCCTGCTGTTCGATGACGCCGAGCATCCACGAAGGACAGACCTTCGTCGCGAACGCGCCGGTGCGCAGGCCGTTGTTGCCGTCGTCCTCGAAGGCGGTGAGCCCGGCCGACTGCCCCTGCTTCACCGCGGTCGTGACCTGGTTCCAGGCGTCCCGCAGCGCGGTGTTCGTCTCCAGCGTGGGGTGGTTGTCGCGGTCGAGGTAGCCGACCGGCAGCTGGTTGACCTTGGCGTTGAAGACCTGCGCGGCGGAGTCGAACCACGGCTTGCCGTGCGAGCGCTTGACGTACTTCTCGCCGGCCTTGAAGTAGCTGTCCCAGCTGGCGAACATCGTCTTCACCGAGCCGGGGTCGGTCGGCAGCCCGGCGCCTTCGAGCAGGTCCTTGCGGTAGCACATGGCCAGCGGGCCGATGTCCGTGCCGTAGCCGACGAGCTTGCCGTCCTTGCTGCGGCCCGCCTCGTACTTCCACTCCAGCCACCGGCCGGGTTTCACGTCGGCCGGCCCGATCTCGCCCAGGTCGGCGAACTCGTCGGCGTGGGCGAGCACGTCGGCGAGGTGGCCTTCCTCGACGGCCTGGACGTCGGCCAGCGGCTCGTTCTTCTGCAGCTTGGCCAGCAGGTCCTGGTGGTACGGCCCGCCCGCCTCGGTCTTGACCTGGCGGATGGTGAGCCCGGGGTGGGTGAACTCGTAGCCCGGGAGCAGGTCGTCGTAGCCGAACTGCCCGAAGGTGGCCACCGTGAGCGTGATCCGCTCCGGCGTGCCGGGGCCGCACCCCCCGATCAGGAAGAGCAGGACGACGGTGGCGGCGAACGCCGCCGGTCTCCGGAACTGCCTCATGCTCGCGCACTCCCCATCCACGGCACGCGCCCGGCCCTCGTTGGCTGGGAGCGCTCCCGGGGCGAGTCTCGTTTCCCGGTGCGGCGGGTGTCAAGGTGCGCGACGGCGGGTGTCCGCGCGGACACGGACCGGCGCCCTGACCAGTGGTGCCCGGGCTTCCGGTGCGCGTACTCGTGCGAAGGGAGGACGCGGTGAAGCGTCCCACGATCACCGACATCGCCAGGGAGGCCGGCGTCTCCAAGGGCGCGGTGTCCTACGCCCTCAACGGCAGGCCCGGCGTCTCCGAGGCGACCCGGCGGCGGATCACCGAGATCGCCCGCGAGCTCGGGTGGGCGCCGAGCAGCACCGCGCGGGCGCTGTCCGGCGGCCGGTCCGGGGCGCTCGGGCTGGTGCTCGACCGGTCACTGGAGGCGTTCGTCCCGGCCCTGCTCGACGGGTTCGAGGGCGAGTTGCTGCTGCAGGTCGCGCCGGGCCGCGAGGCCGCGCTGGCCATCTACCGCCGCTGGCGGGCCGAGCGCCGGGTCGACGGTGTGCTGCTCACCGATCCGGGCTGCGCGGCCGAACTGGTGCGGATCGGCCTGCCCGCGGTGGTGCTCGGCGGCCCGGGCGGGGTGCCGGGCGTGCCGTCGGTGCTGGTGGACGACGTCACCGGCGCGGCCGAAGCGCTGGCCTACCTCGCGGCGCTGGGGCACCGGCACGTGGTCCGCGTCGCCGGCGTGGCCGTGTTCGCCGACCCGGCGGCCCGCCGGAGGGCGTTCACCACCGCGGCGACCGGCCTGCCGAACCCGGGCACGGTCCACCCGGAGCCCTCGGCCGACGCGGTCCGCAGGCTGCTGGCGGCGCGCCCCCGCCCGACGGCGCTGCTGTGCGACACCGACGACCTCGCGGTGGCGGCCCTGGCGGCCGCGCGCGAACTCGGCTTGGCGGTGCCGAAGGACGTGTCGGTGGTGTCGTGGGACGACACCCCGCTGTGCCGCCTGGTCCGCCCGGCGCTGACGGCGATCCGCCGTCCCCTGGCCGAACTGGGCGCACTGGCGGCTTCGGTGCTGCAGGACGTGCTGGCGGGGGAGCGGACCGGGGACGTGTACACGTCCCGGCCGAAACTGATCACGCGCGGCAGCACGGGTCCGGCGACCACGTGAGTGCCGGGCGGGGTCGGCCGCCCGCTGTCGCGGGGCGGGCTCCGGCTGGGACTGCTCATGCGGGGAGTACGGCTGCGGCGAGCACACGAGGGTCACGGTCGGACGGTGGTTGACCGCCCCGCTGTCGCGGGGCCGGCTCGGGCTGGGGCCGCTCGTGCGGGGAGTACGGCTGCGGCGAGCACACGAGGGTCACGGTCGGAGCGGGCTTGACCGCCCCGCTGTCGCGGGGCCTGCCCCCGGCCGCGGCAAGAGGGCCGCTTCGGGGAACCACCCCCGAAGCGTCCCTCCCGGACCGTCCGATCAGGACCCTTCAGCGGCCCTGGCACGTCGGCGACGGTGCCGCGCTGCCTCCCGTCGTGTTCACGACCAGGCCGAAGCTGGTCGTCCCGTCGGCCGCCACGCGGCCGTTCCAGTCGGCGTTGCGGACCGTGACCGCCGAGCCGGACTGGCTCAGCGTGCCGTTCCACACGCTGGCGACCGTCTGGCCGGCGGGCAGCGTCCAGCCCACCTGCCAGCTCGTGTACGCCGTCGTGCTGTGGTTCATCACCGTCACCGTCGCCTGGTAGCCGCCGCTCCAGGTGTTGGTGATCTCCCACATCGCCATGCACGAACCCGACGGCATCGTCGTCGTGGTCGTCGGCGTGGTGGGCGTCGTCGGCGTGGTCGGCGTCGTGGGCGTGGTGGGTGTCGTCGGGGTGGTCGGGGTCGTCGGTGTGGTCGTCGTGCCGGTGCCCGGGTCCTTCACGCCGGTGACCTCGCCGTGCCCGCCGTCGAAGGTGACGTCCGAACAGCCGTAGAAGGTTTCCGAGCTGTCCGAGCGCTTCCACACCGAGTAGATGATGTGCCTGCCCGACTTGTTCGACGGCAGCGCGCCGCTCCACTTGTACTGGCCGTCCACCGTGCCCACCTGGCCGGTCACCGGCGGGTGGTCGATCGTCAGGAAAGGCTGGTCCTCCAGCGAGTCCCAGGTGAGCGGCTGGTTCGGGTTCCAGCCGTCTTTGGTCACGTACGTGTAGAACCAGCCCGGGTGGGCGGCCCACGCGTTGTACGAGAAGTCGAACTGGGCGCCGGCGGTGAGGTGGGTCAGCGGCCAGTTGCCGACCCCGTCGAAGCCCGCGTAGTTCGGGTTCCCGCCCGAGCACAGCTTGCCGTCGGGGATGAACCCCCGCGTGCGCCCGGCGCCATCCGAGCGCAGCACGCCGAACCAGTTGTACAGCGAGTTGGCGCCGCTGACGGCGACCGCGGCCGCGCAGGCCGGGTTCTGCGGCTTGATCTCGCCGGTCGAGCTGAGGCCGTCCTGCCAGCACAGGAAGGTCCGGCTGCCCGGTTTCATCATGGCACCGTGCGCCTCGGCCGTGCCGGTGTTCAGCAGGATGGCGGTCAGGCTCGCCAGCAGCACGGTGACGGCGGCGAGGATGGTACTTCGTCTCCTGGTCACGTCAGTCCCTTCATTGGGTTGCGTGCGTCGAAGACTGGGAGCGCTTCCAAGGTCAGGATACGCGGCGGCGGTCACTTCCGGAACAGCCCGCGATGGCCGGGGCGGGTGCCTTGCCCTACGTTGGCGGGGGCTCCTCGACCGGGCGGGCCGTGGCGAAAGGCAGAGAGTGGACAGTCCGTCTTCGGTTCCCGCCTGGGTGCGCGCCGAACCCGCCCGGCTGCTCGGGTTCGCCCGCGGCGCGGTGCACCCCGGTGACGGGTTCGCCTGGCTCGACGACGCCGGGCGGCCGGTGCTCGACCGGCCCGTCGAAACCTGGATCACCTGCCGGATGACGCACGTCTTCGCGCTGGCCTCGCTCGGCGGCGCGGACACCCACGAGCTGGTCGCCCACGGCGTCGCGGCGCTCACCGGCCCGCTGCGGGACCACGAGCACGGCGGCTGGTACGCCTCCACGGCGCTCGCCGAAAAGCGCGCCTACGAGCACGCGTTCGTCGTGCTGGCGGCCGCGAGCGCGGCCGCGGCCGGTGCCGAAGGGGCGCGGCCCCTGCTGGAGGAGGCGCTGGAAACCGTCGAACGCCGGTTCTGGGAACCCGGGGCCGGGCTCGTCGCCGACGTCTGGGACCGCGGCTGGACGCGGCTGGAGGACTACCGCGGCGCGAACGCCAACATGCACACGGTGGAGGCGTTCCTGGCCGCCGCCGACGTCACCGGCGACCCGGTGTGGGCGGCGCGTGCGCTGTCCATTGTGGAGCGGCTGGTGCACGGCGAAGCCCGCGCGCACGGCTGGCTGCTCCCGGAGCACTACGACCCGGGCTGGCACGTCCGGCTGGAGTTCAACCGCGCCGAGCCCGCCCACCCGTTCCGCCCGTACGGCGCGACCGTCGGGCACCTCTTCGAATGGGCGCGGCTGGCCGTCCACCTCGGACGCGCGCTCGGGGCCGCGGCGCCGCCGTGGCTGGTGCCCGACGCGGCCGCTCTGTTCGACGCGGGCGTCCGGACCGGCTGGGCCGTCGACGGCAGGCCGGGCTTCGTCTACACGACCGACTTCGCCGGGACGCCGGTGGTGCGCACCCGGCTGCACTGGGTGGTCACCGAGGCGATGGCCGCGGCGTGGACGCTGCACCAGGCGACCGGCGACCCGGCGTACCTCGCCCGCTTCGAGGAGTGGTGCGCGCACGCCGAAACCTGCTTCGTCGACCGGGAACTCGGTTCGTGGCACCACGAACTCGACCCGGAAAACCGGCCCGCCGCGACCGTGTGGGCCGGCAAACCGGACGTGTACCACGCCTACCAGGCGACGCTGCTGCCCGGACTGGCGCCCGCGGCGTCGTTCGCCGGCGCCCTCCTCGCGCGCGGCTAGACTGCGTCCGCCGTCCCCTTCCCGACTAGGAGAACCATGTCGCCTTTCGTCGCGGCCGAAGACCGGTACGCGGACATGCCCTACCGGCGGGCCGGGCGCAGCGGGCTGAAGCTGCCCGCGGTGTCGCTCGGCCTGTGGCACAACTTCGGGGACGACAAGCCCCTCGACGTCCAGCGGGCCGTGCTGCGCCGGGCGTTCGACCTCGGCGTGACGCACTTCGACCTGGCCAACAACTACGGCCCGCCGCCGGGCTCGGCCGAAGCCAACTTCGGCAGGCACTTCGCCGCCGACTTCCGCCCGTACCGCGACGAGATCCTGGTGTCGTCCAAGGCGGGCTACCTGATGTGGGACGGCCCGTACGGCGAATGGGGCTCCCGCAAGAACCTGCTGGCGAGCCTCGACCAGAGCCTGGCGCGCACCGGGCTGGACCACTTCGACATCTTCTACTCGCACCGCCCGGACCCCGAAACGCCGATCGAAGAGACGATGGGCGCGCTCGACACGGCGGTGCGCTCGGGAAAGGCGCGGTACGCGGGCATCTCGAACTACTCGGCCGAGCAGACCGAGGCGGCGCTCGCCGCGCTGAAGGACCTGGGCACGCCGCTGCTGATCCACCAGCCGCGGTATTCGATGCTGGACCGCTGGGTCGAGGACGGCCTGCTGGACACCCTCGACACGCACGGAGTCGGCTCGATCGCGTACTCGCCGCTGAGCCAGGGCCTGCTGACCGATCGCTACCTGGACGGCATACCGGCCGACTCCCGCGCGGCGGGCGCCAGCCCGTTCCTGACCAGCGACCGCCTGACCGAGGACACGCTGGCGACGGTCCGCGCGCTGAACGACGTCGCCAAGCGGCGCGGGCAGACGCTGGCCCAGCTGGCCATCGCCTGGGTACTGCGCGGCGGCCGGGTCACGTCGGCGCTGATCGGGGCGAGCAGTGTCGCGCAGCTGGAGAATACGGTCGCGGCCACGGCGAACCTGGAGTTCGCCGACGAGGAGCTGGCGGAGATCGAGCGGATCCTCGGCCGGTAACCGATCCGCGTGCGGCCGGGTTCCGCCCGGCGGGCTGCTCGCCGGTGAGCGGCGCGGCGGCTCGATGAGCAGAGCCGGTCGGCAGCCAACGCGCGGGCCCACCAGCCCGTGGCCGAGGACCCCGGCCGGGCTGCGGAGCGGGCGCGCGCCGGCCACGCAGCCCCGTGCGCAGGGCCGGTCAGCAGCCGATGCGCGAGCTGCCCACTGCCACGTCGTCGAACCACAGCGTGTCCGCGTCGCCGGCGTAGCTCTCCCAGCCCAGGCGGAGGTCGGCCAGTGCCGGGTGCCAGGACTTGGCCAGCCACTGCTGGTCGATGTCCTGGGTCGGGACGCCGTCCACCACCAGGCCGGCCACCTCGGCCGAGTCGAGCCAAGTGCGCAGCCTGCCCGCGCTGCCGTCGACCTCGAACTCGAAGCACGACCACGTGCCGGTCGCCAGCGGGACGCTCTGGGCCACCCCGGCCGGGCTCTGCGCGGGCAGCGTGGCGTCGTCGGACTCGCGGTTCCACTGCAGCGCCCGGTTCTGGCCGCCGGCCCGCAGGTCGCGGCCGCCGTCCGCGGTGTCCCGCAGCGCCATGAACGCCACGTGCCCGGTCGGCAGGGGCGTGGTGTGCCGGACCCAGAACCGCCCGAACAGCGGGCCGGAGCCGACGCCGGAGAGGCTGGTGCCCAGGAACGCGTGGTTGCAGTAACCGCCCTGGCCGGTGACCTTGACCGACCGGCCGCCGGAGTGCGCGACCG
The DNA here is from genome assembly GCF_013364075.1 of Amycolatopsis sp. Hca4. GTDB lineage: Bacteria > Actinomycetota > Actinomycetes > Mycobacteriales > Pseudonocardiaceae > Amycolatopsis. Next base: position 10,889,303 of record NZ_CP054925.1, read on the forward strand.
AGGTGTCGACGGCGACCGTGCCGGTGCCCTGGCAGTTGGCCGCGCCGACGGTCCAGCGGCCGCCGGGGGTGCTGCCGGTCTGCTGCTCGAAGTCGTCGCAGATCGCCGCACCCGTGCAGCCCGCGGGCGGCGGCCCCGACGTCGTCGTGGTGGGCGTGGTCGGAGTGGTCGTCGGCGTCGTGGAGGTGGTGGTCGTCGGCGTGGTCGAGGTCGGGGGAGCGGGGTCGCCGCACGAAACGCCGTTGAGCGCGAAGTCCGTCGGCGTGGCGTTCGTCCCGCTGTAAGTGCCCTGGAGGCCGAACGACACCGTGCCGCCGGCGGGCACCGCGCCGTTGTAGGACAGGTTCTGCGCGGTGACGGCGGTCCCGGTCTGCCGGACGGTGGCGTTCCAGGCGGACGTGACGGTCTGGGTGCCGCCGTAGTGCCAGGTGAGCGTCCAGGAGGAGACCGCGGTGGCGCCGTTGGTCACCGTGATGTCGGCGGTGTAGCCGCTCTGCCACTGGTTGACGCGGTAGGCGACCGAGCACGCGGGCGCGGCGGCGGCCGGCCCGGCCAGGACGATCGCGGTGGTGCCCGCCGCGGCGAGGCAGAGCGCGGCGAGGGCGCCGGCGAACCTGTTCATGGATGGGCTCCTCCTCCGGACGCGGACAGGGGCGCCGTGGCCTGCACCACGACGCCCCTGGTTGGTGGCCGCGTTCTGGCGAGGCGACCTGGCATGGGAGCGCTTCCAGCCGCCGGAAAGGTAACCCCGGCGTGTCGTGGTTGTAAAGTCCGACCCGGACGCCGGCCGATCCGGTGGTCCGTTTTCCGCAGCCGGGACGCCCGGCGGCGGCACTGAACGCTCCTGAACGGCCGAAGCCGTTGGGAGGCCGGACATCTCGCGGTAGCGCTGCGCCACCGCTGCGCGCGGCCGGACGCCTCCGTTGGGGTGGATTCCGGAAATCCGCGACAAGATCACACGAGGGGTCTCCGGAAGCCGATATTGGGAGCGCTCTCAGCCGCTCGCCGAGGCCGGTAGCCCGGAAATCCTCGTTGCGGCCTCAACCTCTCGCCAACCGCGGGGGTTCCCGCCCCGTGACGACCTGGGCCCCCTGGGTGACGCTGCGGTAGGGTCGTGAGCGTGCTCCCGTACTCCGGAAATCGTTGGATGAACGATGAGTCGACAGGCCAAGCCAGGCAGTAAGCCCTACCGCGCGCAGCTGCGGGAGCGGCTGACCGCACTGGGCTTCCCCGAGGAGGCGATCCCGGCCCAGGTGGCCAAGAACCTGGTCGTCGAGTGCGGGATCCCGCCGCGCACCGCGTGGCGGCTGGCTTCGGAGCTCTCGCTCGACGTCGCGGCGCACCAGTACAACGCCGTCACCGGAGACCCCCGCGCGGGCATGCGCGGCACGCGGATCTGGGAGTACGAGCAGTGGCCCGAACGCGGCGTGCGGCCCACCGTCGCGGCGCTGCGGGTGCTGGCCCAGGTCTACGGCACCAGCTGGAAGTGCCTGCTCGGGCTGCGTGACCTGGAACAGCTGCCTGCCAAGGACCTCGCCGAGTACCACGCCGACACCGCCACGGTCGCGCCGGCCGGGCCCGCGCCGTCGCCGGCCCGCACCCTCGTCCGCGTGGACGCCCGCGGGGACGAGGAGATCGGCGGCGACGCCCTCGACGACGCGATCCTGCTCACGAAGACCAACGTGGACGACGTCCAGCTCGACGACCTGTGGGCGGACCTCGACTTCCTGGGCGGCGCCTACACCCGCACCGCGCCCGACTCGATCCTCGCCCAGCTCGCCGTGATCGAGGAGCGGACCACGGCCCTGCTCAAGGGCAGGCAGCGGCCGAAGCAGACCCAGGACCTCCTGCTCATCGGGGCGAAGTCGAGCGCGATGATGGCCTGGATCGCCGGCGACCTCGGCCGCTACCGGCTCTCCCGCGAACTCAACTCCGCCGCCTGGCTCTACACCCAGTACGCCGACGACTTCCTGGCCCGGCGCTGGGTGCGCACGTCCCAGGCCAGGGTGGCGTTCTGGGCCGGGCACGGCGTCGAGTCCGCGAAGCTCGCCGCGGACGGGCTCAACTACCAGGCGGGCGGGCGCCTCACCGACGCCCCGCTCATCCTCGCCGAAGCCCGCGGCTGGTCGTCGGTGCAGGCCGAGGGCCAGGTGCTGGACGCGATCGCGCGCTGGACGGCCATCGAGGACCCGGACCTCGGGGCCGGCGGCGAGGACAGCTTCTTCAACATCACGAAGGACCGGCGCCACTACATGGCGGGCAACTCGCTGCTTTCGGTCGGGCAGGCCGCCGCCGCGCTGCGCGAGTTCACCACCGCCCGCGAGGCCTTCGAGGGGCTGTCGCTGGAAAACCGCTGGGAAGCCATGGATCCGATGATCCGGATCGACACCGGCCGCGCCCACCTGCGGCTCGACGACCTCGAAGGCGCCGCCGCGCAGGTCGAACCGCTGCTGGACGCCGGGGTCGGCAAGCAGCCGGACATGGTGCGTGCCATGCTCAAGCTGATGGCCACGGAACTGTCCGGGCCGCGCTGGCGCTCGGCCACGACGGCCCGCAACCTCGCCGAAGCACTCCTGGACGCCCACGCCTCGGCGCGGCCGTGACGCCAGATCGGACCCGGACGGAGGCGCCCGTGGTGGCACCGCACGATGTCTCCTGCCCGCGAACCCCGTGCGAGGAGGCCGGGCCGGGTGACGGCGGCACCCGGCGGGACGTCGTCGTGGTCGCCGACCGCTTCGCGCAGTTCGCCCGCGACGACCGGGTGTTCACCCTGTCGGACCTGCTGGCCCTGCTCGACTCCGGCGGGCTCGCCGCGCCGGGCGGGCCCTGGGTCGTCCACTACGGCCAGGGCATCGACGTCACCGACGGCGACCTGCTCGAAGCCGCCTGCGAGAAGACCGAAGGTGTCATGCGGCTGGCGGATCCGGACGCCTTCCGGCTGCCGCCCGAACCGCCCGGCGTCGTCCACAAGAGCCGTCCGGAGAACGTCCTGCTCGCCGCGGTGCACAGCCCCACGCCCACGCACTGCCGGGCCGAGCTGCGGATCCACCGCGACAACGAGCTCGTCCTCGACCACCACACCGGCGAACACGTGCAGGGCATCGTGATCATCGAGGCGATGCGCCAGATCTGCATCGCGCAGTTCGAGACCGCGATCCGCCCCGGCCTCGCCCCGGCCGCGTACGCCGGGGTGTGGAAGCGGATCGATCTGTCCTTCCAGGACTTCCTGTTCCCGCTGCCGGCCACCGTCGAGTCGCTGATCGTCGAATCCGGACTCGAGCGGGAGACCAACCTCAAGTTCCGCGCCACGACGTCGGTGCGCCAGCAGGGCCGCACCGTCGCCACCGCCGGCATCGAGTACTCGATGATCGCGCAGGGGCGCATCGACACCCTCGAACGCCGCAAGGCCGACCAGGCCACCGCGGGCTACCTCGGCTGAAGTCCACACCGGAAGGGAAACCACCTCACGATGTCCGACCTGCAGCAGCAGGACCGCGCCGCGTCCTTCGCACAGGGCCTGAAACTCATCCAGCAGCTCGGCGGGGCCGACCGGCCCGCCGTGCTGGACCTGTTCGAGAGCATCGGGGAGGCCGAGTTCGGCGAGCAGTGCGTCGGCTTCATCTACGGCGACGTCTACCACCGGCCCGGCCTGCCGCTGCCGGAGCGCCAGCTGGCCACCGTCGCCGCGCTCACCGCACTGGGCTACGCGGGGTCGCAGCTGCAGTTCCACGCCAAGGCCGCGCTCAACGTCGGCTGCACCCGCCGCCAGCTGGTCGAGGCGGTGATCCACGTCAGCTCGTTCGCCGGGTTCCCGGCCACGCTCAACGCGCTGACGGCGCTCAAGGCGGCCTTCGACGGCCTGCCCGCCGAGGAACCCGCACCGTCCGAAGAGGCCGGTGAACTGCCGTGGGCGGGCATCGAAGACCGCTACGAGCGCGGTTTGGCCGCGATGAAGGCCGTCGACGGCGAAGCGGGGGAGAAGGTCGCCGAAGGCCTGCGGGACATCGCGCCCGACCTGGCGACCTACATCGTCGAGTTCACCTTCGGCGAGATCTACTCCCGGCCGCACCTGAGCCTGCGCCACCGCGAGATCGTCACGATCGCCGCGTGCGTCGCGCTGGGCACCGCGCTGCCGCAGCTGAAGGTGCACATCCACGGCCTGCTCAACGTCGGCGGCACCGAGCGCGAAGTCGTGGAAACCGTGCTGCACCTGGCCTTCTACTGCGGCTTCCCGGCCGCGCTCAACGCCATCGCGGCCGCGCGGGAAGTGTTCGCGCAGCGGTGAGCGCGTTCCGGAAGCTGCGCGTGGTCGCGCTCGACTGCGACGGCGTGCTCATCGACGACACCTACCTGGCGATGATCGCCCGGTTCGTCACCGCCCACGGCGGGGTGTACGACGCCGCGGCGGAGCGGGACGTGATCGGGCTGCGCGACATCGTCGTGGCCGAGAAGATCACCCGGCTCTGCGGGCTGGACCAGCCGGCCGAGGAGACGCTGAAGCAGCTGTGGGCCGCGCGGCAGGAGTACCTGGCCGAGCACCCGATCCGGGTGGCCGCAGGGGTCCGGGACTGCCTGGAGGCGCTGGCGAAGCTGCCGGTGCGGCTGGTCTGCTACGGCGGCCGGACGCGGGAGCACACCTTCGACCACCACCTCGGCGACCTGGTGGACCTCTTCGACGCCGAAGTGCCGTACGTGAGCATCAACGAGCACCGGCCGGGTGTGGCGCACATCGCGCGGACCGTGTTCGGCGTCGCCTTCGACGAGATCGTGTTCGTCGACGACGTCAGCCGGGTCGCCGAGGACGCTCGCGCGCACGGTGCCGGGTTCGTCGGCTTCCCGTCGAGCCCCGCCCACGCGCGGCAACGGGAGTTCATGGCGGCGGCCGGGGTCCGGCACTTCGCCGCGTCGCCCGGCGAACTGACCCCGGAACTGCTGGCGATCGTCGACGGGGAGCTCGCGACTTCGACACACTGGCCTCGTCGATGAGTCTTCCCGACCCCTTGGAGCCGCTGTGAAGTTCTTCTCCCTGCCGCGTCCCGGCGCCGGGCTCGTCCTGGGCGAGCGCGACGTACCCGAACCCGGTCCGGGGCAGGTCCTGGTCCGGATGCGCGGGTGGGCGGTCAACGCTCGTGACCTGATGATCCTCAAGGGCTTCTACCCGAAGCCGGTGAAGCCGGACGTGATCCCGCTGTCCGACGGCGCCGGCGAGGTGGTCGCGGTGGGACCCGGCGTGCCGGAGTGGGCCGCGGGGGACCGGGTGGCGGCGACCTACTTCCCGGACTGGCTGTCCGGTCCGGGCACGCCGGAGAAGACCGCGGACGACCTGGGCGGCACGCTCGACGGCGTGCTCGCCGAGTACGCCGTTTTCCCGGCTGACGGCCTGGTCGCGGTGCCGGGGCACCTCGACTACGCCGAAGCCGCCACGCTGCCCAGCGCGGGTGTGACGGCGTGGCGGGCGGTCGTCGAGGAGGGCCGGCTGGTCCCGGGCCAGACGGTGCTCACCCTCGGCAGCGGCGGCCTGTCCACGTTCGCGCTGCAGTTCGCCGCGCTCGGCGGCGCCCACGTCGTCTCGACCTCCAGCTCCGACGAGAAGCTCGAGCGGCTGCGCGCGCTCGGCGCCGCCGAGACGCTCAACCACGCGACCACCCCGGAGTGGGGCCCGGCGGTGGCCGCCCGGACCGGCGGCGGCGTCGACCACGTCGTCGACGTGGGCGGCGGCGGCACGATCGGCCAGTCGATGCTCGCCGCGCGCTACGGCGGCCACGTGAGCGTCACCGGCGTCCTGACCCACGAGGGCGGCGCCGACCCGATCCTGGTGCTGGTCAAGCAGCTGACCCTGCGCGGGCTCACCAACGCCTCCCGCGAGACGTTCCAGTCGATGAACCGGGCGATCGAGCGGACCGGCCTGAAGCCGGTGATCGACCGCCGGTTCGCCTTCGACGAGGTGGCCGAGGCGCTCAAGCACCTGGAGTCGGGCACCCACGTGGGGAAGGTCGTGCTGGAGAGCGCCTGAGCCGCCGCTGCCCGCCGGGTAAGTTTTGCCGTCCCGGGTGGGTATTTTCGGCACCTCCGGAGGGTGTTTCCGCAGCTCAGCGGGGTGGTGGCCGGGCGAAAAAGTCCCCTTTGGGCAGGAATGGCGGTCGCCATCGGCAACGGGGAGAGTGGAGTGCACCGGGGACGTCGCCCGAGCAGGCTGCGGCTGCTCGGGCGGTTGCCCCCGGACTGGGGGCGCGGGGAGGGGGTTTCAACCGCCTGGGGGTGGGTTGAAACCCCCTTCGCCCGCGCGTTGGACGCGTCCGGGGTGCCACCACCTGCCCGGTGGCACCCCGGGTCGCATCACGAGGTCGTGCAGGGCCGCCCGTTGAGCGAGATCGCCGCCGGCCGGGAGTTCACCATCCCCGAACTCCCGGTGAAGCCGAACTCGGCGCTCCCGCCGGCGGGAATGGTCTTGTTCCAGCCCGCGTCCAGCGCGGTCACCGCCGCGCCGGTCTGGGTGACCTGCGCGTTCCACGCCTGCGTCACCTTCTGGCCGTCGGCGAACGTCCACGTCACCGTCCACCCGGTCACCGCCGCCGTGCCCGTGTTGCCCACCTTCACCGACGCCTGGAAGCCGCCCTGCCACTGGTTGGTGACCGTGTAGGCCGCCGTGCACGAGCCCGACGGCACCGGTGTCGTGGTCGTCGTCGGAGTCGTGGTGGTCGGAGTCGTGGTGGTCGTGGTCGGCGGTGGCTGGGTGCCCCCGGACTCGCCCACGATCACGCCGCGGCCGTTCGTGCCCACGTAGACCCGGCCGTACACCCGCGGGTCTCCGGTCAGCGCCGCTCCGATGTTGCCGTATTGGTGCTGGTCGTCGTTGATCCGCGTCCACGAGCCGCCCGCGTCGTCCGACCGGAAGATCCCGCGCACCCCGCCGATCTTCGCGATCGTGTATAACGTCGCATACGTCCGGCCCGGAGCGGCCTTGCCGAACCCGATGTTGTCGGCTTCGGCGACGTTCGCCAGTTTCGTGAAGGACGCGCCGGAGTCGGTCGAGTGCCACAGGCCGTACGCCGAGCCGGTGCCGCCGGCCAGCCAGACGTCCCCGGCCACGCCCGGCATCGCCTTGAAGTGTGCGGAGCCGGACGGCAGCCCGGTCGCCGCGGTCGCGGTGAACTGCGCGCCGCCGTCGGTGCTGACGTAGAACCGGCCCGCCGCGAACCCGTAGAACCGCTTCGGGTCGACCCGGTCGGACTCGACCACCGCGCCCGCCGGGATGCCGGCGGACGTCGTCCACGACGAGCCGAAGCCGGCCGAGTAGCTGACGTTCGCGCCGTCCGGGCTCCAGACGAACCGGCTGCCGTCGGCGGCCGCGGCCACCGTGCCGCCACTGGCGTTGCCGCCCGGCTCGGCGCCCTGGAACCAGTTCTTGCCGCCGTCGGTGGAGAAGGCGATCCGGTTGTCGTTCGGCCGCGCGGACCGGTCGAGCGTGCCGGTGCGCACGATCGTCGACGGCGAAAGCTCGGCGTAGTCGAGGCTCGTGGTCGTGGTGAACACCGGCTGCGTGTACATCGTGGCCGGGACGGTGTCGAGGCTGTCGTGCCGGAACCCGCCGATGTCACCGAGCCCGGACAGCAGCGGCGCGCCCGACGGCGGGCTGATCAGGTCGAGCACCGCGGTCTCCTCGAGGCCGCCGACGACCGGCTTGATCGTGATCTTCCCGCCGCTGTCCCACTTCGTCAGGTCGGACGTGCCGTAGATCGTCGCGCCGGTGCCGTAGAGCAGGTGGTCGGAGTCGAACGGGTCGATCTCCACCGACTCGGTCATCCAGCCGAGCTTCGGCGAAGGCACCGGGGGAGCGGGCTGCGCGCCGAAGGTCAGCCACGGCACCGCGGAGATGTCCTGGGTGTACCGCAGCGACCGGTCCGGGTAGCTCGAGAAGTCCCAGATGCGGGTCCAGGTGGCCCCGCCGTCGGTGCTGCGGAAGAAGATGACGTCCGGCCACCACGACACCTGCGTGGCGACCACCAGCGTGGTGGGGTGCTGCCGGTCGATCGTCAGCCCGCTGTAGCCGAAGTAGTCGTCGGCGCTGTCGGAGGGGATCGGGCTGATCCGCGTCCAGGTCCCGGTCTTGGTGGCGTACTTCCAGACGTCGCCCTTCGCGCCGTCGTACGGGCCGCCGGTGTCACTGGTCGCCAGGTAGAGGTAGCCGCCGGCGCTGTCGAGAACGCCCTTGTGCGCCAGGTAGCCGGTGGGCTGGCCGGGCAGCCGCGCCCACGTCGTGCCGCCGTCGGTGCTGCGGTAGACGGTGTTCTGCTTGTCCGCGACGCCGACGTAGATCGTCTGCGTGGTGCTGCCGCGGGTGCCGGTGGAGGGGTCGAAGGTCACCCAGGTGACGCCCTCGTTGTCGCTGGAGTACCCCGTCGTGTCGTTCGGGTCGGGGACGTAGGTGCCGGGGTTGGGGAAGGCGGTCACCTTCGCCCAGGTGACGCCGGAGTCCGTGCTGCGCCAGAGCCCGTTGCCGCTGGGGGCGCCGAGGTAGAGCACGCTGTTGCGGTTCGGGTCGATCGCGAGCCGTTCCCCCATGCCGCGCCCGGGCATGTTGCCGCCGAGCTTGAACGGCAGGGCCGCCGCCTGCCAGGTGGCGCCGCGGTCGGCCGAGCGCAGGACCGCGCCGTTGTTCGGGTCCCAGCTGTTGGTGTACATCCCGGCGGCGACGTAGACGCGGTTCGGGTCGAGCGCGTCGGTGGCCAGGCTGACGACACCGTTGTGGCCCCAGTCGGTCCAGCCGACGGAATCCAGCAGCGGGAGCCAGCGCCCGGTGGCGGTGTTCCACCGGTACGCCCCGCCGATGTCGGTGCGGGCGTAGACCAGCCCGGGTTCGCTCTGGTTGAAGACGATCCCGGGGACGAACCCGCCGCCGGCGATTTCCGCGTTGCGCCACGTCGTGGCGGCCGCGGCCGGAGCTGCCGGGGAGGCGGGCGCGCCGAGGGTGACCGCGACGGCGGCGGGCAGGAGAACGGCGAGCGCGGAGACGAAGAGCCGTCTCGCTGATCGGGACGCGGACGGGGAATGAGTTTTCGGCACGACGGTGTGCACAGTGGCCTCCACTTCTGGGAGCGCTTCCAGAGCGACGGTAAACCAGCGTTCCGAGCGTTGTAAAGCGTTCGACGATTTCGGTGAGCGGGACAGTCCACAGTGGATTCCGAACCGGCTGCCGCCGGGTTTGTCGGAATCACATACGTGAACGTCGATCAGGTTTCTGAATTGTTATCGCGGACCTTCTTGCCCGCCATTTTCCGGCGTGTGAGTGTGGTGGCCCCTGGCTGGACTGGACCTACGAAAGAGGCGACCCGGCACATGACCGATCAGTCAAGGACGCAGACGGCGCCGGTGCGGCACATCAACCGCACCACGTTGTACTTCTTCGGCGCGCTCGGCGGCATCCTCTTCGGTTACGACCTCGGCGTGATCTCCGGGGTGCTCCCGTTCATCGGGAAACTGTGGGCGTTGACGAGCTGGGACAAGGGCGTGATCACCGCGAGCCTGTCGGTCGGGGCGATCGGCGGCGCGCTGTTCTCCAGTCGCACCAACGAAGCGCTCGGCCGGCGCCGCACGATCATGGTCGCCGCGGGCATCGTGATCGTCGGTACGCTGGCGGCGAGCGTCTCGCCGACGTTCCTGCTGCTGGTGCTCTCGCGGCTGGTCATCGGGCTGGGGATAGGCCTTTCCTCGTCGACCGTGCCGACCTACCTGTCCGAACTGGCCCCGGCGAAGTGGCGCGGCGCGATGGGCGCGCTCAACCAGATTTTCATCGTGCTGGGCATCCTGATCGCGTTCCTGGTCAGCTACTGGCTCGGCCCGATTTCGGCGTGGCGCTGGATGTTCGCCGGCGCGATCGTGCCCGCGGTGGTCCTGCTCGCCGGGCTGGTCTTCCTGCCGGAGACGCCGCGCTGGCTGGTCAAGAACGGCCGCGAGGAGGAGGCCCGGCGGGTGCTGGCCAGCGCGCACGGGAGCACGGTGGACCTCGACGAGGAGCTCGCGACGATCCACGAGGTCATCCGGCTCGACACCGAGGAGAAGCCGCGGATCCGCGACCTGTTCTCCGGGTTCGTGCGGCCGATGCTCGTGGTGGCGCTGCTGCTCGCGATCGGCCAGCAGTTCAGCGGGGTCAACGCGATCAACGCCTACTTCCCGACGATGCTCATCGGCCTCGGCTTCGCCACGCAGGCGGCGTTGCTCTCCGGCGTCCTTTTGGGCGTGACGAAGTTCCTGTTCACCGCGTGGGTCGTGTTCGTGGTGGACCGCTGGGGCCGCAAGCCGCTGCTGCTCATCGGCAACGTCATCATGGTGCTCACCCTGGTGGCGGCCGGCCTGGTGGTGCTGAACGTCCACGACACCGGCACGCGCGGCCTGCTGATGCTGGTGATGATGGTGCTCTACCTGGTCGGCTACGAGCTCGGCTGGGGCGCGGTCGTCTGGGTGATGATGTCCGAGGTGTTCCCGCTGAAGTACCGGGCGGCGGGCATGGGCGTCAGCAGCGTGGTCCTGTGGGCGGCGACGGGCATCGTGAGCGCGGTGTTCCCGATCATCTCCGACCCGAAGTCGCTCGGCATCGGCGGCTCGATGTTCCTGTTCGCCGGGATCAACGTGGTGCTGTTCGTGCTCACCAAGTGGCTGGTGCCGGAGACGAAGGGCCGCACGCTGGAGCAGATCGAGCTCGACCTGCGGGCGCGCCAGGGCGTCGCGGCCGTCAAGAGCTGACCCCGGGGGGTCGATCGCCGGCGGGGCACGGAGGCGTCCGTGTCCCGCCGGTTTTCAGTGTGCCGGGGCGGGGGTGAGCTTCCCGGCCAGCCGGCCGATCCACGCCTCGACTTCTTCCGGGGAGCGGTCGGGGAGACCGAAGATCGTCTCGGTGACGCCCAGGGAATCCAGGTGTGCCAGGCGGTCCGGGTCCGGCCGCTCGCCGAGCGCGTGGATCAGCGGGGCGCCGGCACGGCCCTCGTCGGCCCAGATTCCCTTGAGCAGGGCCACGTGCCCGTCCAGGTCGGTGTCGGCCGGGGTGGTGAGCCAGCCGTCGGCGTGCCGGGCGATCCAGCGGAACGTCTTTTCGGACGGACCCGCGCCGAGCACCGCCGGGATGTGCGCCTGGACCGGCTTCGGCCACGCCCAGCTCGGACCGAACGAGACGAATTCCCCGGTGTAGGCGGCTTCTTCCTCCGTCCACAGTGCACGCATCGCCTCGAGGTACTCGCGCAGCGCGGTGCGGCGGCGGTTCCCGGGCACGCCGTGGTCGGTCAGCTCGTCGACGTTCCAGCCGAAGCCGGCGCCGAGCGTGACGCGGCCGCCGGAGAGGTGGTCGAGGCTGGCGATCGTCTTGGCGAGCGTGATCGGGTCGCTTTCGACCGGCAGGGCGACGGCGGTGGAGAGCCGGATCCGCTCGGTGACCGCGGCCGCCGTCGCCAGCGCGACCCACGGGTCGAGTGTCCGGCTGTAGCGGTCGTCGGGCAGTGACGCGTCCCCGGTGCGCGGGTGCGGTGACTCGCGCTTCACCGGGATGTGGGTGTGCTCGGGGACGTAGAAGGTCGAGAACCCCGCGGCCTCCGCGGCGCGCGCCGCGGCTGCCGGGGTGATTCCCCGGTCGCTGGTGAACAGCACGATTCCGTAGTCCACCCGCGGAGCGTATTAGAACGTGTTTCAGTTTTCAAGCTGGCCGATTCGTCACGCTTCGCAATCGATAGACTGCTCCGGGTGGCCTTGAGGGGGGCTCGATGCCGGGCTGTCACACTCGGCGGCGGCAGTGGCGCGCGATCGGCCGACGGAGGTGCGGGGTGACCCGGATGATCCATTGTGGACAGAAGATGTCCCAGTCCGTGGACACGGCGGCGGGGCGGGATGGCGTACCGGGGCCCGTTTCCGATACCGTGGACCACAGGTCGAGAGGCGCTGCAACGGACCACGGGGTCCGCCACGCTCGGCCGGGAATGACCAACCAAGGGCGCCTCCCGACCGAGGGAGGCTGCCGGTGAACACCCCGCACCAGTCAGAGGCGCGCCTGCGTGAGCTGCTCGACCAGCGGGTCGCCGTGCTCGACGGTGCCTGGGGCACCATGCTGCAGGGCGCCGGGCTCACCCCGGCCGACTACCGCGGCGACCGCTTCGGCGAGCACACCCACGACGTCACCGGCGACCCCGACCTGCTGAACCTCACCCGCCCGGACGTCATCCTCGACGTCCACCGCCAGTACCTGGCCGCGGGCGCGGACATCACCACCACCAACACCTTCACCGCCACCAGCATCGGCCAGGCCGACTACGGCCTGCAGGCCTACGTCCACGAGATGAACGTCCGCGGCGCGCAGCTGGCCCGCCAGGCCGCCGACGAGGCAGGCGGCAAGTTCGTCGCCGGCTCGATCGGGCCGCTCAACGTCACCCTCAGCCTGTCGCCCAAGGTCGACGACCCGGCGTACCGGGCGGTCACATTCGAGCAGGTCAAGGCCGCCTACGCCGAGCAGATCGCCGGCCTCGCCGAGGGCGGCGTCGACCTGCTGCTCATCGAGACGATCTTCGACACGCTGAACTGCAAGGCCGCCATCGCCGCCGCCCGCGAGGTCGCGCCGGAGCTGCCGCTGTGGATCTCGGTGACCATCGTCGACCTCAGCGGCCGGACGCTGTCGGGGCAGACCGTCGAGGCGTTCTGGAGCTCGATCGAGCACGCGAAACCGCTGGTCGTCGGCGTGAACTGCTCGCTGGGCGCGGAGGAGATGCGCCCGCACGTCGAGGAGCTCGCCCGGATCGCCGACGCCTACGTCGCCTGCCACCCCAACGCCGGCCTGCCGAACGCGTTCGGCGGCTACGACCAGACACCGGAGGAGACGGCCGGGCTGATCGGCGGCTTCGCCCGCGAAGGCCTGGTCAACCTGGTCGGCGGCTGCTGCGGCACGACCCCGGGACACATCGCGAAGATCGCCGAGGCCGCGAAGGAAGTCACGCCGCGGGAGGTGCCGGCGCCGCGCACGCACACGCGCTTCAGCGGCCTCGAGCCGTTCGGCATCGGGGCCGACACCGGGTTCGTGATGATCGGCGAGCGCACCAACGTCACCGGCTCCAAGCGGTTCCGCCGGCTCATCGAATCCGGCGACCACCAGGGCGCGGTCGACGTCGCGCTGGAGCAGGTCCGCGGCGGGGCCAACCTGCTCGACGTCAACATGGACGCCGACCTGCTGGAATCCGAGCAGGCGATGACGACGTTCCTCAACCTGATCGCCACCGAGCCCGAGGTGGCCCGGATCCCGGTGATGGTCGACAGCTCCAAGTGGAGCGTGCTCGAAGCCGGCCTGCGCTGCCTGCAGGGCAAGGGCGTGGTCAACTCGATCAGCCTCAAGGAGGGCGAGGAGCCCTTCCTCGCCCAGGCCCGCACGATCCGCGACTACGGCGCCGGCGTCGTCGTGATGGCCTTCGACGAGCAGGGCCAGGCCGACACCGCCGACCGCAAGGTGGAGATCTGCGCCCGCGCTTACGACCTGCTGACGCAGAAGGCGGGCTTCGCGGGCGAAGACATCATCTTCGACCCGAACGTCCTCGCCGTCGCCACCGGCATCGCCGAGCACAACGGCTACGCGAAGGCGTTCATCGAGGCCCTGCCCCGGATCAAGGAGCGCTGTCCCGGCGCGCGGACCAGCGGCGGCATCTCGAACCTGTCGTTCTCCTTCCGCGGCAACGACGTGGTGCGCGAAGCGATGCACTCGGCGTTCCTGTACTACGCGGTCAAGGCCGGGCTGGACATGGGTATCGTCAACGCCGGCCAGCTCGCCGTCTACGAGGACATCCCGAAGGACCTCCTGGAGCTGGTCGAGGACGTGCTCTTCGACCGCCGCGAAGACGCCACCGACCGCCTGGTCAGCTTCGCCGAGAACGTCAAGGGCAGCGGCACCAAGCGCGTCGTGGACCTCTCCTGGCGCGAAGGCACGGTGGGCGAGCGCCTGTCCCACGCGCTGGTCCACGGCATCGTGGACTACATCGAAGAAGACACCGAAGAGGCGCGGCAGCAGTTCGCGCGGCCCCTCGAGGTCATCGAGGGCCCGCTGATGGACGGCATGAAGATCGTCGGCGACCTGTTCGGCTCCGGCAAGATGTTCCTGCCGCAGGTGGTCAAGAGCGCCCGCGTGATGAAGCGGTCGGTCGCCTACCTCGAGCCGTTCATGGAGGCGGAGAAGGAGAAGGCGCGCCAGGAGGGCAGGCTGGCCTCGGCCGGCGGCCAGGGCAAGATCGTGCTGGCCACGGTCAAGGGCGACGTCCACGACATCGGCAAGAACATCGTCGGGGTCGTGCTGGGCTGCAACAACTACGAGGTCATCGACCTCGGCGTGATGGTGCCGGCCGGCAAGATCCTCGACACCGCGGTGACCGAAGGCGCCGACGCGGTCGGGCTGTCCGGGCTGATCACGCCGTCGCTGGACGAGATGGTCGCGGTCGCCACCGAAATGCAGCGGCGCGGCTTGAAGATGCCGCTGCTCATCGGCGGCGCGACGACGTCCAAGCAGCACACCGCGGTCAAGATCGCCCCGGCCTACGACAACGCGACGGTGCACGTGCTCGACGCCTCGCGCGTGGTCGGCGTCGTCTCCGACCTGCTCGACCCGGACCGCTCGATCGCGCTGACCGCGAAGAACCGGGCCGACCAGGAAGTGCTGCGCGAGCAGCACGCCAGCAAGCAGCGCCGCCCGATGCTCACCCTCGAGCAGGCTCGCGCGAACCCCGAAAAGGTGGCCTTCGACGGCCTGCCGACCCCGGTGTTCACCGGTCGGCGCGTGGTCGAGCCGGGCATCGCGGAACTGCGCGAGATGATCGACTGGCAGTTCCTGTTCCTGGCCTGGGAGCTCAAGGGCAAGTACCCGGCCATCCTGGAGCAGCCGGTCGCCCGCGAGCTGTTCGACGACGCGAACACGCTGCTCGACCAGATCATCGCCGACGGCAGCTTCACCGCGAAGGGCGCGTACGCGTTCTGGCCCGCGCACAGCGAAGGCGACGACATCCTGCTCGAAGGCGACTTCGCGCACGTCAAGTTCCCGATGCTGCGGCAGCAGACGGCCAAGCCGGAGGACCGCGCGAACCGCTGCCTGGCCGACTACATCGCCCCGATCGGCGACCACCTCGGCGGCTTCGCGGTGGCCATCCACGGTGCCGAGGCGCTGGCCGCGCGCTACGAAGCCGAGCAGGACGACTACCGCGCCATCATGGTCAAGGCGCTGGCCGACCGGCTCGCCGAGGCGTTCGCCGAGCACATCCACCTGCGGGCCCGCCGCGACTGGTTCGAGCCGGACGCGCAGCCGAAGCTGGAGGACCTGCACGCGGAGCGGTTCCGCGGCATCCGCCCGGCCCTCGGCTACCCGGCCAGCCCCGACCACAGCCAGAAGCGCGAGCTGTTCGCGCTGCTGGAGGCGGGCGAGCTCGGGATGGACCTGACCGAGTCGTTCGCGATGACACCGGCGGCGAGCGTGTCCGGGCTGATCTTCGCCCACCCGGACTCCCGCTACTTCACCGTCGGCAGGCTCGGCCGCGACCAGGTCGAGGACTACGCCCGCCGCAAGGGCGTCGAGGTCGCCGAGGTCGAGCAGTGGCTGCGGCCGAACCTGGCCTACGACCCCGAGGCGTAGTCCGGCAGCTCGATGTCCGTGGCGAACCGGTCGGTCGCCTTGAGCAGCAGGCCGAGCAGGAAGCGGGACTTGAACGTCCAGTCCCGCAGCTTGATCCGCAGCGGCGTGGGCGGCGCGAGGAACGGGCCCGCGCTGCCGCGCTGCGACACCTTCGCGTAGTCCCGCATCAGCTCCTCGTAGCGGGCGAACGCGACCCGGTGCTCGCCGCCGGCGGCGCGGAGCTCACCCGCGAGCACGTACGCCCCGACGACGGCCAGCCCGGTGCCGAAGCCGCCGAGGGTGTTGCCGTAGGCGGCGTCACCGAGCAGGACGACCCGGCCGCGGGAGTAGCGGTCGATCGTGACCCGGCTGAGCGAGTCGAGGTGGAACTCGCGCGCCTGCGGGATCCGGGCCATCAGCTCCGGCACCCGCCAGCCCGCGCCCCGGTAGGCGTCCACCAGCAGCTGCCGCTGCCGGCCGGTGTCGGTGCGGTCGTGGTCCGGTTCCGGTGAGGCGAACACGAAGAACGCCGACGCCTTCGGGCCGCCGACCGCGGCCATCCGGCCCGGTTCGTTGTACATCTGCGCGTCGCCGCTGCCGAGGTCTTCGCCGAGCTCGGCGAGGGCGTAGTGGTAGCCGAGGTACCGCACGTGGTCGCGCTCCGGGCCGAACGCCAGCCGCCGGACGGTCGAGTGGATCCCGTCGGCGCCGACGACCAGGTCGAATCGGCGCGGCCGGGCGTGTTCGAAGGTGACTTCCACGCCGCCGGTGGTCTCGGTCAAGGACGTGACGGTGTCGCCGAAGAGGTACTCGCAGTCCGTGTGCGCGTACAGGATCTCGGCCAGGTCGCCGCGGCGGATCTCGATGTCACCACCGGTGAACTCGCCGGGGATCACGGCCCGCGGCCGCCCGGCGGCGTCGACGATGGTCTGGTCCTGCCCGCCGGTCCGGCGGCGCAGGACGTCGTCGAGGACACCCATGCGGTCGAGGACGGTCCGGTGGGTGGCGCCTTTGAAGTCGACGGCCTGCCCGCCGGGCCGCAGCGCGGGCGCGCGTTCGACGACGGTGACGGTCCAGCCGGAGCGGGCGAGCAGGAGGGCGAGAGCGGGCCCGGCGATGCTCGCGCCGGAGATGAGAACGGTGCGGTTGTCCATGCCGCCGAGCTTCACCAGGGCGGCTTACCGCCCCCTGGCGAAGCGCTGACGGTGGCCGTCAGCGCCCGTCAGCCCTCGGGGGTGCCCCCCGTTTTCCACGCTGCCGGAGGGCACCGACAGTTCCGGCCCCCTCGGGCCCTACTCGACGGCGCCGTTGTTCGCCAGCAGCGTCTGGTACCAGCTGTCGTACGGGTGGTTGGTCGCCGGGTAGTTCGCCAGGGGAGTCGTGGCCTGGCTCGCCGCGTCGAAGTCCCAGCCGCGGACCAGGCGGCCTGCCTGCCGGGCCGCGGTGATGAACGCGGACTCCGTTGCCGGTGCGGCGTAGAACAGCGCGCCCTGCTGCAGCTCCGCGCTGTCGCCCTTCTGGAACTCGTCGAACGCGACCTGGCGGTAGCGGATCCGGTCGCCTGCCACCCGGTCGGTGTCGGCGCGCAGCGTCTGGGCCGAGGTCGGGCCGTCCGCGCCCGTCCACACCGAGACCGTGCGGCCGGCACTCGCCGACGTCGCCTTGGCGAACCGGGCTTCGGACGTCTTGGCGTTGCCGGTCCACGAGACCGTTGTGCCCGCGAGCACGCCGTCCCAGGCCCAGTTCTGGCTGTTGTTCTGGCTCTTGTGGATTTCCCGCAGGTGCGTGCCGTCGGTGAAGGCGACCGTCGGCAGGACGCCGTTGTCGTACTGGTGGCTCGCCTGCCAGGTGATCTCGCCGTCCGCGCCGAGCTTGCCGACGTGGTACCAGAGCGTCGACGCGCCCTGGGACTGGTGCACCTCGACCAGGTCGCCGTTGTCGTTCAGCGCGACGGCCGGCGTCTGGCCGCTGTCGTACTTGCCGTGCCGCAACCAGGTGACCCGGCCGTCGGCGCCGTAGGTCCCGGTCCAGTACCAGAGCGCGCCCGCCCCGGAGTCGTGCACCTCGACGACCTGGCCACGCCCGTTCAGCGCGACCGCCGGGTGGTAGCCGACGTCGCGTTTGTACTCCGTGCGGGAGCCGCCGTCGCCCGACAGCAGCGGCAGCACACGTCCGCGCAGCGCGTCGACGTCCGGTTGCGCCGCCGGGTAGTCCTGCGCCTTCAGCAACCGCGAGCCGAAGACGGACTCCAGCTCCTGGTTGAGCGCGGTCAGGTTGCCGGCGGCGAAGGACGGGTTGTCGGTCAGGTCGTCCTTGAGGTCGAGCATTACGACGATCGGCGCGGCGGCGGGGTGCTGCACCGACCAGCCGTTCACGACGGCCAGCCAGTCGCGGAGGCTGTTCGACGCCGGGTTGCCACCGCCGTGGTCGACGAGGTTGCCGGGCGAATCGTGCCCCACGGCGTAGTCGAGCGAGCTCGCGTAGCCGTTGTCGTGCACGTCGAGCTCGAGGAACCGGACGCCGTGGTCGAGCTGGTAGGCGAGGGAGTTCTTGGCGCCGTCGACGTTGCCGGAGTAGCTGTTGTGGGTCGCGCGGAAGACCGACGAGGGGAACGGCGGGCTCGCGGCGTGAGCGGTGGCGGGGGTGAGCAAGGCGGCGGTCAGAGCGGCGGTGGCGAGCGCGGGCAGGCGGCGCATCCTCGGATCCTCACGTCGGGGAACGGGGCGCCGCCCATCCTGGCCGCCGAACGGTTGCGCTGTCTCGAATTCCGGATGAATCCGCGTCCGCGATGTGGGAGGTTTTCCAGCCCATGGTGTGACGGCACGGGTGGCCCCGTTGACGCCGGCCGGGCGGTGACCGCAAGTGGAGCGGGTGATCATCCTCCGGCCCGCGACGGGCACGCGGCAGCTGACGCTGCTCGCCGTGGTGCAGGTGTGCGCGATGAGCGTCTGGTTCTCCGCCTCGGCGGTGCTGCCTGCGCTGCGCGCCGAACGGGGGGTGGCGGGGGAGCAGGCGATCCTGCTGGCGGCCGCCGTCCAGCTGGGTTTCGCCTGCGGCGCGGTCGCTTCGGCCGCCCTCAACCTCGCCGACCGCGTGCGGCCGCCGCGGCTGATGGCGGTCAGCGCCCTGCTGGCGGCGACGGCCACCGCGGCCCTGCCCTGGTGCGCCGGGCTCGCCGTCCCGCTGCGGTTCGCGACCGGCTTCGCCCTCGCCGGCGTCTACCCGGTCGGGATGAAGGTGGTGGTGTCGTGGTTCCCGCGTCGGCGGGGGATCGCGCTGGGGGTGCTGCTGGGGGCACTGACCGTCGGCTCGGCGCTGCCGAGCCTGCTGGTGACGCTGGAACCCGTGCACTGGCGGGCGGTCCTGCTCGGTTCCGCCGTGCTGGCGGTGGGTGCCGCGGTTTCGGGGGTGTTCGTCCGGCCGGGCCCGGACCTGGCGGCAGCACCCCCGTGGCAACCCCGCTACCTGCTGCGCATGGCGGCCGACCGCCGCCAGCGGCTGGTGTGCCTCGGGTACTTCGGGCACATGTGGGAGCTCTACGCGCTGTGGGCGTGGCTGTCGGCGTACCTGGCGGCGACCGGCGGGCCGGGCGGCTCGACGGCGTTCGTGGTGATCGGTCTCTGTGGCGCAGCCGGGTGCGTGGCGGGCGGCGCGCTGTCGGACCGCTGCGGCCGGACGGTCGTGGCGATGACGGCGATGCTGGTGAGCGGCGGCTGTGCGGTGCTGTCGTTCCCGGTGTCCGGGACGGCGTGGCTGCTGCCGGTGCTGCTGGTGTGGGGCGTGGCGGTGATCGCGGACTCGGGCCAGTTCTCGGCGGCACTGGCCGAGACGGCGGATCCCCGGTACGTCGGAACGGCACTGACGGCGATGACGGCGTTCGGCTTCCTGCTGAGCGCGGGCACGATCCAGCTGCTGCCGCTGCTGGCCGGCGCGGTCGGCTGGCGGGCGGCGGTGCCGGTGCTGGCGATCGGCCCGCTGCTCGGTGCCGCGGCCATGCACCGGCTGCGCCGGTAGCCTCGCGGGTATGGCGCCGGAACACGTGATCGTGACGTCCACGACGGACTCGGAAGCAGCGGCCCGCGAACTCGCCACCCGGGTGGTGGAAGCCCGCTTGGGCGCCTGCGCCCAGGTCGTCGGCCCGATCACCAGCGTCTACCGGTGGGAGGGCGCGGTGCAGACCGACCAGGAGTGGCGGGTCGAGATCAAGACCACCGCCGAGCGCGTGCCCGCGCTCACCGAACGGCTCCGGGAGCTGCACGGCTACGACCTCCCGGAAGTCGTCGCCACCCCGATCGTCGGCGGCAGCGCGGACTACCTGGCGTGGCTGACCGCGGAGACCGCTGGCTAGATTCGGCGCATGGAGCACGAAGGACTCAGGCAGCGCTTCGCGACGCTGACCACCGCCCACCTCGCCGACGCCTGCATCCGGGCCGGGCTGCCGGTGCGGTGCGCGCCGGCGGCGACGCGGGCCGTGGTGCCCGGCAGCAGGCTGTTCGGCCCCGCCGTTCCGGCCCGGCACGTCGGCAGCGTCGACGTCTTCCTCGAGGCGTTCGAGCGGGCCCCCGGGGGTGGGGTGCTGGTGGTCGACAACGGCGGGCGGCTCGACGAAAGCTGCGTCGGCGACCTCGTCGTCCTCGAAGCGCGGGCGGCCGGGCTGTCCGGCGTGGTGATCTGGGGCCTGCACCGCGACACCGCGGACATCCGCGCGATCGGGTTGCCCGTGTTCAGCCTCGGCTCGCTGCCCACCGGCCCGCTCAGCCTCGGGCCGCGCGTCGACGGCGGCCTGGCCGAAGCGGTCGTCGGGACCTGGCGGATCGGGCCCGCCGACCTCGTCCTCGGCGACGACGACGGCGTCCTCTTCGTCCCGTTGGCCCGTGCGGGTGACTTGTTCACCCTCGCCGAAGGCATCCGCGACACCGAACGCCACCAGGCCGACCGCATCCGCGGCGGCGAACCGTTGCGCGAGCAGCTGCGGTTCGGCGCCTTCCTGGCGGCCAGGGAAACGAATCCGGGCTTGACTTTCCGCGCACACCTGCGGGCCATCGGCGGCGCGATCGAAGAATGACCACAAAGGTGTGATCACCCGCCCGATCGGGTATCCCGCGCCTGCAGCGGGCGCGGGAGGCGGAAACCATGAACACGCTCATCGGCTTCGGCAGGGACGTCGAATACCACTTCGCCCGGGGGCTGCGCGCCTACCTGGCCCGGGTCGCGCGGGCCGTCGGCGTCGGCTTCGAGTCGTGTTCGCTCGACCTCGACGTGCCCGCCTCCGGGTACGTCGCCCTCGACCGGACGCTCGCGGACCACGACCTCGCCCTGATCTGGGACGAGGTGCACGGCTGGTCGGTGGTCGCCGAGCCCGCGGGTGGCGCGCCGAAGCTGCTCGCCTACCTCGGCGGCCCGGAGGTGCTGCCCGCCCCGCGCGCGGTCGCCCGGTTCCTCGAGGTGCTGCGGGTCGCCGGGCCGCCCGCCGGCTCGTTCCGGCCGCCGGTGTTCCGGAGGGCGGGCCACCACGAGGACCTCGTGGACTGGTTGCCCGTCACCGGCCCCGAAGGGCTGCTCCGGTCGAGTCCGCCCACCTGGTGACCCGCGGCGATCCCCCACCCGGGCGCCTAGGATGGGCGGGCAGCCACCACCGGAGTGAGGGAACACCGTGAGCAGCGCCGACCCGTCCCGACCCGTTCGCGTCCTGCTCGTGGAGGACCACGACATGGTGGCCGAGGCGCTGCAGCTGGCCCTCGACCGCGCCGACGGGATCACCGTGGTCGGCCGGGCCCGGTCACGGGCGGAAGCCGTGGCCGACGTGCTGGCACACGCCCCGGACGTCGTGCTGCTGGACCGGCGGCTCGCCGACGGCGACGCCCTCGGCATCGTCGCGCAGCTCGGGGCGGGCGGGGCGCGGGTGCTGGTGCTGACCGGCGACGCGACCCCGGCGATCGCCGTGCAGGTGGCCAAGGCGGGCGGTGCCGGGCTGCTGCTGAAGTCCTCCCAGCTCGGCGTCCTCGAAACCGCGGTGCGGGACGTGGCCGCCGGCGGCGTGGTCTTCGACCCGGACCTGCTGTCGGACGTCTTCGACCGGCTCACCGGCCGCAGCACGGGCGGCACGGCGTTGACCGCGCGGGAACGCGAAACCCTCGACCTGCTCGCCGAAGGCGCGACCACCGAGGAGATCGGCCGACGGCTCGGCGTCTCCCGCAACACCACGCGCAACCACGTCCAGCGGGTGCTGGAGAAGCTCGGCGCGCGCTCGAAGCTCGAAGCCGTCGCGGTGGCCCGCCGGGAGGGCCTCATCGGCTGATGCATCTGCACCAGGCCGAGGGGGGCTTTTGCATCTCGCGCCGCCGGGTGCGTTTCCCGCAGGCTGGCACCGTGACCACGTCTGCCCCCCTCACCGCGGAGTGCGTGCTGTCCGACGCGCCGGACAGCCTCGCCGTCGCCCGCCGCGTCACGCGGCTGGCCCTCCTGGCCTGGATCGGGGACGGCCCCGCCGTCGACGACGCGCTGCTGGTCGTCACCGAGCTGGCGACGAACGCCCTGCGCCACGGCGACGGCCACCCGGTCCTGCGGCTGAGCGTGGAGGGGACGGACATCCGGGTCGAGGTCTTCGACGACAACCCGGAGTTCCCGGTGCGGCGGCACCCGGGGACCGACGGCGGCTGGGGCCTCGCCCTCGTCGACCGGCTGTCGTCGGTGCGGGGGAGCGCACCGCACGGCCGCGGGAAGGTGGTCTGGTGCGTCCTGCCCGCCTCCTCCGCCGAACTCGCGGGTTGAGCGCCGGTCCCGTGGTCGTGCCGGGTGCGCGGCGATCCGGCAGAGTGGCCGCATGGACGACGACCGGTTCCGCCTGCTGGTGCAGGGCGTGCTGGACTACGGGATCTTCCTGCTCGACACCGGGGGCCGGATCTCGACCTGGAACGCGGGGGCGGAACGCATCGAGGGGTACGCGGCGGAGGAGATCATCGGGCAGCACTTCTCGGTCTTCTACCCCGCGGAGGACGTGGCGGCGGGGAAGCCGGCCCGGGAGCTGGAGACGGCGGTCGCCGAGGGGCGGCTGGAGGACGAGGGGTGGCGGGTCCGCAAGGACGGCACCCGGTTCTGGGCGAACGTGGTGATCACGGCGTTGTACGACGGGGAGGGGCTGCTGCGGGGGTTCGGGAAGGTCACCCGGGACGTGACCGAGCGCCGCGAGGCCGAGCTGGCGCTGCGGGAGAGCGAGGAACGGTTCCGCCTGCTCGTCCAGAGCGTCCAGGACTACGGCATCTTCATGCTGGACACCGGCGGCCACATCTCGAGCTGGAACGCCGGTGCCCAGCGGATCAAGGGGTACGCGGCGGAGGAGATCATCGGGCAGCACTTTTCGGTCTTCTACCCGGCCGAGGACGTGGCGGCGGGGAAGCCGGCCCGGGAGCTGGAGACGGCGATGGCCGAGGGGCGGCTGGAGGACGAGGGGTGGCGGGTCCGCAAGGACGGCACCCGGTTTTGGGCGAACGTGGTGATCACGGCGTTGTACGACGAGCAGGGCAGGCTGCACGGGTTCGGCAAGGTCACCCGGGACATGACCGAGCGCCGCAACGCCGAGCAGGCGCTGCGCGAACGCCGGCGGCTGGTCGGGCACCTCGTCGAGGCCCAGGAGGTCGAACGCCGCCGGATCGCCTGGGACGTCCACGACGAGTCGATCCAGTCCATGGTGGCCGTCGGCATGCGCCTGCAGCTGCTGGCCTCCCGGCTGCCGGAACCGCACGCGAGCGCCGTCGCCGGCCTCGACGAGTCGGTGGCCGCCGCGATCGCCCGGCTGCGCGGCCTGGTGTCCCGGCTGCGGCCGCCGGAACTCGACCGGCACGGCCTGGTGGAGGCGGTTTCGGCCTACACCGACGACGTCGCGGGCCGCTGGGGGCTGGCGCACGAGGTGCGGGACGAGCTCACCGCCGAACCCTCGCCGGAAGCGGCGATCACCGTGTACCGGATCTGCCAGGAAGCGCTCAGCAACGTCCACCGGCACGCGCGCGCCAC
Source organism: Amycolatopsis sp. Hca4 (assembly GCF_013364075.1). Lineage (GTDB taxonomy): Bacteria > Actinomycetota > Actinomycetes > Mycobacteriales > Pseudonocardiaceae > Amycolatopsis. The sequence continues at coordinate 10,912,923 of NZ_CP054925.1, forward strand.
CAGCGTCTCGGTCACGCTGTCCACAGTGGACAACGGGACCCTGGTGCGGATCACCGACGACGGCGTCGGCACCGCCGGGGGCGAGGCGGGCGCGGGCCACTTCGGGCTGGTCGAGATGCACGAACGCGCCGAAGCGGCGCACGGCTGGCTCTCGGTGGACAGCAGGCCCGGCGAAGGCACCGTCGTCGAGTTCTGGCTGCCGCTGCTGCCCGACGTGACGGAGCCGGGACCGTGACCGAACTGCGCGTGCTGATCTCCGACGACGACGTGATGATCCGCGACGTCCTCAAGGAGGTGCTCGACGCCGAGCCCGACATCGCGGTGGTCGCGGTGGCCGGCGACGCCGACGAGGCGATCCGGCTCGCCGAACGGCACCGGCCCGCGGTCGCCGTCCTCGACGTCCGGATGCCGGGCGGCGGCGGGGCGCGGGCGGCCCGCGAGATCGCCCGGTGCAGCCCGCACACCGCGATCCTGGCCTTCTCCGCCTACGCCGACCGGGCCTCGATCGCCGGGCTGGCCGCGGCAGGCGTCACCGAATACCTGGTCAAGGGCGCGCCGAACACGGCGATCGTCGAAGCCGTCCGGCGGCTGGGAGGCCGGGCGTCCGCCTGAGCGCCCTGTGTCAAGCGGGCTGGTGGGCTGCTCGCAGGTGAGCGGTCAGGGCACCGGCCGGACGTCGGCGACGCAGTCGAAGTCGGACGGCAGCAGGGTGAACAGCCGCTGCACCGCGCGGGACCCGCCGGCGTCCACGGTCAGGCGCGCCCCGGCCGAGTCGGCGAGCAGCTGGGCGCGCAGCAGCGAGTTCAGCCCCGCGACCGAGAAGAACGTGACCCCGGCGAGGTCGATGACGAGGGCGTCGAGGTGGGCGGGGACGCGCTCCTGCAGGACCTTGTCGAGGCGGCGTGCGGTGTTGAGGTCGACCTCGCCGACCGCCTCGACGAGCAGGGTGCGGGGGCCGGGGGTGAGCACGCGCACGGACATGTGCCCGCCGGCGTCGAGCCAGTCGGTGGTGGCGAGCCGGGGGTCGGCCGAGCGCGGTTCCGGAACCATCGCGGCACCCTTTCGTCAGGCAGCGGGAGCGAACCGGACGTCTCGGGACGGGTGCGGCAAACCGGCCCGGGCGCGGAACGTCCGGCGGCGGCTGACGGCTCAACCGTGCCCCGCCAGCATAGTGCATCTGCACTACCCGGACCCATCGGGAGTGACCAGGTGGCGCGGGAACCGGTGAAAAATGCACCACGGATCGTGAAGGAGGCGGCTCGGCCCGGCGGGCACTCCCGGTGATCGCCGAGCCCGCGGATAACGGGCCGTAACGAAATGCACCCTCTCGGCGAGTAACCTGACACCAGGGGGTGATCGATGGTGCACGGGCGCCGGCTCGGTGGCTTCGACCAGGCGGAACTGCCCGCGGCTCACCGGATCCGGTGGTGGCTGGCGGCGGTGACGGCCGGGCTCGTCGCGGCCGGCTTCGCCGTCGTGCCCTACCTGCCGTTCTTCCAGGCGTGGACGTTCGTGCGGGACCCGAAGGTCGCCACCGTGATCACCTGGACCGTGCTGCAGACGTCCGTGGTGCTCGTCTCCGCCGTCCTGACGCTGTACTTCGTCGGCCGGGCGCGGCTGGAGGCCGCGGCCTACCGGGCCAACCAGATCGACATCCGGGTGTTCGTCGACGAACGGCCCGAAGGCAGCCACGACCGCGAGGTCGACTCCGCCGTCGAGCTGACCGCCACCTTCAAGCGGTTCCTCAACGACTCCCGGCTCTACACCCCGACGCCGGTCCCCGGCGCCGGCAGCTCCTACGACTTCCTCCAGATCGTCGAGCACGCCGGCGACGCCGCGGAGGGCTGGTGGAAGGCGGTCACCAAGGTGATCCGGCTCGCCCAGCCGCCCGCCGCGTTCACCGTCACCGGCACCGTCCGGCCCGGCAACACCCCGGGCCGGCACCAGCTGATCCTGGAGCTCGTGCGCGTCCCGCGGTTCGCTGCGAGCCCGCTGGTGATCGAAGACGCGAACTGGCCGCGCGTGCTGCACCGGGCGGCGAACGCGGTGGCCGCACTGGTCATCCCGCGCAGCGCCTACGTCCGCTCGAACATCCACTGGGCCGCCTGGCGCGGCGCGAAGATCCCGTACGAGCTCTTCGACGCCTACCAGCGCGCCAACCACTTCATCACCTACCGCCGCTACGACGAGGCCCTCGCGGAGTACTACCGCGCGGTCAGCCTCGACCCGGCGAACGTCTACATCAGACTCGAGATCGCCGCCCTGCAGGAACAGCTCGACCTGCACCTGGACGCGCTCGCCACCTACGACGACGTCATCACCGTCTGCAGCCGGGGCCACGCGCGGCTGGCCCGCTGGTGGATCGGCCCGGACTTCGCCCGCCAGCCGCGCCACGCCGGCCGCGGCCGCGACGTCGCCCTGCTCATCGCCCGCTACCGGCACGCGCTGGTGCTCGGCCACGGCGACTCCGTGGCCGGGTCCTGGTGGGTGCGGCGGACCACCGCGGGCGTCCCCGGCGACGCGCGGGCACAGCGCCGCGCGGAGCTGCGGGCCGCGATCGAGCTGCGGTTCCGCCGGTACGTCGACCTCGACGTCCGGACGCGCCCGTACGCGATCCCGCGCGAGAAGCGGCTCGAGCTGCACCGGCGGGTGCTCAAGGTGCCGGTCGAAGAGCTGCTGGTCAGCGAGGCGACCCCGGCGCAGCTGGCCGAGTACAACCAGCGGGCCGCGGAGATGCGGTCGTACTTCTGCGCGCTGTCGCAGTACGAGATCGAGCGGCTCGTCGAGGACTACCGCCGGTTCACCCGCCGCTGGCGGCGCAGCTGGCGGCAGCTGACCAACCGCGCCCTCGACCTGTCCCTGGTCTGGTCGGGTGCTGCGGCGCGCGATGGCCGACGTCGAGCCGGTCACCGGCGCGGTGCCCGAGCCGCAGCCCGCCTACCCCGGCAGCCGCGTCCGGCTGGCCGACGTCTGCCCGGACCGGCGCTGGCCGCCGGACCCGCAGGCGCTCGACGACACCGTCGAAGCCGCCGGGCCGCGCCGCTCGTGGGAGGAGTGCTACAACGCCGCGAGCGTGTACGCGGTCGCGATGCTCGAAGTCGGCCCGCGCGGCGAGCGAGACCTGCGCGACCGCGCGCGCAACCCGCGTCTGCTGGGCGAAGCGCGGGACGAGGTGGCCCGCCGCGCGGTCCGCGAGCTCTACCACGCGGCGACGATCAGCCACAGCGGGCGGCTGCCGGAGCGCCGCTCGTGGGTGATGGGGGAGGACCCGGACCTCGCGGCACTGCGCGGCCACGAGCTGTTCCGCGGGTTCGAGATGGTGACGTTCTCCCCGGACCGGGCGGCGCCGCTGCGGCCGCAGCGCGCGCACGTCTGGGAGCAGGTCGGCTACGTCCGGCGGCTGGTCGCCGAGATCGCGGGCTGCCGGGCGCACTTCTGGCGCGGCCGCGCCCTCGACGAGGGACCGCGCCCGGACGGCCGCACGCTCGACCGCTGGCGCTCGGCCGACCGCGACGCCTGGCGCAAGCTGGCGAACCTGGCGGCGGGCAAGCAGGACTGGTACACGCGCTACCAGGCGATCTGCGCGTTCCGCGAGTGGGCGGCCGAGTGCGGCTACCCGGGCTCGATCGCCGGATTCCCGTTGTACTGCGAGGAAAGCCTGCACGCCCAGCTGCGCGGGGCGGCCGGCCCCCGCGCCAGGACCGACCTCGACGCGAACATCGTGGTCCGCGAGTACGTCCGGCTGTGCGACCGCCGCCTGGACCACCTGCTGGCGGACGTGGCCGAACTCGAGCAGACCCCGGTGGACGATTTCGCGGCCCGCGCGGAACTGTGGGCGGCCCTGTGTTCGTGGTTCGACGACGACATCGCCGACGGCTCGTCGGCCGACGAGCGCCGGGAACGGTTCCGCAAGCTCGCGCGGCCCTAGCTCGGCCGCGTGTAGCGGTGCTTGACCCCGACCGGGAAGTACTCGGGGTCGCCCGCCGGCCGCAGGACGATCTGCGGCAGCTGCCGCTCGGCCGGGACGTAGTGGGCGAACTCGCTGTTCAACCGCACGAGCTGAGTGCGCACCGCCTCCGCGATGCGGCCGGCGTCCGCGGTGGCGCCCGGCGCCGTCTCCACGGTCACGCGCAGGCGGCGGTCGCGGTCGGCGTCCTCGACCGACTCGACGACGAACTTGCCCGTCACCGTGTCGCTGATGCCGGGCTGCTCCAGGCCGACGGTCACGTTCTCCGGGTAGACGTTCGCGCCGAAGAACGACACCGTGAACAGCGAGCGGCCGAACACGTACACGAACGGCAGGTCGGGACCCGGTGGCGGGGTGAAGCCGTGCCGTGCGCAGAACGCGAGCAGCTCCGCGTGCGACAGGAGCCCGCCGTCGTCGGCGATGTGGTAGCGGATGAGCGGGATGCCGCCGTCGCCGCTGAAGACCAGGGTGCCTTCGTGCACCTCGAAGAAGCGGCTCGCCGGGTCGTACTGCACCAGCGTCGGCAGCCGCGCGTCGCCGAAGAGCTCGCGCGCCAGCTCCGGGCGGCCGGCGAGGAACCGGCGGATGCCCGCCGACAGCGGCGTTTCGGTGCCGAGCACGCCGGCATCGGCGGTGCCGTACAACGACGCGACGTGGCGGACCGGGTCGGCGATCCCGGCCCGCCGGGCCACCAGCTCCCGCCACTGCTCGCTGAACACCTCGCCGGCGAGCACGAGCTTGATCGCGTACGCGGGCCAGTCGACACCCGCGGCCAGGCCCGTGTCGACGACGTCCTTGACGAACGGCGGGTAGCCCAGCAGCACCACCTGCTCGAAGTGCGGCGCGAGCTCGGGCAGCACCCGCAGGATCTCGGCCTTGTTGTTGCCCGGCGCGACCACGGTGATCGGGCACCCCTTGGCGGCGAGGTGCCGCACGCACGCCGTGGTGAACAGCCCGCCGACCCAGGTGCCGAGCGGGAAGCAGACGACGGCGAGGGTGCTGCGCCGGTCGGCCTCGAAGGCGCCGGCCAGGACGGTCTCGAACCGCCGGGCGACGTGCAGCTCGTCTTCGAGGGCCCGCGGCCAGATCGTCGGGTGGCCGCTGGAGCCGGAGGAGACGGCGATCATGTCGTTGCCCGCGAAGGTGCCGCCGCGGCACAGCTCCGGCAGCGGGTACTTGCGGTGGTAACCGGCCTTGTCGGTGAGCGGCAGCGCCCGGAAGTCCGCGATGGACTGGACGGTCGCGGGCTCGATGCCGTGTTCCCGAAGGAACTTCCGGTACGCGGGAACGGTTTCCGCGGTGCGGTGGAAGAGCTCAAGGACGGGGTTGCCGTCCGGCGGTTCCGCGGTGCCGAAGAAGGTGTCGAACGCCTGCCGCACGCGGAGCTGCCGACCGAGGTCCATGATCGGAGCATAGCGGCGCCCGCGTGCCATGATGGGCGCCGTGAGCACCTCGGCCCAGGAGCAGCCCGCCGGCGCGCCGCTGACCCTTTACCTGGTCAAGCGGCTGGAGCTGGTGATCAGGGCGCTGCTCGACGACGCCCTGCGGCCGCTCGGGCTCACCACGCTGCAGTACACGGCGCTGAGCGTCCTGGAGGCCAGCGGCGCGTTGTCGTCGGCGCAGCTGGCCCGCCGGTCGTTCCTGCGACCGCAGACGATGCACGAAATGGTGCTGGCGCTGGAGAAACGTGGCCTGATCGCGCGCACGCCGAAGGCGGGCAACAAGCGCGTCCTGCTGGCCGGCCTCACCGACGCGGGCCGCGAGCTGCTCGCGGGGTGCGCACCGGCGGTCGCGGAGCTGGAGAACGCGCTGCTGGCCGACTTGAGCCCGGGCCAGCGGGCGACCTTCCGCGAGGGCCTCCAGCACGGAGTCACGGCGTTGGGCGCCCTCTCGGGCCGGCGGGAAGCCTGATTTCCGCGGAGGTACGGCGGAGGGGACACCTGGTCGATCGCTCTCGGCCGAGTGGAGCCGCAGGTCCGGCGCGCTGAGCGGGAACCGCTAGGCCGGACGAGTGGAAGCGCCGGACGGGCCGTTGCGGGGGTGTGGCAGCAGGCGTTGGAGGGTACGTCCCAGTCCTGTTCTCACCGTGGAGGTTCGCCGAAGTGACCGGGGCTCGCGAGGTGGGCGGCGCGTCCGTCGCCGCCCGCAGGCTGCTGGTGCTGGCGGGCGCGGTGGCCGGCCTGTGGCTGGTGTTCTGGTTGACGTCGGACCGTGCCGATGCGGCGGCGGTGGTCTCCGGAGCCGGCGATGCCGTGGCGGGTGCGGTGGGGTCGGATTCGCTAGTGCCGCACGCCGTCGGGCGGGTGGTTGCGGCGGGGAGCCGGGGCGTCGCCACGACGGCGAAGGCGGCCGCCTCGCCTGTTGCGACGAGCTCGGGGGCGGCGGCCGGGGGCGCGCCCTCTGCCGGGCCGAGGGCGCGGGTGGTGGCCTCACCCGTCACCACGGGCGCCACGGTTGTCGCCGGGACGGCGGGGCGCGCCGTGGGTGCGGCTGTTTCGTCTGCGCCGGTGGCCGGCGCCGTCGGGACCGTGGGTGAAGCCGCCCGTACCGTGGCGCCGATTGCGCGGGGCGTGGGCTCTGCCGTCTCGCCGATCAGCGGGTCCGAGCTCGTGGCGCCGGTGTCGCGGGTCGTTGCCGGTGTCGTGCGTCCCGTCGTTCCCGTTCTCGCGCCCGTCACCGCTGTCGCGAAGTCGCTGCTTTCCCCGGTGACCGGGGCGGCCGCCCCGGTGCTCGAACCGATCGTCTCCGCTCTGCCGAGTGACCTGGCCAAGCCGGTCACCTCGCCCGTCGTGAACGAGCCCACCGGCAAGACCGTGCCGCCCGTCGGCGCGCCCGGGGCCGTCGAACCACCCACGTCCGGCTCCGTCGTCCGCGAAGTGATCGTGCCCGGCCAACCCGCGGCGATCGGCGCCCCACCGGATCAGGCTCGCCGGTCCGTCCTGGCGCCGGCGAAGGCCGCCCAGCGAGCGCGCCCCTGTGCCGCGCGCGTCGTCGTCAAGCCGCACCGGAGCGCAGCGAGCCACGACGGCACCCACCGTCCCGGGAACTCCCCGGCGCACCCAAGCTCGCCCGTGCCCTCCTCCGAGGCCACCGCCGCCGGCGCCGGGATCCCGCTCGGCTTCCTGACCGGCGGCCCGGCCCCGCACCGCTTCCGCGCGTCCCCCGGGGCGCACGGCGATTTCGTGCCGCTGTGGCGGCCGTGCAAACCGGGCACCGGGCCCGGCTAGCCGCTTCCCGATCTTCCGTCCGTCGTGTGCTCCGCGGCGCGATCCGCGCTGCCCGCGACCGCCGAATCCGACCGAAAAACCCCAGCGTGGAAGAGGGACGAAATGGAAGCGAGCGTGTTCGACCTCGGGAAGGTGCGAAGAGACGCGGTGGTCACTGTCCGCCTGGACGCGATGGCCAACGTGCGGCTGCTGACCGCGGTCAACTTCCAGGCTTACCGGCGCCGGCAGTACTACCGGATGCACGGCGGAGTGGCCACCGCACCGATGTTCAAGATCCACATCCCGGCCAACGCCCACTGGTTCCTGGTCATCGACGTCGAGGGCCTCGAAGCCCGGCCCCTGCGTCCGCGGGTGAGCGTCGAACCGGAAGCGGCCGTCGCGGCGCGGGGCCGCAGCGGCTCGCGGTGACCCTCCTCCGGCGGCCCCGCGACCGGGGCCGCCGGACCTTCGGCGCATCGGCGGCCGGATGCGGGGTACCCGGACCGGATGCAGACGTTCCTGCCGTGCGCCGGCTTCACCGCCAGCGCCCGCACGCTCGACCGCCGCCGCCTGGGAAAGCAGCGCGTGGAGGCGCTCCAGGTCCTCCGCGCGCTGGTGATCCCCGGCTACGGCTGGCGCCACCACCCGGCGGCGAAGATGTGGACGGGCTACGAGGAAGCGCTGACCCGCTACGGCCTCGAGGTCTGCGCGGTGTGGTGCGAACTGGGCGCGGCGGACACGTGCGCGGCGAAACTGGGGGAGGAGTTCACCCGATCGGTGAGCAGCACGGGGATCCGCAGCCAGCAGGAGCTGACGGAGGCGGGTGACGTGCCACCGTGGCTGGGCGACGAAGCGCTCCACCGCAGCCACCAGTCGGCGTTGGTGCGGAAGGACCCGGAGCACTACGGGACGCGGTTCCCGGGGGTACCGCCGGACCTGCCGTACGTGTGGCCGCTGTCGGACCGGCCGAGCCGCACGGCCTGATCGGGCGCACGCGCCTGCCCGCACGGGCTTGGCCGCTCAGGGACGCACCCGCGGTGGGCCGCTGCGCCTCGCCGGCCTGAGCCGCGGAGGCTTGCGCGGCTGCTCTGCCTGCTCGCTCGTGGGTGCGGCGGCTGGGCCGCGCGGGCTTGGCCGGTCGGGGTGGCGCCCGCGTTTGGCGCTTTGCCGGGTTTGGGCTGTGGGGGCGTGCGCTGCCTGCTCGTTCGGTTGCCGCGCTCGTGGGTGCGGCGGTTGAGCCGCGCAGGCTTGGCCGGTTGGGGAGGCGCCCGCGCCGTTGGCGCCTTGCCGGGCTTGGGTCGCGAGGGCTGCTCGCTCGGTTGCCGCGCTCGGTGGGGCGGGCGGCTGGGCCCGCGTAGGGCTCCGCCGGTTTCGAGCGACCGTGTGGCGCGCCCGCGCGGTGGGCTCTGCGCCCGACCGAGATCGCCCGGACCGAGCCGCATTCCCCGGCGCGGCCGCCGTGCCTGGCCGGGTCGCCTCCGCCGGGTCCGAAATGCGCACCGGACCTGCGGTTCCACTGGTCCGCACCCCACTCCGCCCCCCGACCTTCGGCGTATTTACAACGTTGTACCAACGATGTAAATCTGTTTCCCGCCCGGCTCGTACGCCGTTGGAAGGGGCCACCGATGTCCTCCAGAACCAGAACCAGAACCCGAATCCCCGGCCAAGACCACCTCACCCGCCGCGAACTCCTCCGGCTCGCCGGTGGCACCGCCGCCGCCGTCGCGGTCGCGCTCTGGCTGCCCCAGACCGCCACCGCCGCTCCCACCGCCGCCGCCGGGAGCTTCACCCCCATCCGGCCGCCCGCCACCCCCTTGATCGTCCGCTCGCCCTACCTCTCCACCTGGCAGCCCGCCGACAACCTCGCCGGCACCTGGTCCAGCTTCTGGACCGGCCACATCACCGCCCTGTGCGGGCTCGCCCGCATCGACGGCACCCCCTACCTCTTCGCGGGCGCGCCCGGCAGCCCCGCCGCGACCCCGATGTCGCAGCTCAGCCTGCAGGTCACCGGCACGCGCTCGACCTACGTCCTCACCGGCGGCGGGGTGAACCTCACCGTCACCTTCTTCTCGCCGGTCGACCCGGCGAACCTGCAGCGCCAATGCGTCCCGTTCGGGTACGTCACCATCCAGGCCGCCAGCGCCGACGGCCGGGCACACACCGTCGACCTGCACTTCGACACCTCCGCCGAGTGGGTGCACGGGAACACCGCCACCCCCGTCACCTGGACTCAGCAGCAGACCGGCGGCTACACGCTGCTCAGCTGCACCCCGGCCAGTCCCGGCGTGCTGCAGGAAAACGGCGACCAGGCCGGCTGGGGCTCGCTCGTGCTGGCCGCGCCCACCTCCGGCGTCACCTGGCAGATCGGGCAGGACACCGTCGTGCGCGGGGCCTCGGCGAGCCAGGGCACCCTGAACAACACCAGCGACACCGCCCAGCCGCGCGCGATCAGCGACCGGTGGCCGGTGCTGGCCTTCAACAAGAACCTCGGCACCGTCCCGGCCGGTGGCACGTCGGCCCCGTTCACGGTCTCGGTCGGGCACGTCCGCACGCCCGCCGTCCGCTACCTCGGCACCGAACTGCGTCCCTGGTGGACGCACTACTGGGGAAGCTGGCAGGACATGGCGGTGTGGTTCGCCAACGACTACACCGCCGCACTGAGCGCCGCCACCGCGATCGACCAGCGGCTGCACGACGAAGCCGTCGCCGCGGCCGGTGGCGGGAGCACCGGCGAGCACTACGCCGGGATCTGCGCGCTCGCCCTCCGCCAGGCCTTCGGCGGCACCGAGCTGGTCGACCGGAACGGGGCGCCGTGGGCGTTCCTCAAGGAGATCTCCTCCAACGGCAACATGTCCACAGTGGACGTCATCTACCCCGCGTTCCCCGGCTACCTGCACCTTTCGCCCGCGTACCTGCGGCTGCTGCTGGAGCCGCTGCTCGACTACGCTGAGCGCGGCGGCTGGCCGATGGCCTTCGCCGAGCACGACCTCGGCACCCACTACCCGGACGCCACCGGGCACAACGACGGCAACGAAGAAAGCATGCCGGTCGAGGAGTCGGCCAACCTGCTGATCATGGCGGCCGCGCTGGTGCAGCGGCTCCCCGCGGCGGAGGCGACCGCCTTCGCGAACACCCACTACCGGATCCTGCGGCAGTGGGCCGAATACCTGGTCGCCAACACCCTCGACCCCGGTTTCCAGAACCAGACCGACGACTTCACCGGCTTCATCGCCCACAGCGCGAACCTCGCGCTGAAGGGGATCATCGGCGTCGGCGCGATGGGCGTCATCGCCACCGCCGTCGGCAACGCCGCCGACGCCCAGCGGTACCGCTCGACGTCCCGCGCCTACGTCAGCCAGTGGGTGACGCTCGCCGAGGACGGCAGCCACCTGCGCCTCGCCTACGACCAGCCGGGCACCTGGAGCCTGAAGTACAACGGCTTCGCCGACCGCGTGCTCGGCCTCGACCTGGTCCCGCTCGGCGTCGCCGCCCAGGAGGCCGCCTGGTACCAGGGCCGGGCCGGCGCCCACGGCGTCCTGCTCGACCCGCGCAACAACTACACGAAAGCCGACTGGGAACTGTGGACCGCGGCCTGGCTCGCCGACCGGCCGGACATCCGCACCACCCTGGTCGAAGGCGTCTACAGCTACGCGAACACCACACCGCAGCGGGTGCCGTTCAGCGACTGGTACGTCGTCGCCGACGCCACCCAGCGTGGCTTCCAGGCCCGTCCGGTGGCCGGTGGCTACCTGGCGCTGCTGACCGGCCCGGCCGCCTCGACGACCGCGTGGCGGAAGCTGCAGAACCAGCGCTCGGGCAAGGTCCTCGCCGTCTCGGAGATGGCGCTGGCCGACTCCGCCGAGGTGACGCAGTGGTCGGACAACGGCACCGCCGACCACCTCTGGGCCGTGGTGGACAACGGCGACGGCACGGTCCGGATCGTCAACCGCAACAGCGGCAAGGTCCTCGCCGTGCACGACCAGAGCCTCGACAACGGCGCCCACGTCCAGCAGTACCGCGACAACGGCACCCCCGACCACAACTGGCGGATCGTCGACGCCGGCGGTGGCTGGTCGAAGCTGGTCAACGTGCGCAGCGGCAAGGTGATGGCGGTCGACCAGCAGTCCACCGCGGACGGAGCCCAGGTGACCCAGTGGGACGACAACGGCACCCCGGACCACCTGTGGCGGTTCGTCTGACACCGGTTTGCGACACTGGCGCCCGTGTGCGCCGACTTCACCCGGATCCGCCGGTTCCTCGCCGAGCGCGAGCCGCCGACGCCGTGCCTGGTCGTCGACACCGACGTGGTCGCGGCCCGGGCGGCCGGGTTCGGTGCGGCGTTCCCCGGCGCGCTGATCCGGTACGCGGTCAAGGCCAACCCGGCGCCACCGGTGCTCGACGCGCTGGTGGCGGCCGGGATCGGCTTCGACGTCGCCGGGCCTGCCGAGCTCGCACTGTGCCTCGGCCGCGGCGCCGACCCGGCCGAGATCGCCTACGGCAACCCGATCAAGAAGCCGCGGGACATCGCCTTCGCCTTCGAGCGCGGGGTCCGGGAGTTCACGTCGGACGCTCCCGCCGACGTCGACCACCTGGCCCGGTACGCGCCGGGCTCGGCGGTGTCGATCCGCGTCCTGCTCGACGCGCCGGACTCGGCGACGCCGTTCGGCCGGAAGTTCGGCTGCGCCCCGGCCGAAGCCCTCGACCTGGTGCTGCGCGCGGCCGCACACGGGCTGCGGCCCGGTATCGCCTTCCACGTCGGCTCGCAGCAGCCGGACGTCACCGCCTGGGAGATCGGCATCGCGACGGCGGCGAAGCTGTTCGGCGAAGCCGCGGCGCACGGGGTCGGGATGACCCGGCTCAACCTCGGTGGCGGCTTCCCGACCACGCACCGCACGGCCGTCCCGTCACTGGCCGCGTACGCGTCGGCCATCGCGGCGGCCCTCGACACGTCCTTCCCGTCCGGGCGGCCGGAGCTGCTGCTCGAGCCCGGCCGGGTGCTCGTCGCGGACGCCGGCCTGCTGCGGACCGAGGTCGTGCTGGTCGCGCAGCGGGACGACCGGCGCTGGGTGTACCTCGACATCGGCCGCTACAATGGCCTCGCCGAGGCCGAGAACGAGGCCATCGCCTACCGGTTCGAACCCGTGGACACCCGCGGCGGTCCGGACGGCCCGGTGGTGCTGGCCGGCCCGACCTGCGACGGCGACGACGTGCTCTACCAGCGGACGCCGTACCGGCTGCCGCTGGCGCTGCGCAGCGGCGACCGGCTGGACGTGCCGGGCACCGGGGCCTACACCGCCAGCTACGCGTCCGTGGGGTTCAACGGGATCGAGCCGCTGCGCACCCACTGCCTCGGGAGGTGGGGCGATGCCTGACGTCGGCCGGTTCACCGGACGGCACGTGCTCGCCGAGCTGCACGGCGTCGACCCGGTCCTGCTCGACGACCCGGTGCGGCTCGGGGAGCTGCTGCGGGCCGCGGTGACCGAGGCGGGCGCGACCGTCCTCGACGTCGTGGCCCAGCGGTTCGCGCCCCAGGGCGCCACGGTCATCGCGCTGCTGGCCGAGTCGCACGCGTCCGTGCACACCTACCCGGAGCACGGGTCGCTCTTCGCCGACGTGTTCACCTGCGGGGAACGCGCCGATCCCGAGCACGCCCTGCGGCTGCTGGCCAAGTCGCTGCACGCCGCGCCCGTCCACCTGTCGGTCCTCCACCGGGGAGAACGCTGATGCCGCTGATCCACGAACCGGTCGGCGACGGCCTCACCCGCGTCTGGGAGGTCGGTGCCGTGCTCTGCCACGAGCGCACGCCGTACCAGGAGCTGCTGATCGGGACGACGCGCAGGGCGTTTCGCTGTTCTGCGACGGCGAACGCCAGAGCACCGAGGCGAGCCAGCTGGTGTACCACGAAGCCCTGATGGTGCCCGCGCTCCTGCTGGCCGAGCGGGTGCGGCGGGTGCTCGTCGTCGGGTCCAGCGAAGGGGTGGCGAGCCGGCTCGCCGTCGCCGCGGGTGCCGAACTGGTCGACCACGTGGACATCGACGCCGACGCCGTGCGGGCCTGCGCCGAGCACCTGCCCTACGGCTACACCCCGGCGGAGCTGGCGCGGGCCGAGCGCGGCGAGGGGCCGATCCGGGTGTCCTATGCGGACGGCTGGGCCTTCCTCGCCGCGGCCGAGGCGCGGGGCGAGCGCTACGACGTGGTCGTGATCGACCTGCCGGACGAGAACACCGATCCGGACGCGCAGCACAACCGCTTGTACGGCAAGGACTTCCTCGCCCGCTGCGCGCGCCTGCTGGCGCCGGGCGGGGTGGTGACCTCCCAGGCCGGCTGCCCGACGCTGTGGCGCAACGAGACGCTGCGCGCGTCCTGGCGGCGGTTCCGCGAGGTGTTCGGCACGGTGCTGTACTTCGGCTCCGACGAGCACGAGTGGGCGTTCCTGTCCGGCCGCGTGGACGTGGTCGGGGACCCGGGCGCGCTGGTGGCGCGGCGGTTCGCGGAGCGGGGGAGCCCGGCGGCCACGCTGGACGCCGAAGCCCTGCTCGGCGGCTGCACCCCGCCGCGTTCGCTCCGCGCCGGTGGTCCGGACCGGCGGTCTTGACCTTCGATTCCGCGAATATCGAGCCCCGCGAAACGTGAATTGGCGGGAAATGGATTTCCCGTGCGCTCCGCTGTCGTGTTACTCCGTTCAGTGGCCGTCGAAAAGGTTGCGATCGCGCTACGATCCTCTCCGCGCGCGATCATCACCACCACTCGGCACCGTGGCCCATTTGGAGGAGCGTCATGCTCGGTATGTCGGTCGTAGGCGCAATGATTCTGTCCACCCTCGTCGCCCCCGTCGATTCTCCGGCGGCCTCGGTGCCGTCCGAAAGAATCACGCTCGACATCAAGACGATCAACGGCTCGGGCTGCCCGGCCGGCACGGCCACCGCCTCGGCCGACGTCGCCTCCGACAACACCTCGTTCACGGTGCACTACACGAACTTCACCGCGCGGGCCGGCGGTGGCGCGCCCGCGCTCGACGCGCGCAAGAACTGCCAGATCAACGTGCTCGTCCATGTGCCACAAGGGTTCACGTATGCGATCGCGGAAGCGGAGTACCGCGGCTTCGCCCACCTCGAGAGCGGGGCGAGCGCCCTCGAGCAGGCCAACTACTACTTCGCCGGGACGGCGCCGACCGCCCGGGTGCGGCACACCTTCCCCGGTCCGTTCCACGGCGTGTGGCGGGCCGGCGACGTCACCGAGGTGGCCGAGCTGGTGTTCGCGCCGTGCGGCGAGAGCCGCAACCTGAACATCAATGCGGAACTGCGGGCCGATGCCGGTTCATCGGCGGGATCCAGTTTCATCGAAATGGATTCCGAGCACGCGAACGTGGACACGATTTACCACTTTGCGTGGAAGACCTGCTGAATTCGGCCGGTCATTGTCGCGGCGCCCGCTCACCGGAACCCCTCGCCGGTGAGCGGGTTTTACCGTGCCCGCCGGACCGGGGTTTTCCGTTGAACGCGGTTCACCCCGAAGTGTTCAGCTCCGTACTGCCCGGCGCTCGGTTTCCGGGCCGGGTACCACGCCGCATCGTCGTTCGAACCGCTCCATCAGGACGGTAGCGATCAGGAGGGCCACTGGGGTGCTCACCGCGATCCACATGTAGGGAGTTTTACCCACCGGCGCGCGCTCTCAACCGCCCGCCGACAGCCGGGTGATCAGGTCCAGCAGGCCGGCCCGGAACGCGTCGTCGTCACCCAGGCCGCCGAGCAGGGCGGGTTCGGCGCGCACCGCCTGCTCGTGCACCTCCCGGCCGCGCGGGGTCAGCCGGGTCAGCTGGCGGCGGCCGTCGGCCGGGTCCGCGGCCCGGCTGACGAACCCCGCCTTGGCCAGCCGGTCGAGCGTGCGGCTCATCGTCTGGTCGGTGACCTGGCAGCGCTGGGCCAGCGTCCGCTGGGGGAGCGGCCCGTCGCGCAGGGTGTGCAGCGCGATGAGACCCGCGTGGGTGAGGCCCATGCCGTCGAGCACGGCCACCCAGCGTTGCTCCACCAGCCGCGCGGCCACGGCCAGCAGCCGTCCGGTCGGCCAGGTGCCCAGATCGGGCTCGGGGCTCGAGCTCACCGTCACTGTGCTCACCATCACTCAGGAGTCGTCGTGCAGAATGTTCAGCTTGCTGAACAATTGGGCGTGTTCGCGCTCGAAAGGACCTTAGCGACCATGAACGACTCCCCGCGCCGCCTCCGCTGGCTGATCCCGGCCCTCCTGGTGATCGCCTGGCTGGGCCTCGGCGGGTTCGGCGGCCCGTTCGCGGGCAAGCTCAGCGAGGTCGCGAAGAACGACAACGCGGCCTTCTTGCCGCGCTCGGCCGAGGCCACCGAGGTCTCCGACGAGCAGAAGGCGTTCAGCCCGCGCCAGGTGCTGCCCGCCACCGTCGTCGCCGAGCGCACCAGCGGCCTGACCGCCGAAGACCGGCGGTTCCTCGAGGCCAAGGCCCAGGAACTGGGCCGCGTGCCCGGGGTGGCCGGCCCGCTGGGCAAGCCGGAGCCTGCCCCGCGGGACGACCAGGCCGTGCAGCTGGCGGTGCCGATCTTCGCCGACGGCAACCCCGCGGACGTCGTCAAGGAGGTCCGGGCGCAGCTCGGCGGCGCGCCCGCCGGGCTCACCGTGCTCGTCACCGGGCCTGCCGGGCAGATCGCCGACCTGGTCAAGGCGTTCGGCGGGATCGACGGCATCCTGCTGCTCGTCGCCGGCGGCGTGGTCGCGCTCATCCTGGTCGCCGTCTACCGCAGCCCGCTGCTGCCGTTCCTGGTGCTGCTGTCGGCGGTGTTCGCGCTCGGCCTGGCCAGCCTGGTCGTCTACCTGCTGGCGAAGCACGACGTGCTCGCGCTCAACGGCCAGAGCCAGGGCATCCTGTCGATCCTCGTCTTCGGCGCCGCGACCGACTACGCGCTGCTGCTGGTGGCGCGGTTCCGTGAGCAGCTGCGTGACACGCCGAGCCGGTTCGACGCCCTGAAACTCGCTTGGCGCGCGACGCTCGAGCCGATCGCGGCTTCGGCGGGCACCGTGGTGCTCGGCGTGCTGTGCCTGCTGTTCAGCAACCTCAACTCGAACAAGGGCCTCGGCCCGGTGGCGGCGATCGGCATCGGGGCCGCGCTGCTGGCGTCCACCACGTTCCTGCCGGCCGCGCTGGCCCTGTGCGGGCGCGGGGCGTTCTGGCCGTTCAAGCCGGCACTGGGCTCGCCGCACCCGGAGACGTCCGGGATCTGGGGCCGGGTGGCGCGCCTGGTCGGCCGCCGCCCGCGCGCGGTCTGGGTGGTGACGGCGCTGGTGCTCGGCGTCGGGGTCGCGTTCCTGCCGCAGCTCAAGGCGTCCGGGACCGCGCAGTCGGACGTGTTCCTGACCCCGGTCGAATCCGGGACCGGGCAGGAGATCCTCGGCCGCCACTTCCCGGGCGGCCTGGGCGCACCGGCGATCACGATCGCCGACGCGGGCGCGCTGCCCGCGGTGCTCAAGGCGGCCGCCATCGACGGAGTCGCGCAGTCGTTCCCCTTGCCGGGTCCTGACGGCCGCCCCAAGGTGGTCGGCGGGCGCGTCGAGATCCTGTCGGTCCTGACCGACCCGGCGGATTCCGAGGCGGCGGTCGCGACGGTGGGCCGCCTGCGCGACGCGGTGCACGCGGTCCCGCAGGCGAACGCCAAGGTGGGCGGCCCGACGGCGATCCAGCTGGACACGCAGCAGACGTCCAAGCGCGACCGGGCGCTGATCATCCCGATCGTGCTGCTGGTGATCTTCCTGGTCCTGGCGTTGCTGCTGCGGTCGCTGCTGGCGCCGCTGCTGCTGATCGCGACCGTGGTCCTCTCGTTCGCGGCGACGATGGGCGTGTCGGCGCTGGTGTTCAACCACCTCCTGGACTTCCCGGGCGCGGACCCGGTGGTGCCGCTGTTCGGGTTCGTCTTCCTGGTCGCGCTGGGGATCGACTACAACATCTTCCTGATGACCCGGGTCCGGGAGGAAGCACTGAGCAGGGGAACGCGGGCCGGGACACTGCGCGGGCTGTCCCTGACCGGCGGGGTGATCACGTCGGCGGGCGTCGTGCTGGCCGCGACGTTCTCGGCGCTGGCGGTGATCCCGATCCTGTTCCTGGCGCAGATCGCCTTCATCGTCGCGTTCGGCGTGCTGCTGGACACGCTGCTGGTGCGGTCCCTGCTGGTCCCGGCCCTGACGATCGACGTCGGGCGGCGCATCTGGTGGCCGTCGAAGCTGGCCCGCCTCGACGGGTGAGGCGCTACAGCATCGGTACCTGGGCGCGGTACCGGTCGAGGAAGCCTTCGTTGGCGGTGTCGCCGCCGGGGAGGTTCGAGCTCTGCCAGAGGGGGACCGGGACGGCACCGGCCAGCGTGGTCAGCCGGACGAGCAGCAGGTTCCACAGGTAGGTGGCGCAGAGGGTGGACAGCGCGCCGGTGGTGCCGCCGGCCGTGGGGACCACGGCGTCGCCGGGCGGGATGGCGGTGTCGAGCACGGCATCGGCCAGCTCGCCGAGCTTGGCGAAGGAGCGCGCGGGCGCGCTGTCCATGTGCGGCCGCGAGCAGAAGGCGACGACGTAGGCCTCCCGCTTCCGCAGTTCGGCGGCGACCTCGACGGGGAAGGCGTTGACGCCCGAGTTGGAGAAGACGACCCCGACGTCGCCGGGCTGCACCCGCGCCTGGGCGACGAGGGTCGCGGCGAGCCCGGGCACGCGTTCGAGCTGGGTGCTGGCCTGCGCACCGTGCAGCGGCAGCAGGCCGGGGTGGAACAGCGGCCGCACGCAGGCGAGGCCGCCGGCGCGGTAGAAGGTCTCCAGCACGGCAGCGAGGCCGTGGCCCGCGGCCGCGGTGTGCACCAGCCGGCCGGCGCGGACGGCGTCGAGGAGCCGGGCCGCCACCGCGGCGAGGGTGGCGGCGTTGCGGTCTTCGACCAGGCGGAGGTGCTCGCGCACCGCGGTACCGAAGTCGGCGGAAAAGTCCACGGGGTCTCCTTGCTGGGGGACGTCTCCTATGGTCTAGACCATTGCGAGGTGGTTGTCTTTGTGCTGTGGCGCGTGTCACCTCCGGGCCGCTGGACTTGGTCGTCGCGGCGAGCCGGGGGCGGCCTGGATCGTCGACGCTGCCCCGAGGGAATGTGGCCGACCCCGGCACACCGTGAGGCGGTCGGAGCCGCCGGCCGGCGGCCGAGCGCGGGCGGGCTGATCCGGCCGTCTGCCGCAATCTAGGCCGCGGCGCGCTCGGCGAGTGGACGGCGGCGCAGGCCCGGGTCGTGCACGGCCGGCGGCTGGTAGTTCTGGTCGAGTGCCCCGACGTTGGTCCCCGGCGGCACGATCTCGTCGATGCGGTCGAGGACGTCGTCGGTGAGCCGGACCTCGATGCCCGCCAACAGGTCGTCCAGCTGCGGCATGGTCCGCGGACCGAGCAGTGCGCTCGTGACTCCCGGGTGGGCGATGACGAACGCCATCGCGAGGTGGGTCATCGGCAGGCCCGCTTCGGCGGCCAGCGGGACGAGCTGCTCGACGACGTCGAGCCGGCGTTCGTCGGTGAGGTGCTTGAGCAGGTGGGCGCGGCGCAGGTCGTTCCGCTCGCCCTTGCGGACGCGCCCGGTGAGCAGCCCCTGGCCGAGCGGGCCCCAGATCAGCGTGCCCATGCCGAAGCGCTGGGCCAGCGGCAGCACTTCGCGTTCGACGCCGCGGTTGAGCAGGGAGTAGGCCGCCTGCTCGGCGCGGAAGCGCGCCAGCCCGCGCCGCTCGGCGGTCCACTGGGCCTCGACGATGTCGGACGCCAGGCTCTGGGACGTGCCGATCGCGCGGATCTTGCCGGCACCGAGCAGATCGGTCAGCGCGGAAAGCGTTTCCTCGATGTCCGTCTCGGGATCGGTGCGGTGCAGCTGGTAGAGGTCGATGTGGTCGACCTGCAGGCGCCGCAACGAGTTCTCGACGGCGGTGGTGATCCAGCGGCGGGACGCGCCTTGGTGGTGCGGGTCGTCGCCGACCTGGCGGCCGAACTTGGTGGCGAGCACGACGTCGTCGCGGCGGCCCCGCAGCGCTTTGCCGACGACCTCTTCGGAGTCGCCGTAGGCGTCGGCCGTGTCGAGGAAGTTGATGCCCGCGTCGAGTGCCTTGTGGATCATGCGGGCGGAGTCGTCCGGGTCGGGATTGCCGAAGGACGTCGCGAACATCATCGCGCCGAGTGCGTACGGGCTGACCTTGATCCCGGTCCGGCCGAGGGTGCGGTACTGCATGGGTTCTCTCCTGACGGGTGCCGGCCGGCGCGGATGGCGTACGCTGGCCGTAAGTGGAAACCTATTCCGTAACTATACGGAAAGGCTTTCCGGTTAGGCAACCGAGAGGGGCGAAGTGACCCAGGAGACCCGACGGCGGCGCGCCGACGCCCAGCGCAACGTCGAGGCCTTGCTCGAGGCGGCGCGCACGGTCTTCGGCACCTCCGGCGTGGACGCGCCGGCCAAGGAGATCACCGACCTCGCCGGAGTCGGCGTCGGCACGCTGTACCGGCACTTCCCGCAGCGCTCGGACCTGGTCAAGGCCGTCGTGAAGACCGGGATCGACGCCGTCGCCGACGCCGGGCCCGAGCTGAGCGCCGCCCACCCGCCGGTGCGGGCGCTTTCGCTCTGGATCGACCGGTTCGTCGAGCTCCTCGAGACGAAACGCGGGCTCGCCTCGGCCCTGCACTCGGGCGATCCGGCGTTCGAAGGGCTGCCCGGCTACTTCATGGAGCGCCTGGGCCCCACGCTCACCGCCCTGCTCGACGCGGCGGCCGCCGACGGCGCGATCCGCGGCGACCTCGGTGCGGAGGACCTCCTGCACGCGATCGCGTTGCTGTGCCGGCCCGTACCCGGCCGCGAGCCGGGCCACGGCAGGCGCCTGGTCGCCGTCCTCGTCGACGGCCTCCGCTACGGCGCCGGCTGACGGGACGGCCGTACCACCAGCCGGGGAGTCGCCCGCCGGCCGGGGAGTGGGTGTCAGGAATCCCGGCGGGCCCGGGTGTCCGCGGCCTCGCCGGTCAGGTACACCGCCGTCCCGGTGCGGAGGAGCAGGCGGTCCAACGCCGGCTGCCGGTTGTCCAGGTGCAGGCGGGCGCCCGCCTCGACCACCACGCGGTGCACCTTCATCAGCTCCGACAGGCCCGACGAGTCGCAGAAGCCGAGCTCGCCGCAGTCCAGCCGGACGTCCCGGACGCCGGGGTGGCCGGCCAGGCGCTCGGTGACCAGCCGCAGCAGCGTGCCCGCCGTCGCGAACTCGAGGTCGCCGCTGATCGTCACGGCGGCCGTGGCGTCCTCCGGGGTGGTCCAGGTGCAGGTCAGCCCGGTGGTCATGCCGTCCGCTCCGATCCGGCGGCCGGCTCCGCCAGGTGGGTTCGTGCGGCGCAGAGCAAGCCGGTGGCCCGCGGGAAGTCGTGCAGCTCCGCGCCGAGCAGTTCGAGAGCGGGCACGAGCGAGGCCGCCGGGACGCCCCGCGCGGTCAGGATCCCGGCCGTCCAGCTCAGGAACCCGGTGAACAGCTCGCCGTCGCCGACGTACAGCGCCGTCGCCAGGTACTCCACGATGTGCGCGAGGTCCTCGGCCGTGTACTGGCGCTGGAGGTCGGTGTAGGACCGCATGGCCGGGATCCGCTCCTCCAGCCCGGCCAGCACGGTCTTGACCAGCCGGGCCGAGCTGCGGGTGACCAGCGTGTACTCCTGGTCGGCCAGGTGCGGCAGGTCGTCGAGCGGCTGGTGGGCCGCGTGCGGCCGGGGGAGCGGCTCGGTCAGCCGGTCGGCGGCCGCGCGGGCGTCCGGGGCCCACGCTTCGGCACCCAGCAAGCGGGCGTACCGGCCGTCGTGGCCGAAGGCGGCGCCGCCCGCGATGACCGGGGTGGCCGCCGCCTGGCACGCCGTGATGGTCGCGTGCGCCGTCGGCAGCCGGGTCGCCAGCGATCCCGACAGCGCCACCGCGTCCGGGCCGGTCCGGTGCAGGTGCGCCACCAGGTGCGGGGCCGGCACCTGCGCGCCGAGGTAGTCGACGCGGAAGCCGCGCAGTCGCAGCACTTCCGACAGCAGCCGGGCCGGCATCGCGTGCCACTCGCCGTCGACGCACGCGACGGTGATCCGGCCCAGGTGCGGCTCCGGTCGCTTCAGCACGTACCCGAAGGAGGCGATGACGCGGTCGTTGATCGCGGTCGCCGCGTGCTCCTGGGCGACGGTGAGGCGGTTGGCCGCCCACTCGCGGCCGACCCGCCGCTGCACGGCGCCGATCACGTCGAGCAGCACGCTCTCCGGGTCTGTCCCGTCGCCGAGCGCCCGGACCACGGCGTCGCCCGCGGCGTACTCGTCGCCGGCGGTGACCGCCTCCCAGAGCCGTTCGGTGTGCTCGGCCACCGCGGAGGAGCGGGTAGCGGTGCTCATGCGGTGTACCTCCCGCGCCCGTGGCCGCCCACCGCGGCCAGGTGCTGCCCGCGCGGCGCGGTGATCGCCAGCACGGCCATGTCGTCGTGGCTGCCGCGCCCGATCCACTGGGAGGCCAGCATCTGCACGCGCTCGACGACGGCGTCGGCCGGCATGTTCGCGCACTCGGCCACGGCCTGCTCGAGCCGTTCCTCGCCGAACATGGCGTCCCCGAGCGGGCCGCCCTTCGCCTCGACGATCCCGTCGGTGTAGAGCAGGCACGTCTCGCCGGGGTGCAGCGTGATCTCCGCGGTCGTCGACTCGATCTCGGGCAGCACGCCGATCAGGCTGCCCTGGCTGTCGACCTCTTCGACGCGGCCGTCGGCCCGCACGATCAGCGGCGGCGGGTGCCCCGCGCAGGTCACGCGCAGCCGGACGGTGGCGCCTTCGCGCCGCGCGGAGGCCAGCACGAGGGTGACGTACCGGGCGTCGGCGTTGTCGCCGAGCGTGCGGTTGAGCAGGTCCAGCAGCCGGTGGTGGTCGTCGGCCATGGGCAGCAGCGCGCGCAGCGTGGTGCGGATCTTGCCGGTCAGCACGGCCGCGTCGAGGCCCTTGCCGCAGACGTCGCCGAGCACGGCCAGCGACTCTTCGCCCTCGGCGGTGATCGCCGAGTGGACGTCGTAGAAGTCGCCGCCGATCCGCTCGCCGTCGCGCGCCGGGCGGTAGCGGCCGGCGTATTCGACGCCGCCGAGCTGTTCGAGGGTCGGCGGGAGCAGTTCGCGCATCAGCGTGTCGGTGATCGACGCCTGCAGCGCGAACACCCGCGCCGCCGACATGGCCGCGCCGGCCCGCGCGGCGAACAGCCGGGCGAAGAGCTCTTCGGAGTCGCTGAACGACGCCCGGTCGCCGCGGCGCAGCAGCACCAGGGCCCCGGCGGGGACGCCGTGGCCGGGCAGCGGCGTCACGACGATCGAGCCGACCGGCCCGAAGCCCTCCGGCAGCACCCAGGACGGGGCCGCGCCGGGGTCGAGCCAGCGCGAGGGCACCGGCGGGAAGCCCTGCAGCGCTTCGCCGAGCCCGGGCAGCTCGTCCGGGTCGATCTCCAGCCGGGTGCGGGTGGGCTCGCCGCCGCGCACGCAGGAAACGGCCGGGAAGGTCGCCCCGGTGGTCGGGGCCAGCACCAGGGCGGCGTCGGCGAGGTGCTGCGCGGCCAGCCGGGCGGCGACCTCCATGCACCGGTCCAGGTTGAGCGAGCCCAGCAGCGCTGCGGAGGCGTCGCTGAGGAACGCGGTCCGCTCCTGCTCCCGCGCCAGCGCCTCCCGGGCCGAGCGGGTCTCGGTCTCGTCGATGAGCCACCAGGTCACGGCCTCGCCGTGCGGGACCGGGTGCGCGGCGAACGCGCGCTCGCCGACCTCGCCGCGGGCGACCTCGTCGGAGCCGCGCTGGTGCGCCTCGGCCAGCCAGTCCGCGATCGTGCCCGCCGCCGGGCGCCCGAAGCCGGCGGCCGGGAAGAGCGCGCGGGCGGCTTCGTTGAGGGCCCGGACCGTGCCGGACCGGTCGACCACCACGGCGGCGGCCGGGGCGGCCGCCCAGCCGCCGGTGCCGTCGACCGGGGTGGTGGCCGCGGTGTGTGCCGGATCAGCCACGGGCGCCCGCCGGATCCGGGTCGGTCGCCAGCTCGGCCCACAGGGTCTTGCCGCTGGGCCGGCGCAGCTGGCCCCAGGCCGCCGCGCAGCGTTCGACCAGCAGCAGCCCGCGGCCGCCGTGGTCGGACGGCGCCCGGCGGCGGGCCGGGTCGGTCCCGCTGTCGTCGACCTCGATGCGCAGCCGGGCGGCGCCGGGCAGCAAGCGGACGTGGTAGGGCGCGCGGCCGTGGCGCAATGCGTTCGACGTCAGCTCGTCCACCACCATCACCGCCGTGCCGACGAAGTGGGCCGGGAAGCCGCGCAGGACCGTCCGCACCCAGTGCCGGACCCGTGCCAGTTCGGACAGCTCGGGGGAGATGCCCAGTTCGTGCCGGGCAAATCGGAGCTTCACATCCGCCTCCTTCGCCGTGCCACCCCCAGCCGGGAGGCCCTCCCCCTCTTCATGCCCGGAACCGGGCCCGCCCACACGGGTGTCCGAGGTCGTCATGCCGCACCCCAGGCGTCGGCGACCGCCTCGTGGGTCGGGTGCACCGGCAGGACGTCGCCGAGGCGGAGCAGGCCGATGGGCCGGGTCACCGCCGGGACGGCCGACACGACGGCGAACCGGCCGCCCGCCGCGTGCAGCCCGCGGGCCAGCCGGAGCAGGACCTGCAGGCAGCTGGAGTCGCAGTACTCGACCTCGGTCATGTCCACCACGACCCGGGCGGCGCCCGGAGCGGCGACCAGCAGGTCCGCGAGCTTCGTCGAGGCCGCGAAGTCGAACTCGCCGCGCAGGGTGTAGACGCTGGTCTCGCCGGAGTCGTGGGCCTCGAGCGACCAGCCGTCACCCGAGTACCGCTGCCGCGGCCGCGTTGCGTCGGTGGTCATCACAAGCTCCAGGAAGGGATCGGGACACGGGCTGGCCGGCTCAACCCGTTCCCGACGCAATCTACCAGCGCTGTCGACCAGGGGCAGGCCGGTGTCGCCTACTGTCCTTTAAGGACTTTCTCGGCAGGCGCCGTCACCGGCGCCTGCTCCGGCGTCCCCGGCGGCACGACGGCCGTGTTCACGGTGCGGGTCAGCCGCTCGTAGGGGGCCCGGTGCTCGTCGTCGAGCAGCACGGCCAGCGGCGTCCAGACCCCGACGACGAACACCGACGCGGCCAGCGCGACCGGCAGGAGCAGCCGCTCCGGGTGGTTCCCCAGGTCCCAGTGGTCCAGGTCCAGCACCAGCCAGGTGAGCCACAGCGGCGAGAGCAGGACGCCGTTGCGGACCAGCAGCGCGACCGGTCCGGCCCGGCGGCCGCCCCGGCGGGTCACCCGCAGCAGCATCGCGCGCTTGCCCGGGGTCGACCCGGTGACGGCGGGCAGGACCACGAACCACACGAGGCGAGGATGACGACCGGCGTGTCGCGGTGGCTCAGGTCCTCGCCGAACAGCGTCAGCAGGCCGAAGAGGAAACCGAGCAGCGCGGCGAACCCCAGCAGGTCGTGGCCAGCGCGAACAGCCGCCGGGTGAAGGTGACCTTCGCGGCGTAACGGCTCCGCTCGTGCTCGGGCTGCGGCGAGGGGAGCAGCCGCCCGAGCGGTCCGGCCACCAGCCAGCCCACGACGACGCCGGCGGTGTTGAGGATCAGGTCGTCGACGCTGAAGAGCCGGTACGGGCACGGGTAGACGAACCACAGGCCGGTCAGCTGGGTCAGCTCGAAGAACAGCGACAGGCCGAAGCCGATCAGGGTGGCCGGCAGCAGCCGCACCCGCTGGGCGTACCGGAGGTAGAACCCCAGCGGTGCCAGCATCACGACGTTGAGCGCGGTGGTCCACACCGCCGGGTTGTGCAGCAGCGCGGAGGGACCCCAGTGACCGCGGGCCCGCTGGGAGACCACCTCGACGAAGTAGAACGGCCGCAGCTGCGGCGAACTCGCGTAGGTGTGGCCCGCGCAGTAGGACGGGTCGGCGGGCAGCGGCAGCACCGTCTGGGTGGCGATCGCCAGCAGGTAGAACAGGAATGTGTAGAAGACGAAGGTCGGCCACCCGCCGGCGCGGCCGCGGCGGCGGTAGCTGACGAAGGCGGCCGGCAGCATCACGGCCAGCGCGAGGAGGGGGAACAGGAGCAGCGCGGTCCGGACGGGGACCAGGTAGGTGGCGACCACGGAGCCGGTGGTACCCAGCCGCGGGGGCGGCGAAGCGTGCTTCCCCCGGACGGCTGGGAATCACCGGTGGCGACTCACTGCGGCGGCGCGTCCTGCCCGCCGCCGGTCTGCTTGTGGAGGAACTCCTTCGCCTTCTCCGACCCCTGGTCGATCTTGTCGGAGTGCTGGCCGAAGCGCTGCTTGGCGGCCTCGGCGGCCTTGTCGACGCCCTGGTCGGCCTGGTCGGGGTGCTTCCCGAGCGCTTCCTTCGCCTTGTCGAACAGATTCATCGTGGGCCTCCGGTCGGATTCGATCTTGGGACACCCCCGAGGAGAACACCGGGGCCGCGGGGGCGCAACGCTCGTTCCCCTGCGCCGGGGATTTCCGGTGTTCCTGCGGGTGAACGGCCCGGCCGGCGGTTTCGGTGCGGCCGTGCCCGGGTACGGCCGATTCCCTTCGGGTGCCCGGTCGGCGCGGAACCGGCGCTGCTGCACGAAACGCCCACGCGACACAAGGGCGGGGCGACGCCGTCACCGGAACTCCGGGAGCACCTCCGGTCCCCGGCGGGTGGCGCGTGAACCGCGCGCCTCCGCGGCCCGTATATGTGGTGACGATCGCCGCCCCGCCGCACGGGCCGGCGGCCACCGTGCACCACGACGTGAGGCTCGCCATGGTTGGAAACACCGGTCTGCCGCTGGTGCGGCTCGTCCGCCGCCGCACCCCGGTCACCGGGGCCGCGCTGCCCGACTTCGGGCTGCCCCGGCCCGGACGGGGCCACCACGTCGTCGCGGGCCGGGTCCTGACCGTACTGGCCGCGCTGCTCGTGCTGTTCGGGCTCCTCGCCCCGGACGACCTCAGCTCGTTCTCCGCCGCGGCGCTCGTGCGGGTGCCGGTCGAGGGCCTCGTCATCGGGGCGGTCCTGCTGGTCCTGCCGCCGCGGCCGCGCCGCGTCGCCGCCGTGCTCGCCGGGCTGGGGCTCGGCCTGCTGACCCTGATGAAGGCCCTGGACACCGGCTTCTACGCGACGCTGGAGAAGCCGTTCGACCCGGTCTACGACTGGAGCTTCTTCAGCGCCGGTGTCGAGTTCCTGGCCGGGCAGATCGGGGACGCGGCCACGGTCGCCGCCCTGATCGGCGCCGGCCTGCTCGCCGTGGCCGTGGTCGTGGTCATGGTGCTGGCGATGCTGCGGCTGAGCCGGGTCGCGGCCGGGCGGCGGACCGGCGCGACGCGCGTCGTGGCCGTGCTCGCCGTGGTCTGGATCGTCTCCTCGGTGTTCGGCGTCGAGATCGCGCCGGGGCAGCCGGTCGCCGCCCAGAGCGCCGCCGCGCTGGCCTACGGGGACCTGCGCCAGGTCGGCGCCGACCTGCGGGACCAGCGGCCCTTCGGGGAGCTGGCCGCCGAGGACGCCTTCCGGGCCACCCCGGGCGCGCAGCTGCTGAACGGGCTGCGCGGCAAGAACGTCGTGCTGACCTTCGTGGAGAGCTACGGGCGGATCGCGCTCGACGACCCGGTCATCGGCGCGAAGATCGGCCCGGCGCTCGACGCGGGCACGGCCGAGCTGCGGGCGGCGGGCATCGGCGCGAGGAGCGCCTTCCTGTCCTCTTCGACGTTCGGCGGCGGCAGCTGGCTGGCGCACTCGACCGTGCAGTCGGGGATGTGGATCGACAACCAGCAGCGGTACAACGACCTGCTCGCCGGCGACCGGCTGACCCTCGGCGGGGCGTTCCAGCGGGCGGGCTGGCGGACGGTCTGGGACGTGCCCGCGCACACCAAGGACTGGCCGGAGGGGCAGAAGTTCTACCACCCCGACGCCTACTACGACGCCCGTTCCATCGGCTACCACGGGCCGGGCTACGCCTACGCCACCATGCCGGACCAGTTCTCGCTCTCCATGCTGCAGCGCAAGGAGCTGGCGAAGGCGACGCCGCAGCGCCCGGTGATGGCGGAGGTCGACCTGGTCTCCAGCCACGCACCGTGGTCCCCGCGGCCCTGGCTGGTCGACTGGAACCAGGTCGGGGACGGCTCGGTCTTCAACCCCCAGCCCGCGGCGGGCGAAGCGCCGGAGTCGGTCTGGAAGGACCCGGAAAAGATCCGCGAGGCCTACCGCGACGCGACCGACTACTCGCTGAAGACGGTGATCTCGTTCGTCAAGCAGTACGGCGACGAGAACACGGTCCTGGTGTTCCTCGGTGACCACCAGCCGCCGGTGGTCACCCCGCAGGGCGCGGTCCACGACGTGCCGGTCACCATCGTGGCCAAGGACCCGAAGGTGCTCGACCGGATCGCCGGCTGGGGCTGGCAGGACGGCCTGCACCCCGGTGCGCAGGCTCCGGTGTGGAAGATGGATTCCTTCCGCGACCGGTTCCTCAACGCCTTCGCCCGCTGACCGTCCTCTCCGGACGGACGGCAGCGGTTCCGTGCGCCCGGGCGGGGAATCCGCCACCGACCAGTGGCCCGGGCTAGCCCGGATGGAGCAGTGGGGTGACTTTCCGCTGCGCGCCGGTTCACTGGCCCGATGAATTGCCGGTAATTCCCGTGCACTTCTACGCTCGGGAAGTCGGGTTCTCGGCGGTTGAGGAGTGGCCATGTTCAGGAAATGCGCGGTTTTTGCGATCGCGGTGTTTTCCCTTTTCGGTCTGTCGGTCGTGCCTGCGGTCGCGGCGACCGGTGATTTCGCGCCGCCCGGCTGCATCGGCGAGCGCTACGGGACCCTGTTCGGCGAAGGGGTCTCCGTCAGCTGTTTTCCCGGCTCCGGCTACGGATACCGCGTTCTCGCGCATTGTTCGAACGGTTCCGCGTACTGGCTGGTGGCCGGGCTCCCGGTGCCCTACGGATTCGGTCCGGCGGTTGCGGAGTGCTCGGGGGCGCTGCTCGTGCCGGCCCGGCTGATCGTCTACCAGGTCGACGAAATCTGATTCGGGCAGGGAACCGCCCGGCCACCGTTTTTCCCGGTGGCCGGGCGGTGTCGTGCCCGCATTCCGGTCGGCCGGAGGGACGGCCGGGCACCTCCGGTGCCCGGCAGACTCCCGTTCGCGCCGGTGCCCGGTGCGGCGTGTTCTACTTGGTTCAGACCTTTGCGATGCCGCGACGAAGGGGTGGCGGACACGGCGCGGGCGGCCCGGCGGCCGGTCCGCGGCCCGGTCGTTGTCGGGGAAAACCCTTGCCTCATAGCGGTTTATGACTATCCATAGTGGACTTCGGGGCGGGAAATCCGGACAGAAAACCGGACAAATCTGGACCCGGCGCGGGCCTGCCCCGCACACTCGGCGGACGGTGTGTTTCTTTCCCCCGGCCTTGGAGGAGTTCCCATGCGTCGAAGAATCGCCCTGACCCTCGGCAGCGCCGCCGCCGTCCTCACCGCGTCGCTGACCGCGCTCACCCCCGCCGTGGCCCAGGCCTCACCCGGGCTGATCGCCGCCATGCAGCGGGACCTCGGCCTCACCGCCGCGCAGGCGTCGGCCCGGCTCACCCAGGAGATGTCCGCCACCCGGGTGCTGCCCGGCGCGCAGCGGGCCGCCGGCGCCGCGTTCGGGGGCGCGTGGTTCGACCCCGCGCGGGGCAGGCTGGTGGTCGGCGTGACCGACCCGGCCGCGGCCGCCGCCGTCCGGCAGGCCGGGGCCGAACCCGTCGCGGCCCGCACCAGCGCGGCTCAGCTCGACGCGGCCAAGGCCGCGATCGACGCGTCGGCCAAGGCGCAGCCCGCTCCGGCCGCCGTCACCGGCTGGCGCACCGACCCGCGGGCCGGCAGCGTCGTGGTCACCGTGGCGCCGGGCGCCCGCGGCGCGGACGTCGACGCCTTCCTGGCCCGGGCGGCGAAGGCCGGCCCGGTCACCGTGGCGACCGCACCGGCGGCCGCGCCCTTCTCGGCCGGGACGGTCGGCGGCGACCCGTACTACATCAACGGCAACACCCGCTGCTCGATCGGCTTCTCCGTGCAGGGCGGGTTCGTCAGCGCCGGGCACTGCGGCGGCGCGGGCAGCTCGGTCGTCGGCTGGGACGGCTCGTGGATGGGCACCTTCGCCGGGTCTTCCTTCCCCGGCAACGACTATTCGTTCATCCGCATCGGCGGCGGCTGGTGGACCGCGCCGGTGGTGCTCGGCTGGGGCACGGTGAGCGACGCGCTCGTGCGCGGGTCCTGGGTCGCGCCGGTCGGCACGTCGGTGTGCCGCTCGGGCTCGACCACGCACTGGCACTGCGGCACGGTGCTCGGCCAGAACGAGACGGTCAACTACGCCCAGGGTGCGGTCTACCAGATGACCCGCACCAACGTCTGCGCCGAGCCGGGCGACTCCGGCGGCTCGTTCATCACCGGTGACCAGGCCCAGGGCGTCACCTCCGGCGGCTGGGGCAACTGCAGCTCGGGCGGCGAGACGTGGTTCCAGCCGGTCAACGAGATCCTGCAGACCTACGGCGTATCCCTCGTGACGGCGTAGCGGGCCCTTCCGGCGGCGGTGCGATGAATCCGGCGGCCGCCGCCGGTAGGTACCGGTGCGGCCGCACCACCGGGGTGCGGCGTGAAGGCACCGGGAGCGGACATGAGCGTGATCGTCGTCGAGTTCACCACCCTGGACGGCGTCGTCGAGGACCCCGACGGCTCCGGCGGCACGGCTTCCGGCGGCTGGGCGTTCCGGCACGGCCCGGAAGCGGTGGCGGGGGACAAGTTCCGGCTCGGCCCGCTGCTGGAGACCGGCGTCCTGCTGTTCGGCCGGACCACGTGGGAGCTGTTCGCGAAGCTCTGGCCGGGCCGCTCGGGCGAGTTCCCCGACCGGCTCAACGCGGCGGCGAAACTGGTCGCGTCCCGGACGTTGCCCGACGTGTCGGCGTGGCAGAACTCCGTGTTGCTGCGCGGAGAACTCGCTGACGCGATCGTGGAGGAGGAGCGGGACGTGGTCGTCATCGGGTCGGTCGGGATCGCCCGGCAGCTCGCCCGCCACGGCCTCGTCGACGAGTACCGCCTGCTCGTCTTCCCGAGCGTCGCGGGGGAGGGCAGGCGGCTGTTCGAGGACGCGGTGGACTTCGACCTCGTCTCGGCCACCCAGGCCGGGCCGGCGATCCTCAGCACCTACCGGACGCGTTAGGTCCGCAGGAGGCTGCCGAGCCAGCCGCCGAGGACCTGCTGGACCTCGGCGCGGGTCCGGGCCGGTTCCCCGGACGCGGCGATCATCCGCGCCGCCTCCATCACCGCGCTGAGCACCAGCTGGGCCAGGGCGCGGACCGGCATCTCGACGATCAGCCCGTCCGCACGGGCCTGCTCCAGCACGGACACGATCAGGCCGAGGCCGTACTCCGCCTCGATCTCGCGCCAGGCCTCCCAGCCGAGCACCGCGGGTGCGTCGGTGAGCGAGATCCGGCGGACCTCCTCGCGCAGGCAGGCGTCGAGGAAGACGCCGAGGCCGGCGAGCATGCCGGCGAGCGGGTCCGCGCCGGCGGCGAACGCGGCCCGGACCTCTTCGGTCAGCTCGCGTTCCAGCTCCTCGACGACGGCGCGGAACAAGCCCTGCTTGTCGGCGTAGTGGTGGTACAGCGCGCCGCGGGTCACCCCGGCGGCGCGGGTGATCTCGTCGGCCGGCACCGCCGGGTAGCCGCGGGCGGCGAACAGCTCCCGCGCGGCGGCGACCAGTGCGGCCTTCGTGCCGGCGGAACGGTCCTGCTGGGTACGTCGCACCCGCCTAATCTGCCATGGCGCCCGCGAACTCCACGACGTGGCGGGCCAGCACCGCCGGCTGGTCCTCGGACAGGAACGTGTAGCAGTCCGCCACCTCGACGAGTCGCGCGTCGGGCAGCAGGGCGGCGAGCCGGTGGGCCAGCCGGATCGGGAACAGCCGGTCCTCCGTCGCCCAGGCGAGCAGCACCGGCCGGTCGAACCCGCGCAGCGCCTCGGCGGCCGCGAGCGTGTACCGCGGGTGCACGGCCCGCAGCAGTTTCCGCAGGTCCCGGCGCACCTCGGCGGACTTGCGCAGCGGCGAGAGGTAGGCCTGCGCGACCGCGTCCGGCAGCGGCCGCTTGACCACCCGGCCGAACAGGACCGGCAGCGGGTACAGCGCCCGGATGCGGAGCAGCTGTCCCAGCACCGCCATCGAGCCGGGGATCCGGGCCAGCGGCGGCAGCGCCTTGAAGATCGGCGGGAAGAAGTACTCGAAGCAGTCGGACGGCGTGAGCACGACCCGGCCCACCCGCTCCGGACGGCGGCTGAGCAGGATCTGCGTCAGCGCACCGCCCGTGTCGTTGGCGACGAGGGTGACGTCCCGCAGGTCCAGCGCGTCGAGGAAGTCCGCGATCACGTCGGCGTGGCCGACGGGGGAGAGGTCGGCGTCCGCTCGCATCGGCAGGTCGTGCGAGCCGAGGGGCAGATCGGGGGCCAGGCACCGGAACCCGGCCGCGGCGACGTCGGGGACGACCTTCCGCCAGAGTTCGGCGTTCGTCAGCACGCCGTGGATGAAGACGACCGGGGTGCCGCTGCCGCGCGCCCAGTAGCGCACTTCGCCGGCGGGCAGCCGGACGCGGTGTTCCCGACCCAGTGCTTCGCTGCGGTTCGTCATGCTCGCAGGTTACATACATGGTGTATGTATGTAAATGTGCCGGGATGGCTCGGGACGTGGGCGTGGCCCGGC
This sequence comes from Amycolatopsis sp. Hca4, assembly GCF_013364075.1. GTDB lineage: Bacteria > Actinomycetota > Actinomycetes > Mycobacteriales > Pseudonocardiaceae > Amycolatopsis. The sequence goes on from NZ_CP054925.1 coordinate 10,944,846, forward strand.
GCGGGTTCGGGCTTGGCGGACGCGTTCGGCTCGCAGAGCTGATGGCGGGAGAGCGGCAAGATCGGCCGGCTGATGCGGTGGTGCCCCGGGACTTGGCTTCGGGGAAAGGTCGGATCCGGGGGCACCACCGCCCGCGGACGGCTGACGGGTGTCTCGCGGTGGACCCACCCTACGAACGGCCGAACGCCCTGACCAGGGCCTCGATGCGGTGTCGAAGGTTTGTCGCCCGGTCGGTCACCGGGCCTACCGAGAGTGGGTCCCGGTCATCGGTTCCCCGGCTTCGGGCTCGTCCGGCGGCCGGTCGGCGTGGCGGTGGACGATCTTCCACTCGCTGTCTTCGCGGCGGTACACGTGCGTGGCGCGCAGGGTGTATGTCGTCGGCTTTCCGTTGACCGACACCGTGTTGTGCTCGAAGCCGATGGTGTACGCGAGGTCGCCGCTCGCGCCCGCCGCGATCACCTCGAACCGGTAGCCGCGCGAGTCGGAGAACTGGGCCGCGACGCGCTTGAAGGCCGCGCTGACGTCGGGCCAGCCGGTCCGGACCGGCAGCCAGGCCCCGAACAGGCTGACCGGGTCCGCGTGCGACCACAACGCGGTGCGCGGCTCCGGGTCCCCGCGGTGGATGGCCTGCTCGGCGGCGGTCTGCCGCGGCAGCACGTCGGCCAGGAAGCTCTCGGCTGGTGCCGGCATGATGACTCCAATACAGTCGTGCTGTTTTCAATACAGTGAGGATGTATCGGATGAGTGGGCCCGTCAAGCGCCAGTACGACGCGAGCCGGCGCCGGGAACAGGCGCGGGAGAACCGGCGGCGGATCGTGGCGGCCGCGCACGAGCTGTTCGTCACGCGCGGTTACGGCCGGACGACCATCGCCGACATCGCCGCCGAAGCCGGAGTCGCCGCGGAGACGGTGTACGCGGCGTTCAAGAACAAGCCCGCGCTGCTGCACCGCGCGTGGGACGTCGCGGTGGGTGGCGACGACGAGGACGTGCCGCTGCTGGAGCGTCCCGAACTGCGGGCCGTGCTCGCCGAGCCCGACCTGCGGGCCCGGCTCGCGGGATTCGCCGCGGTCAACACCGCGGTGATGCGGCGGACCGCGCGGCTGCACCTGGCCGTGCGCGGCGCGGCGGCGAGCGAGCCCGCGGCGGCGGCGCTGCTGGCCGAGATCGACGGCGCGCGGCTGGAGGCGATGGCCGAGCACGCCAGGGCCGCGGCGGCCACCGGGCAGCTGGCGGTTTCCGAAGAGGAGTGCCGGGACGTGCTGTGGTCCACGACGGACGGGACGCTCTGGCACCGGCTCGTCGAGGGCCGCGGGTGGTCCGGCGAGCGGTACGCGGCCTGGCTCGGCCGGCTGTGGGTGGCGGCCCTGCTGGGTTGACCGGCGTGGGTTGACCGGTGCTGAACGCGCGCTTAACCTTAAGTTGAAACTTCAACCGATCTGCGCGCAGCACGGAGTCGTCGATGTCGATCTTCCGCCTGAACCACGCCGTGCTCTACGTGCGGAACCTGGCCGAAAGCGTGGCCTTCTACCGGGACGTGCTCGGCTTCGGGTACATCGACGGCGGTGACGCGTACCGGGGCGCGGCGTTCCTGCGGGCGCCCGGCTCGGCCAACGACCACGACCTCGGCCTGTTCGAAATCGGGGCGGACGCGGCGGACTCCGGGGCCGGGCGGACTTCGGTGGGCCTCTACCACCTGGCGTGGGAGGTCGACACGCTCGGGGACCTCGAGCGGCTCGCCGCCCGGCTCACCGAAGCGGGCGCGCTGGTCGGCTCGTCCGACCACGGGACCACGAAGTCCCTGTACGCCAAGGACCCCAACGGGCTGGAGTTCGAAGTGGTCTGGATCATCCCGCGCGAGCTGCTGACCGATGAGGACCGCGCGAAGGGCGCGTCGATCGGACGGCTCGACCTCGCGGCGGAGCTGGCGAAGTACGGTCCCGACGCGCGCAGCGGCGTCGGGATCTCGCGCTCCTCCTAGACCGCGGCGCCCGCCCGCGTCGGCTCGGACGACCGTTGCCGGACGGACAGGTTGCCCAGCGCGAAGCGGCCCGGGCCGGTGAATGCGATGAGCAGCAGCGACCAGCAGAACAGCGCGGCCGCTTCGCCGCCGTTCTGGATCGGGAACAGGCCGGTCGGCAGGTGGACGACGAAGTAGGCGTACGCCATCGAGCCGGAGCCGAGCACGGCGGCGACGCGGCTGCCGAGGCCGACGCAGACGAGCACCCCGCAGACGAGCTGGATGACCGCGGCCCACCAGCCGGGCCAGGCCCCGACGGCGATCGTCGACTTCGCACCGAACAGGCCGAAGAGCGACTTGAGGCCGTGGCAGACGAAGAGGAAGCCGATGACGATGCGGTAGAGCCCGAGGACGTGGTCGCGGGCCGGGTCCAGGCGATGCATGGTGCCTCCGGTGAGCGGGGAGAGGGCGGCATCGAACCGGCCGGCAGTGCGGCCGGCCGTGTGCGAATTCGGGTCACCCAGATATACCGGTCGTGGACTGTTGCCACAAGCTCCAAATGTCGTGTAAAGCAGTTTCGAAACCCATGATCGGCCGGCGGCGATGCGCACGGCAGCGTTGTGGCGCAACGAGAATCCGCCGTACGGGTGATCTTCCTTCAGTGGTCCAGACCTCTGTGTAATCGGGGTCGATGTTACCGCGGTGTTTCGGGATTATTTTCGAGTCTTTCGATGTCGCTGCTTAACGCGCGACTTAACAAAATGGGGGGATCCGAATGTCGTATTCGACGCGTCCGGATGATGTGTGACGGCCGGGGGGAGCCGCTCGCCCCGCGGGCTCCGGATGCGACGTTCGACATGATCGCCGAGTTGCTCCACCGGTTTGAGGTGCCACCCCCTAAGGTGGCTCCATGGTGGACGAAGAAGTCGTCTCGGAGCGCATCCGGCAGATCGCCGCCACCCTCGAGGGCCGCGCGGCCGAACTCACCGGCGAGCTGGTCCAGCTGTACGCCACCGATCTGCCGCAGCTGGTCAACGACGACGAGCGCATGGTGAGCCTGCTGTCGGCGAGTGTGTACCAGAACATCGAGACCGCGCTGCAGATCTTCCGGCACGGCATCGACCCGGCGGGCGTCGAGCCGCCGGCCGCGGCCATCGAGTACGCGCGCCGGCTCGCCCAGCGCGGCACCCCGGTGTTCGACCTGATCCGCGCCTACGACCTCGGGCAGGCCGCGATGCTGGACTTCGGGTTCCAGGAGTGCATCCGTGCGGTCGACGACGCGGCCCTGCTCGGGGCCATGATGCGACGGCTGCTGCGGGTCGCCTACGAGTTCATCACCCGGGTCGTCCGCCAGCTCGTCGGCGTCTACCAGGACGAACGCGACCGCTGGCTGCTCAACCGCAGTGCCGCGCGGGCGGCGAAGGTGGCCGACCTGCTCGACGGCAACGGCGGCCTGATCGACGTCGACGCGGCCGAGGCGGTGATCGGCTACCGGCTGCGCGGCACGCACGTGGGGATGATCGTCTGGCACGCGTCGGCGGCCTTCGTCGACGACGCGCTGTCGCTGCTGGAGTCGGTCGCGGGCGCGGTGTTCGAGCGCGTCCGCGGGCAGGGCCGCCCGCTGTTCGTCCCGCGCGACGAGGCCAGCGCCTGGGTGTGGCTCCCGCTCGCCCCGGGTGCGACGGTCGGCCGCGACCACCTCGACGCGGCGCTCGCCGAGGCCGAAACGGGCGTCCGGGTGACCGTCGGTGACCCCGGCACCGGCGTCGCTGGCTTCCGCGACACCCACCAGCAGGCCCGCCGCGTGCACGCGCTGGCGCTGGCGGCGGGGGAGCACTGCGACCGGGTGCTGACCTTCCGCGAGGTCGGCACGGTGGCGCTGATGACCAGCGACCTGAACGCGGCCCGCCTGTGGGTCGCGAGCACCCTGGGCCCGCTGGCGGCCGACGACGAGAACTGCGCCCGCCTGCGCGAGACGCTGCGGGTGTTCCTGACCACGGGCGCCAGCTACACGGCGGCGGCCGCGGAGCTGACGATGCACAAGAACTCGGTCCAGTACCGCGTCCGCAAGGCCGAGGAGCTGCTGCCCCGCGGCCTCGGCGACGAGCGCCTGGACGTCGAGCTGGCCCTGGCCCTGTGCCGCCGCCTGGGCTCGGCGCTGCTCTCCCCGCCGTGAGCTGGGCGTCTTTGGTGTCCGGGACCACCGGGTCCCAAGATCGTTGGGCCGCGGGCACGAAGCCCGGGAGCCGATCTTCACCTACCGTGCTCGCATGGGTGAGAACGGTGGGATGCTCGCACTGGTGCGGCTACGCCGAGGCGTCGTCGGCGAGAGCAGACGCGTCTGCCACCTGATCCCGGTCCCGGCCGGTCCGGTCCCGGAGCACCTGACGGCCTTGTGCGGCGAGTCGATCTTCCCCGGGGACGCCGAGGTGCTGGACGGGCTGCGGGGGATGCCGTGCCACGCGTGCCTCGTGCGGAGCGCCTCGCCGGAGCCGGGCCGGCTGGCGAACGCGGGCTGACGGCTCCGCACGTCCTTCGCTGAATCGATCTCGTGAAAACGCCACCGGCTTTGCCGCTGCGGCGTTCACGGTGAATTGTTTGTCGGTGAATATCCGACCGGACAACTCGACCATTTCTCGCGCGATCACCGCACGTAGTCAATCGACTGTCCACAGTGGCGAACACGGCCGATTCCACTGTGGATGGCGTGGGAAACTGCGGCGACTGGTCCAGGTTCGATAGGTCATTCGGCTGAACTCTGCGGATTACGTACCCAAGTACGGTCTCGTGCCCCTTAACCTTGCGTGATTCTTCGTCAATCGCACTGGGGAGTGAGATGAAGTCCACGTCACCGCCTTGGTTTCCGCGCGCCCATTCGCCGTCGGGGGCCGACCGCCGGCGATGACGGAAGCCGGAACACTCGAACGTTTCGCGGAAATCGCCCGGCGTTCGCCCTCGCGGGTGGCCGTCCTCGGTGATCGGCCGGTGAGCTACGGCGAGCTGGCCGAGCGGGCCGGCGGGCGGGCCGCGCGGCTGCTCGACGCCGGGGTGCGGCCGGGGGAGTTCGTCGGCCTGGTCACCGGGCACGGCACCGCCGCCATCTCGGCGATCCTCGGCACCCTCGCCGCGGGTTGCGCCTACGTGCCGCTGGACCCGACCTTCCCGCGGGACCGGCTGGCCCACCAGGTCGCCGCCGCCCGGGTGTCGGCCGTGCTGGCCGATCCCGAACACCTCGAGCTCGCGGAAGCCCTGTGCCACAACGGATCCGCTCGCGTTGTCCAGTCGCCATCGGACGACACCGCGCCGCTGCCGGTGCCCGGACCGGACCCGGACGCGCCGGCCTACGTGCTGTTCACCTCCGGCTCCACCGGGACGCCGAAGGCGGTCGCGCAGACCCACCGCAACCTGCTGCACGTCGTGGACAACCAGATCGCCACGCTCGGGATCACCGCCGCCGACCGGGTCAGCCTGCTGGCCTCCTTCGGCTTCGACGCGGCCATCCCGGACCTCTACCCGGCGCTGCTGACCGGCGCCGCCGTGGTGCCGGTCGACGTCCGCGCCCACGGCGTGGCCCACGCGGCCCGGGAACTCGCGCGGCACGCGGTGACCGTCTATCACTCGACGCCCACGGTCTACCGCTACCTGCTCGACGCCCTCGAAGGGGACCTGCCGTCGGTGCGGACCGTCCTGCTCGGCGGCGAGCAGGCCACCTACGCCGACGTCCGCCGCGGCCGGTTCGCGCCGGGGTGCGTGTTCGTCAACGGCTACGGCGCCACCGAGGTGACCTTCGCCGCGCAGTACCGGCTGACCGCTGCGGACGCCGGCGACGACGCCACCGGGCCGCTGCCCATCGGGACCGCGCTGCCCGGCTACACGCTCACCGTGCTCGACGGCGGCGAGCTCGAAGTCAGCGGCGAATACCTGGTCGAGGGCTACTTCGGCCAGGCGAGCCCGGCGTTCGGCACCACCGCCGACGGCGTGCGCAGCTACCGCACCGGCGACCTCGGCCGGGTGCTGCCCGACGGGAACCTCGTCTGCCTCGGCCGGCTGGACCGGCAGGTCAAGGTGCGCGGGTTCCGCGTCGAGCTCACCGAGATCGAGGCCCGGCTCGGCGAACAGCCCGGGGTGGCCGAGGCGCGTGCCGTCGTCCGCGACGGCGAACTGCTCGCCTACGTCACCCCGGCGCCGGGCACCCGGCCGGACGGGACGGCGCTGCGGGCCGCGCTGGCCGAGGTGCTGCCCGGGCACGCCGTGCCGGCGGCGGTCATCGCGGTCGCGGCCTTCCCGCTCACCGTCAGCGGCAAGCTCGACGAGGAAGCGCTTCCGGACCCCCGGCCGGCCGCCGGGCCGGAACCCAGCGGGCCGACGACCCCGGCGCAGCGCCGGGTGCACGCGATCTGGTGCGCGGTGCTCGGCCACGACCGGATCGGCACCACGGACGCGTTCTTCGACGTCGGCGGCCACTCCCTGCTGCTGGGCCGGGTCCAGCAGCGGCTGGCCGCCGAGTTCGGGACCGACGTCCCGCTGCTGAGCCTGCTGGAGCACCCGACGGTCGCGGCGCAGGCCGCCTACCTCGACCAGTCCACTGCGGACGCCGAGCCGGTGGGGGAAGCACCGGACGCGGACGAGCCCGGCGGCGACCTGATCGCCGTCGTCGGGCTCGCCTGCCGGTTCCCCGGGGCGCCGGACACGCAGGCGTTCTGGTGGAACCTCTGCGCCGGCGCCGACGCGATCCACGACTACACCGACGACGAGCTGGCCGCGCTCGGCATCGGCCCCGGCCTGCGGGCCGACCCCGCGCACGTGCGGGCCGGGGGCCGGCTCGCGCACGTGGAGGACTTCGACGCCGGGTTCTTCGGGTTCACCGCCGAGGAAGCGGCGCTGACCGACCCCCAGCACCGGCTCTTCCTGGAGACCGCGTGGCACGCCCTCGAAGACGCCGGCCGCGACCCGGCACGGGAAGCCGGCCCGGTCGGCGTGTTCACCTCCGCGGGCGTGAACCGGTACTTCCTGTTCCACCTGTTCGGGAACCCGGCCGTCACCGGCGACCTCGACCCCGACGACTGGGAAGGCAGGCTGACCGGCCGCCAGCTCACCGACCACCTGCCCGGCCAGCTCGCCTACCGGCTCGGCCTGACCGGGCCCGCGGTGGCCGTCCAGAGCGCCTGCTCCAGCTCGCTCGCCGCGGTCGGGCTGGCCGCACAGAGCCTCGCCGAATACCGCTGCGACCTGGCGATCGCCGGCGGCGTCAGCATCACGTGGCCGCGTTACCGCGCCGGGGGGATGGCTTCGGCGGACGGCCGCTGCCGGTCGTTCGACGTGGCGGCCGACGGCGCCGGCTTCGGTTCGGGCGCCGGGGTCGTGGTGCTGCGGCGGCTGTCCGACGCCCTCGCCGACCGCGACCACATCCACGCCGTGCTGCCCGGCTGGGCGATGACCAACGACGGCGGCGACCGGGCAGGCTACGCCGTGCCGAGCCCGGCGGGCCAGGCCGCCGCGGTCGCCGAGGCGCTGGCCGTGGCCGAGGTCGAGCCGGCCGAGGTGCGGCTGGTCGAGGCACACGGCAGCGGCACCCCGCTGGGCGACGCCATCGAGGTGGCCGCGCTCAACCGGGTGTACCGGGACGTCGCGCCCGGGACCTGCGCGCTCGGCTCGGTCAAGACGAACATCGGCCACCTCGACGCGGCCGCCGGCGTGGCCGGGCTGATCAAGGCCGTGCTTTCGGTGCGCCACGGCGTGATCCCGCCGAACCTGCACTTCACCGCGCCGCACCCGGAGGTCGACCTCGCCGGCGGGCCCTGGTACGTGCCGGTCAAGGCGGCCGACTGGCCCGACGTGCCGCGGCGGGTGGCCGGGGTGAGCGCCTTCGGGATGGGCGGGACCAACGTCCACGTGCTCGTCGAAGAAGCGCCCGCGCCCGGCCCGCGGGTGAGCGCGGCCGGCCCGCACGTCCTGCCGGTGTCCGCGCAGGACCGGACCGCGCTGCGCGAGGCGCTTTCGACGCTGCGGGACCGGCTCGCCGACGACCCGCCCGACCTGGCCGACGTCGCCTACACCCTCGCCGTCGGCCGCCGGGAGCTCGCGGTCCGCGCCGCCGTGGTCGCCGCCACGGCAGCGGAGGCCGTCGAAGCCCTCGGCGCGCTGCTGGCGGAGGACACCGACCTGGCCGGGCCGCCCGGCGCGGCCCGGGAGCTGGCCGCCCGCTGGGTGGGCGGCGCGAGCGTCGACTGGGCCGCCCGCCACGACGGCGCCCGCCCGGGCCGGGTGCCGCTGCCCGGCTACCCGTTCCAGCGCAGCAGGTTCTGGATCGACCCGCCGGCTCGGGGACACCACCCGTGAGCCGCACGCACGACCACACGGCCGCCACCGCGGCCGTGCCGAACTGGGGAGTTCACGTTGACCGACACGTTGCCCGGCACGGGCATCGACGTCCCCGCACTGTCCCGTGTGGACACCACGGTCGCCGCGCTGGTCCTGGCGCAGGCGGAGCGGACGCCGGACGCGCTCGCCGTGCGGCAGGGCGCCACCCGGCTCACCTACGCTGACCTCGCCGCCGCGGCCTGGGGCGTGGCGGCGGCTCTGCGCGAGCGCGGGGTGGGCCCGGAATCCCGGGTCGGGGTGTGCGCCCACCGGACGCCCGCCCTGGTGACCACCGTCCTCGGCGTCCTGTTCTCCGGCGGCTGTTACGTCCCGCTCGAACCGGGCGGCCCGCGGGCGCGGCTGGCCGGGATCGTCGCCGACGCCGGGGTCTCGCTGGTCGTCGGCGACGCCGCGGTCGCGGAATTCGGGCCCGCGCTGGGCCTCGACGTCCCGCCGCCCGCCGCGCCCGGCGTCTGCCCGGCCACGCCGGACGCCACCGCGCACGTGCTCTACACGTCCGGGTCGACCGGGCGGCCGAAGGGCGTGCTCACCACCCACCGCAACATCGTCGCGTTCGCGACCGGGTTCGCCGGGCGGCTGGGCGTCGGCCCGGGCACCCGCACGCTCGGCATCGCCTCGCCCGGGTTCGACGCGTTCACGATGGACGTCTTCGTGCCGCTGATGACCGGCGGCTCGGTCCAGCTGGCGAGCTCGGCCGACCGCGCCGACCCGGAACGGCTGCGCCGGTTCGTCGTCGAGCACGACGTCAACTGGGGGTTCATCACCCCGACGCTGCTGGCGCTGCTGGACCCCGACGACGTGCCCGGCTGGCGGACCGTCGCCTGCGGTGGCGAGCCGGTTCCCGCGGACCTGGCCGCCCGCTGGCTGCCCGGGCGCCGGTTCTTCAACGTCTACGGCCCGACCGAGACGACCGTCGTCGTGCTCACCGACGAGGTCACCGGTATCCCGGCCGACCCGCTGCCGCTGGGGACGCCGACGCCGGGCCACCGCGCGCACGTCGTCGACGCCGAGCTGCGGCCCGTCCCGCCGGGCGAGGTGGGTGAACTGGTCATCGGCGGGCCCGGCGTGGCCGCGGGCTACCTCAACCGCCCGGAGCTGACCGCGCGGAAGTTCGTCGAAGACCCGTTCGCCCCGGGGGAGCGGCGCTACCGCACCGGCGACCTGGCCCGGCTGCGGCCCGACGGCAGGCTGGAGTTCGCCGGCCGCGCCGACCGCCAGGTCAAGGTCCGCGGGCAGCGCATCGAGCTCGGCGAGGTCGAGGCCGCCCTCGGCGCGCACCCGGATGTCGACGCGGTCGCGGTCGAAGCCGTGCCGGGGCCCGGCGGCACGCGGCTGGTCGCGTTCCTCACCCCGCTGTCGGCGCCGCCGGACGAGGACATCCACGGGTACGCCGGGGACCGGCTGACCGAGGCGATGCGCCCGGCCGCGATCCGGCGCCTGGCCGAGCTGCCGGTCAGCGCGGTCACCGGCAAGATCGACCGGCCGGCCCTGCGTGCCCTCGCCGAAAGCGGGCCCGTGGCGGCCGAAGCACCCGCGTCACCGGTGGAAGCGGTGTGGCGCAGGGTGCTCGGCCCGGCCGCCGGGCCCGACTTCCTGCTCGCCGGCGGCGATTCGATCTCCGCGATGCGGCTGGTCGCGGCGCTGCGGGCGGAGCTCGCCGCCGATGTGTCCGTCGAAGACGTCCTCGCCGGACGGACCCTGGACGGGCTCGCGCGGCGGGTCGCCGAGGCCGCCCCGCTCACCGGGGCCGGCCTGACGACCGGGCACGCACCGGCGTTGTCCCCGCCGCAGCGGCGGCTGTGGTTCCTCGACCAGCTCGCCCCGGACGCGGCGCCGTACAACATCGCGATGGCGTTCCGGCTGACCGGACCCCTCGACGCCGCGGCGCTGAAGGCCGCACTGCGCGCGGTGGCCGAGCGGCACGACGTGCTGCGCTGGCGGATCCGGCCGGTCGACGGTGTCCCGCGGGCCGAGTGCCTGCCGCCGGACGACGTGCCCCTGCCGGTCGTCCCGGTGGCCGCCGAAGCGGTGGCCGGCCGGCTGGCCGCCGACGCGGCGACCCCGGTGCGCCTCGACCGCGAACCGCCGTGGCGCGTGCGGCTCTACGCGCTGGGGCCCGGCGAGCACGTCCTCGGCCTCACCTTGCACCACGCGGTGTTCGACGGCTGGTCGCAGGAGCTGCTCTGCGCCGACCTGGCCGCGGCCTACCGGGGCGAGGCGCTGCCGCCCCTGCCGGTGTCCTATGCGGACTACGCGGTCTGGCGCGCCGACCGCGACCGCCGTCGCGAGGCCGTCGACCTGGCCTGGTGGACCGGGCACCTGGCCGGTGCGCCGTCCACTGTGGACCTGCCGCGGGACCGGCCGCGCCCGGCCGTGCAGACCTACCGCGGGGCGAGCCACCACCAGGCGTTCCCGAGCGGCCTCGCCGAGGCCGTCGGCGCGCTGGCGACGAGCACCGGGACCACCCGCGCCGGGGTGGTGCTGGCCGCGTTCGGGCAGCTCCTGCACCGGCTGACCGGCGGGGACGACCACCTGGTCGCCACCGTCGTCGCCGACCGGCAGCTGGCCGAGACCCAGGACGTCGCCGGGTTCTTCGTCGACATCGTCCCGGTGCGGCTGCGGGCCGGGGCCGGCGGCTTCACCGCGCTCGTGCGCCGCAGCGGCGAGGAGCTCCTGGCCGCCACCGCGCACCCGGCGGCGCCGATCGACCGGCTCGTGGACGCCCTCGGCGTGCCGCGTGACCCGTCGCGGGCCCCGCTCGTGCAGGTGATGGTCAACGTCCTGAACTTCACCGAGCCCCGGCTGGACCTGCCCGGGGTGCGCGGGGCGTGGCTGCCGGTCGGGAAGCCGGGCTCGCCGTTCGACCTGACCGTCTACGTCCTCGAGCGCGGGATCGAACTGCTCTACAACCCGGACCTGTTCGACGCGGGCCGGATGGCCGCGCTGGCCGAGGACTTCACGGCGCTGCTCGCCGCGCTCGTCGCCGAGCCGGACCGGCCGGCCGCGGCCTGCGCGCCGGAGCTCCCGCGGGCGCAGGTCCGGACCGCCGCGCCGGGCGCCGCCGCCCGTGCTCCGGCCCGCGCGGATCCGACCCCGGCCGCCGATCCGGCCGCGGTGGCCGCCACCGAGGCGGTCGTCGCGGCGGTCTGGCGGGAGGTGCTCGGACGCGAAGCCGTCGGCGTGACCGACAACTTCTTCGACCTCGGCGGGCATTCGCTCGCCCTGGCCCGCGTCCACGCCGAGGTCACCGCCCGGCTCGGCCGCCGCATCCCGATGGTGGACCTGTTCACCCACCCCACCGTCCGCGCCCTCGCCACCCACCTGCACGCGGGGGCCGCACCCAGCCCGGAGCTCGCCCGCGCCGCCGAGCGGGTCGCCGCCCGCCGGGGGCGCACCCCGTCCAGAAGACCCCGCCGCAGTGCCGGCACGACCGGCCAGGAACAGGAGCGACCGCTGTGACCCACGACCTCGAACCCGACCCCGGCACCGAGCCGATCGCGATCGTCGGGATGGCGGCCCGCGTCCCCGGCGCCGGCGACCTGCGCCAGTTCTGGCGCAACCTCGTCGACGGCGTCGAGTCCATCAGGCCCGCCACCCGCGAAGAACTGCTCGCCCGCGGCGCGGACCCGGCCACTTTGGACGATCCCAGCTGGGTCAACGCCACCACGGTGGTCGACGGCTTCGACGAGTTCGATGCCGACCTGTTCGGCATGACCAGCCGCGAAGCCGAGATCACCGACCCGCAGCACCGCGTGTTCCTCGAAGCCTGCCACTCGGCGCTGACCGACGGCGGCTACGACCCGGCCCGCTACCGCGGGGCGATCGGCGTCTACGGCGGCACCGGCCGGACCGGCTACCTGATCGAGAACCTGCTGCGCAACGAGCGCGTGATGGCCTCGCAGCACGGCGGCATCGGGATGTCGACCGGCAACCAGCCGAGCTACCTGACGACTTCGGTGTCCTACAAGCTGAACCTGCGCGGCCCGAGCCTGGCCGTCCACACGGCGTGCTCGACGTCGCTGGTCGCAGTGCACCTGGCCTGCGAGGCGCTGCGCAACGGCGAATGCGACATGGCGCTGGCCGGCGGCGTGAACCTGGAGATGCCGCACGGCATCGGGTACATGGGCGTCGAAGGCTTCACCTCGCCGGACGGGCACGTGCGCGCTTTCGACGCCGGCGCCAACGGCACGGTGTGGAGCAGCGGCGTCGGCGTCGTCCTGGTCAAGCGGCTTTCCCAGGCCCTGGAGGACGGCGACCACATCCGGGCGGTCGTGCTCGGCAACGCGATCAACAACGACGGCGCCACGAAGGTCGGCTTCTCCGCGCCGAGCGTCGCGGGGCAGACCGAGGCCATCGCGCAGGCGGTCGGCATGGCCGGGGTGAACCCGCGCACCATCGGGTACGTCGAGGCGCACGGCACCGGGACCGCGCTCGGCGACCCGATCGAGATCACCTCCCTGTCCACTGTGTACGGACACGGTGTCGCGGACACCGGCTGGTGCGCCATCGGCTCGGTGAAGTCCAACATCGGCCACCTGTCCCAGGCGGCCGGGGTGGTCGCGCTGATCAAGACCGTCCTCGCCATGGAGCACGGGCTGATCCCGCCGACCATCAACTACGAAGAACCCAACCCGGGCATCGACTTCCCGCGCAGCCCGTTCTACCCGGCGCGGACGGTGACCAAGTGGGAGGCGGCCGACACCCCGCGCCGGGCGGGCGTCAGCTCCTTCGGCGTCGGCGGCACCAACGCCCACCTGGTGCTCGAGGAGGCCCCGGCGCCGCGGCGGCAGCGCCGCCCGCACCCGGCGCACCTGCTGCGCGTCTCGGCGAAGACGCCGGAAACCCTCGCCGCCGCGGTCGAGCGGCTCGCCGACCGGCTGGCCGGGGACGTCGACCTCGACCTCGCCGACGTCGCCCACACCCTGGCCGCCGGGCGCACCGAGTACCCGCACCGCGCGGTCGTCGTGGCCCGCGACCCCGAAGACGCGGTCGACGGCCTGCGCGACCCGCGGCGGCTGCAGACCGCGCAGGCGGCCGAGCTCAAGGTCGCGTTCCTGTTCTCCGGCCAGGGCTCGCAGTACGCCGGGATGGGCGCCGAGCTGTACCGCAGCGAACCCGTGTTCGCCGCGGCCGTCGACGAGTGCTGCGAACTGGCCGGCCTCCCGGGCCTGAAGGAGCTGATCTTCGACCGCGGCGGGGACGCGAAGCTGCGGGAGACCCGCTACACCCAGCCGGCCCTGTTCGTCGTCGAGTACGCGCTGGCGATGCTGTGGCGCAGCTGGGGCGTGCGGCCGGGGGCGATGATCGGCCACTCCGTCGGCGAGTACGTCGCCGCGACCCTCGCCGGGGTGTTCACCCCGGCCGACGCGCTGCGGCTGGTCGTCCGGCGGGGCGAGCTGATGCAGTCGATGCCCGCCGGCGCGATGCTCGCCGTCCAGCTCGACGAAGACGCCGTGGCGAAGCGGCTGCCCGAAGGCCTGGCGATCGCGGGCGTCAACGGCCCCGGCACCTGCGTCGTCGCCGGGCCGTCCGGCGCGGTCGCGGACTTCGCCGCGTTGCTGCGCTCGACTGACGTGCAGTGCCGCGAGCTGGTGACCTCGCACGCCTTCCACTCGCCGATGATGGAGCCGATCCTGGCGGAGTTCACCGAGGCCGTCGCCGCGGTGCCGAGGTCGGTGCCGTCGCTGCCGTTCCTGTCGAACCTGACCGGCGGCTGGATCACCGGCCTGCAGGCCACCGACCCGGCGTACTGGGCCGCGCACCTGCGCCAGGCGGTCCGGTTCGGCGACTGCGTCCGGACGCTGTTCGCGGGCGGCGACCGCTGGGCGCTCGTCGAATGCGGCCCGGGCCACCAGCTCGCCGGGCTCGCCCGCGGCCAGGTGCCGAAGGGCCTGCCGGCACCCCGGCCGAGCCTGCCCGGCCGCACCGACCGCGAAGGCGACGTCGAAACGCTCCACGCCGCCGCCGGTCTGCTGTGGACACACGGAGTTCCCGTCGAGCCCACGAGTCCCGGCTACCGCGTGCCGCTGCCGGGCTACCCCTACGCGCGCAAGCGCTACTGGGTCGACCCCGACCCGGCGGGAACGGTCGCCGCGACGGCCCGGCCGAGCGGGCCGCTGCCGCTCGACGAGTGGTTCGCGGTGCCGTCCTGGCGGCAGGCCGGGCCGGAGCTGCGGCGTGAGCCGTTCACGTCGTGCCTCGCGTTCGTCGACGACGAAGTCCTGCCCCGGCTGCTGCGGAACGCCGGGGTCATGGTCACCGAAGTCCGCCCGGGTGCGGGGTTCGCGGCCGTCGAAGGTGGCTTCACCGTGCGGCCCGGTGTCCGCGAGGACTACGACGCCCTCGTCGCCGCGCTCGGCGACCGCCCGGAGCGGGTGGTGCACGCCTGGGCGCTCACCGGGACCGAGACCGGGATGGCCGCACAGGACCGCGGGTTCTTCAGCGTCCTCAACCTGGTCCAGGCCTGGGGCGAACCGGTGCGGATCGACCTGCTGAGCACCGGGACCGCCGACGTCACCGGCACCGAGCTGACCCGGCCCGAGCACGCCACCCTCGCGGGCATCGCGCGGGTCGTGCCCCTGGAGGTCCCGGGCACCGTCGTGCGCCGGATCGACGTCGAGAGCGTGTCCGCCGAGGTCGTCGCCGAGCTCTTCGGGCCGGCGGACACCCCCGAGGTCGCTCTGCGCCGCGGCCGCCGCTGGGTCCAGGAACACACGCAGCTCGCGGTGCCCGAGGCGACGTCGCCGGTGCTGCGCGACGGCGGCCGGTACCTGATCACCGGCGGGACCGGCGGCATCGGCATCACGCTGGCCGAGGACTTCGCGCTGCGCGTCCGCGCGAAGCTGATCCTGCTGACCCGGTCCGGCCTCCCGCCCCGCGAGGACTGGGCGGCCCACGACGGCGACGACCGGACGGCCCGCGCGATCCGCGCGATCCGGCGGATGGAAGCGGCCGGCGCGGTGGTGCACGTGGTCGCCGCCGACGTCACCGATCCGGCCCGGCTGCGGGAGGTCCGCGAACTGGCCGAACGCGAGTTCGGCGGCCTCGACGGGATCGTGCACGCGGCCGGGCTCCCCGGCGGTGGCGTCGCCGAGGTCAAGGAGCGGGCGGTCGCGGAAGCGGTGCTCGGCCCGAAGATCGGCGGCACACTGGCGCTGGCCGAGGTGTTCGCCGGCCTGCCGATGGACTTCGTCGCGCTGTGCTCGTCGGTCACCGCGGTCTCCGGCGACTTCGGGCAGGTCGACTACTGCGCGGCCAACAACTTCCTCGACGCCTACGCCCGCGGCGACCACGGCTGGCGGGCCCGGGTCGTCGCGCACGACTGGGGTGGCTGGGACGAGGTCGGCATGGCCGCCGAGGTGGCCGCGCCGACGACCATCCGGTCCACCCGCACCAAGGCGGACGGCCCGGTCGCGCACCCGGTGCTCACCACCCGCACCGGCGAAGGCTGCCACGGCCTGGTCTCGGCGGCCGGGCACTGGCTGCTCGACGAGCACCGCATCGCCGGCGTGCCGGTCGTCCCGGGCACCGGGCACCTGGAGACCGTGCGGGCCGCGGTCGAGGCGGCCCTGCCGCGTCCGGGCGACGGCCACGTCGTCGCACTGCAGGACGTCGCCTTCCTGGAGCCCTTCTCGGTGCCGGAAGGCACGGTCGCCGAGTACCGGGTCGCCTTCGACGGCGACGGATTCACGGTGACCAGCCGCGCAGCCGGCGTGACCAAGGTGCACGTCCGCGGCTCCGCGGGCTGGGTCCCGGCTCCGGAAGCGTCCACTGTGGACCTGGCGGCGATCAAGAGCCGGACGAGCGTGCTCGACGACGGCAACGCCTTCGGCACCGGCCGGACCAGCATGGTCACCTTCGGCCCGCGGTGGGCCGCGCTGCGCACCCACCACGTCGGCGCGCACGAGGAACTGGCTTCGCTGGTCGCACCGGACGCCGCGGTGGGGGACAAGGGCTGGGGCCTGCACCCGGCGCTGCTCGACGTGGCGACCGCGTTCGGCCGCGGCCGGGGGAGCGGCACCTACCTGCCGATGAGCTATGGGCGGGTGGTCGTGCACGCCCCGCTCCCGGCGCGCTTCCACAGCCACCTGCGCTACCGGGACTCCGGCGGCGACCAGGTGATCGCCGCCGACCTGACGCTGTGCGCGGACGACGGCCGCGTGCTGGTCGAGATCGAGGACTTCGTGCTGCGGCAGGTCGACGAGAACGCGGTCGGCAGCGGGCTGAGCGCCGCGCGGGAGTCCACTGTGGAGTCCACGGGCATCCGGCCGGTCGACGGCGCCGAGGCGTTCCTGCGGGCCCTGACGCCCGGCCTCGGCGGGCAGGTGGTGATCAGCACCCGCCCGGTGGCCGACCTGTTCGCCCGCCGGGTCACCGCCGAAGCGCTCGAGGAGACCGAAGAAACCACTGAACCGGCTTCCCCGCAAGCGCAGGACGACTACCTCGCCCCGCGCACCGACCTCGAAGCGGAGATCGCCCGGCAGTGGGCCGAAGTGCTCGGCGTCGAGCGCGTCGGCGTCCACGACGACTTCTTCGCCCTCGGCGGCAACTCCCTGGTCGCCATCCAGCTGATCGCCCAGGTCCGCAAGACCACCGGCGCCCGGCTGGCCATGAAGACGCTGTTCGAATCCTCCACGGTGGCCGCGCTGGCCGAGCGGATCGAGGAACTGCGCGGCGGCGCCTCCGCCCCCGCCGCCGAACCCGCGCCCGCCGCGACCACCATCCCCAAGCTCGAGCGCTGAAGCAGGAGACATGACCGAAACGAAGGAATGGACGTTCCCGGCGTCGTTCGGGCAGGAGCGGATCTGGCTGTCCAACCAGCTCGACCCGGCGTCCCCGGTGTACAACCTCCCCTGCCAGGTGCGGCAGGACCTGCCGCTCACCGAAGCGCAGTGGCGGGCCGCGCTCGGCGTGGTCGTCGGGCGCCACGAAGCCCTGCGGACGGCGTTCCGGATGGACGGCTCGGACCTCCTCCAGGTGGTGCACCGGGACGTCCCGATCGACTTCGAGGTGCACGACCTGCGGGAGTTCCCCGACCGGGAAGCCCGTGCGGTCGGGCTTTCGGAGGCGATCGCCCGTCGCCCGATTCCCCTCGACACGGCGCCGCCGTGGCGGGCGCAGCTGTGCCGGCTCGGCGACGCGGACTGGCTGCTGACCTTCGTCGTGCACCACACGGTGTTCGACGCCGGTTCGGCGGTCGTCCTGGCCGCCGAACTCGACGAAGCCTGCAACGCGGCCGCGGAGGGGCGGCTGCCGAAGCTGCCCGAGCTGGCCATCCAGTACCCCGACTACTCGGCGTGGCAGCGCGGCCGGCTGCCGGCCGTCCGCCCGCAGCTGGACTACTGGCGCGAGCGGCTGGCCGGGCTGCCGCCCGTGCACAGCCTGCCCACCGACCGGCCGCGGCCCGCGGAGTTCGGGTTCGGCGGCGACCAGGTCGATTTCGCGCTGCCGGACGGTCTCCTCGACCGCGTCGGCGAGGTGGGCCGCGAGCTGTCGGCGTCGCCGTTCATGGTGCTGCTGGCCGCCTACACCGCGCTGCTGTCGCGGCTGTCCGGCTCCGGCGACATCGTGGTGGGCGTGCCGGTCGCGGGCCGGGACCTGCCGGAGCTGGCGCCGCTGATCGGGATGTTCGTCAACCAGTTGGCCATCCGCGTGGCCTGCGACGGCGACCGGCCGTTCGCCGAGCTGGTGGGCGGGGTCCGCACGGCCGTGCTGGACGCCATCGAGCACGGCCGGGTGCCGTTCCAGCTGGTCGCCGACGAGGTCCGCCCGGAGCGTGACGGCCGCGTGCAGGCGGTCTACCAGCTCGGCTTCAACTTCATCCCCGACTCGGGCATCGAGCCGGTGCGCTACGCGACCGCCAAAGACGACGTCGCCATCGACCTCACCGCGACCGGTGGCCGGCTGCTCTACCGCACCGACCTGTTCGACCGGGCCACCGCGGAGTCCATGGTGGACCGGTTCCTCCGGGTGCTGACGGCCGCGGTCGCGGACCCGGCCGCCGCGGTGGCGGACCTGCCGCTGCTGTCGGAGGCCGAACGCGGCCAGGTCCTGGAGGAGTGGAGTGGTTCGTCCGTCGAGGACGCTCCGCTGGTGCTCGCCTGCTTCGAAGACCGGGTGCGGGCGACGCCGGACGCGGTCGCCGTCGACCTCGGCGGCGTCCGGCTGACCTACGCCGAGCTGAACGCGCGGGCCAACCGCGTCGCGCACCGCCTCAGCGGTGGCGGCGTGGCCGGGATCTGCGCGCCGAACTCCGCCGAGCTGGTCGTCGGCATCCTCGGCGCGCTCAAGAGCGGGACCGCCTACGTCCCGCTCGACCCGGCGAACCCGCCCCAGCGGCAAGCGCTGATCCTGGCCGACGCCGGGGCGCGGGTCGTGCTCACCGCCGGGGACGTGACCCTCGACGGGGAGACCCTCGCCCTCGACGACCCGGCCGTCTGGGCGGATGCCCCCGAAGAGAACCCCGCGCCACCGGGCCCGGACGACCTCGCCTACGTCATCTACACGTCCGGCTCCACCGGGCGGCCGAAGGGCGTCCAGGTCGGGCACCGCGCGCTCGCCACCTACCTGGGCTGGGCCCGCCAGGCGTACCCGAGCCTGGCGGGACGCGCGCTGCTGCACACGTCGGCGTCCTTCGACCTGACCGTGACGACGCTGCTCGGCCCGCTCACCGCCGGCGGGTCCATCGTGGACTCCGGACGGCCCGACTTCGTCAAGGCGACACCGACGCACCTCGCCGTGCTGCCGGAGGAGTCGTACCCGACCGGCGATCTGGTCGTGGGTGGCGAGGCCCTGCTGGGCGAAGCCGTCCGGCCCTTCACCGGAATCGCCGTGACCAACGAATACGGCCCGACCGAGGCGACGGTCGGCTGCATCGCCCACCGGCTCGACGGGCCGGTCGACGGGCCGGTGCCGATCGGCCGCCCGATCCCCGGCACCCGCGCCTACGTCCTCGACGACCGGCTGCGGCCGGTCCCGCCCGGCGTCGCCGGCCAGCTCCACCTCGCCGGCGCCCAGCTCGCCCACGGCTACCTCGGCCTGCCCGAGCTGACCGCGCAGCGGTTCCCCGACGGTCCCTTCGGGCGGATGTACGCGACCGGCGACCTGGCCCGCTGGCGCCGCGACGGCACCCTCGAATACCTCGGCCGGACCGACGACCAGGTCAAGCTGCGCGGCTTCCGGATCGAGCCGGGCGAGGTGGAAGCCGCCCTGAAGGAGCTGCCGGACATCCGGGACGCGGCGGTCGCGGTCCGCGAAGGGACGCTCGTCGGGTACGTCGTCGGCACCGCCGACGGCGCGGCCGACGCCCTGCGGGCCACCCTGCCGGAGTACCTGGTGCCCACGGTGTTCGTCACCCTCGACGCGCTGCCGGTCGCGGCCAGCGGCAAGCTCGACCGGGCCGCCCTGCCGGATCCGCAGCTCGACGGCGGCCCGGCCGAATACGTGGCGCCGGGCACCGCGGCCGAAGAGCTGGTCGCCGAGGTCCTCGGCGAGCTGCTGGGCGTGGAGAAGCTCGGCGTGCACGACGACTTCTTCGCCCACGGCGGCAACTCGCTGCTCGCCATCCGCGCGATGGTCCGGATCCGCAAGCAGGTCGGCGTCGACCTGCCGGTGCGCGGGCTGTTTTCGTTCACCACGGTGGCCGAGCTGGCCGCGGAGGTCGAGCGCCGCCTGGAAGCCGACCTCGAGCAGCTCAGCGACGAAGAGGTCCGGGCCCAGCTGGCCGAAGGCGGGCCGGCGTGACGACGATCGACGAAACCGGCCGGGCGGCCGCGCGGCGCGCGTTGCTGGAACAGCGGCTGCGGCGGCGCGCCGAGCCGGCCGCGACCATCACCCGGCGGCCGGACGGCGACCCCGTCCCGCTGTCCTACCAGCAGGAACGCGTCTGGTTCATGGAGCAGTTCGCGCCCGGGACCACGGCGTACGCGATCCCGGTGCCGATCCGGCTCACCGGCCGCCTCGACACCGCCGTGCTCCAGGCGGCGCTCGACGCCCTCCCGGCGCGGCACGAGGCGCTGCGGATGCGGTTCCCGGCCGGGGAGGACGGGCAGCCGTCCGTCCACCTCGAACCGGTCGTCACGGTGCCCTTGTCCATGGTGGACGCGGGCAGTGAAGACGCGGCTCGCGCGGCGGTCGACGCCGCCGCGGCCGAGCCGTTCGACCTGGCCGGCGGGCCGCTGCTGCGGGCCACCCTGGCCCGCGTCACCGACGAGGAGCACCTCCTCGCGGTGTGCACGCACCACATCGTCGGCGACGGCTGGTCGGTCGACCTGCTGCTGCGCGACCTCGCCGCGCACTACCACGGCACGGCGGCCGCCCTGCCCGCGTTGCCCATCGGGTACGGCGACTTCGCGCACTGGCAGCGCCGGACGCTGACCGGCGCCGAACTCGACCGGCAGCTCGACCACTGGCGGGCCGCGCTCGACGGCGTCGAACCCCTGGAGCTGCCCACCGACCACCCGCGGCCGGCGACCCAGACCTTCGACGGCGCCATCCACGAGTTCTTCGTCGAGCAGGACCTGGCCCGCGCCCTCGGTGCGCTGAGCCGCGAGCACGGCGTCACGTTGTTCATGACCCTGCTGGCCGCCTACCAGGTCCTGCTGGCCCGGTACTCCGGGCAGGACGACTTCGCCGTCGGGTCGTCCTCGGCCGGGCGCGGCCTGCCGGAGCTCGAAGGCGTGGTCGGCATGTTCATCAACATGCTGCCGTTGCGGGCCCAGCTGGCCGGCGACCCGACCTTCGCCGAGCTGCTGGCCCGGACCCGCCGGCACGTGCTCGACGCGTTCGAGCACGCCGACGTCCCGTTCGAGCGGCTGGTCAACGCCCTCGGCGTGCCGCGTGACGTCAGCCGCTCGCCGGTGTTCCAGGCGATGTTCGTGCTGCAGAACTACGAAATGGGCCGGCTGAGCACCGCCGGAACGTCCGAAGTGGACTTCCGGTGGCTGCCCATGGACCTGCCCTCGACCCGGTTCGACTTCGAGTTCCACGCGATCGAGGTCTCCTCCGGGCTGATCGGCAAGTTCGTGCACAACACCGCGTTGTTCGGCGCGGACACCGTCGCGGGCATGGCCGGGCGGCTGGTGACGCTGCTGCGGTCGATCGTCGCCGACCCCACCCGGCCGGTGTCCGAACTGGACCTCCTCGGCGACCAGCGGGACCTGGTACTGGACCGCTGGAACGACACCGCGGGCGAGATCCCGCCGGGCACGCTGCACTCGCTGGTCGAAGCCCAGGTGGCGCGGACGCCGGAGGCACCCGCGCTGACCTTCCGCGGGGCGTCGCTGTCCTACCGGGAGCTGGACGAGCGGGCCAACCGGCTCGCCCACCGCCTGCGCGAACTCGGCGTCGGACCGGGCACCCTGGTCGGCGTCTTCGCCCAGCGGTCGTTCGAACTCGTCGTCGCGCTGCTCGGGGTGCTCAAGTCCGGCGGCGCGTACGTGCCGCTCGACCCGGAGTACCCGGCCGACCGGCTCGCGTTCATGCTCGAAGACGCGGCCGCGCCGGTGGTGCTGACCCAGGCTGCCCTGCGCGAAACCCTGCCACCGAGTGACGCCACGGTCGTGGTCCTCGACGACCTGACCGGGCCGGCCACGCCCCTGGAACCCTCGGCGGGCGCGGAGGATCCCGCGTACGTCATCTACACGTCCGGGTCGACCGGGCGGCCGAAGGGCGTGCCGAACGGCCACCGCGGCATCGTCAACCGCCTCGACTGGATGCAGCGCGAATACGGCCTCGACGGCTCGGACGCGGTGCTGCAGAAGACCCCGGCGAGCTTCGACGTCTCGGTGTGGGAGTTCTTCTGGCCGCTGATCACCGGCGCCCGGCTGGTACTGGCCGAACCCGGCGGCCACAAGGACGCCGCCTACCTGCGGGAACTCCTGGACACCGAAGGCATCACCACCGCGCACTTCGTGCCGTCGATGTTGGGCCTCTTCCTCGCGGAGCCGGGCGTCGAGCAGGTGACAGCGCTGCGGCGGGTCGTCTGCAGCGGCGAGGAACTGCCCCTGGACACCGCGCGCGAGTTCGTCCGGCGGCTGCCGCACTGTGAGCTGCACAACCTCTACGGGCCGACCGAAGCCGCGATCGACGTCACCGCCTGGCACTGCACGGCCGAAGCGCTCGCCGAGGTCGCGTCCGTGCCGATCGGGGCACCGATCCGCAACCTGCGCATCTACATCCTCGACCGGCGCGGCAACCCGTGCCCGGTGGGCGTGCCCGGCGAACTCCACATCGCGGGTGTGGGCCTGGCGCTGGGCTACCACAACCGGCCGGAACTGACGGCCGAACGGTTCGTCCTGGATCCGTTCCACGGCGGCCGGATGTACCGCACCGGCGACCTCGCCTCCTGGCGTGCCGACGGCACGATCGCCTTCCTCGGCCGGCTCGACCACCAGGTCAAGCTGCGCGGCCTGCGCATCGAGCTCGGCGAGATCGAGGCCCGGCTGCGGGAGCAGCCCGGGGTGGCCGACGCGGTCGTGCTCGTCCGCGAGGACACGCCGGGGGACAAGCGCCTGGTCGGCTACGTCGTCGGAGAGGCGGACACGGGTGCGCTGCGGACCGCGTTGAAGGAGACGCTGCCGGACTACATGGTCCCGCCGTCGTTCGTCACCCTCGGTGCCCTGCCGCTGACACCGAACGGCAAGCTCGACCGCAAGGCGCTGCCCGCGCCGGTCGCGGCCCGCGACGCGCGCACGGCCCTGGTCGAAGCCTCGACTCCCCTGGAAGTGCTGCTCGCCGAGATCTGGCGGGACGTGCTCAAGGTGGACGAACTCGGCGTCGACGACGACTTCTTCGACCTCGGTGGGCACTCGATGCTCGCCACCCAGGTCGTCGCGCGGATCGCCAAGGCCGGGCACCAGGCGGGCGTGATGGACCTGTTCCAGCACCGCACGATCCGCGAGCTGGCGGTGTTCCTCGACGGCGACCGCGACGACTCCGGGCACCTGCTGTACGAGCTGACCAAGCCGGTCGCGAAGCCGACGCTCACCTACGTCTGCTTCCCCTACGGCGGCGGCAGCGCGATCGTCTACCAGCCCCTCGCCGACGCCCTCCCGGGCGGGTACTCGCTGTTCTCGGTGGCGATCCCCGGCCACGACGTCGGGCTCTCCGAGGAAGCCGTGCCCTTCGACGAGCTGGTCGAGCGGCTGGCCGACGAGGTCCTCGAGCGCATCGACGGGCCCTTGGCGATCTACGGCCACTGCGGGGTCGGCAACGCCCTCGCCGTCGGCGTCGCCCGGCGTCTCGAAGAGCGCGGCCGGGAACTGGAGGTCGTCCACATCGGCGCGATCTTCCCGTTCGCGCGGATCAAGGGCGCGGTCGGCACCCTGCGCACGCGGCTGGAAAAGCTGCGCAGCAACCGGTACTACGCGAACTGGCTCAAGGGCATGGGCGTCGACACCGACGACCTCGACCCGGCACAGGCCGACCGGATCATCAGCAACATGCGGGCCGACAGCCGCGCCGCCGAGGAGTACTTCAGCGGCCTGCTCGACGCCCGCGTGGCCAAGCTGCGCGCGCCGATCGTCTCGGTCGTCGGCTCGGAGGACCCGGTCACCGACTACTACGCCGAGCGCTACCGGGAGTGGGAGTTCCTCACCGACCGGACCGCCCTGGTCGTGCTGGACCAGGCCGGGCACTTCTTCCTCCGCTACCGCGCGGAGGAACTCGCGGAGATCCTCACCCGGGTGTACCCGGCCCTCGACGAGCCCGGCGACCTGCACGTCTCGGCCCGCGGCGAGGACGCCGGCTGGGCGGTCCACGACACCCACCGCTCCCAGGTGGACGAAAAGCCCGCGGTGAAACCGAGCATGGCCCGGTTCGTCACGGTCACCGTCGGCCAGCTGGTCTCCTCGACCGGCTCCGCGCTGACGTCGTTCGCGGTGCCGATCTGGCTCTACACGAAGACCGGCTCGGTCACCGACCTCGGCCTGCTCTGGGCACTGGCCCTGCTCTGCGGGGTGCTGGTGCTCCCGGTGGCGGGCGCGCTGGTCGACCGCGGCGACCGGCGCCGGATCATGATCGCGGCCAGCGCGATCGCCGGCGTCATCCAGCTGGCGCTGGCGTTGCTGCTGACCGCGGGGAACCTGCAGCTGTGGTTCCTGTACGTGCTGATCCCGCTCGGGTCGGTCGCCGGGTCGATCCAGCGGATCGCCTACCAGTCGTCGGTGGCGCAGCTGGTGCCCAAGCAGTACCTCGGGCACGCGATGGGCCTGGCCCAGCTGTCCAACGGCTTCGCGCAGCTGCTCATGCCGGTGATCGCGGCCGGGCTGCTCGCGGCGATCGAGCTGTCCGGGATCCTGGTCCTCGACATGGCGAGCTACGTCTTCGCCGTCGTCAGCCTGCTGTTCGTCCGGTTCCCCGACCTGCTCGGCTGGCGCCCGCGCGAGCCGCTGCTGACCGCGATCGCGGGCGGGCTGAAGTACTCGTGGAACCACCGCGGCTTCCGCACCATGCTGCTGTACTTCGCGCTGGCCAACGTGTTCCTGGCGCCCGCGCTGGTGCTCGTCTCCCCGCTGGTGCTGTCGTTCGGCACGGTCACCGACGTCGCCCAGGTGGCGCTGGCCGAAGCCGTCGGCGCGGTGGCCGGCGGCATCGGGATGGCGCTGTGGGGCGGCCCGCGCAAGCGGCGGATGGTCGGCGTCCTGTCCGGCAACGTCGGCATCGCGCTCGGCAGCCTGGTGATGGGCCTGCGGCCGTCGCTGGTCGTCGTCGCGGCCGGGGTGTTCCTGCTGGCCGCGGCGATGGCGGTGTCCCAGGGCATCTACGCGACGCTGGTGCAGGTCAAGGTGCCGCAGCGCTACCACGGCCGGGTCTTCGCGATCAACCAGACGATCACCTGGTCCACCCTGCCGATCGGGTTCGCGGTGCTGGCGCCGCTGGCCGTCGGCTGGTTCTCGCCGCTGCTCGCCCCCGGCGGGGCGCTGTCCGGGTCGGTCGGCACGGTCCTCGGCACCGGCGAAGGCCGCGGTGTCGGGCTCGCCTACGTCGTCTACGCGCTGATCCTGCTGCTGATCAACGCCGGCGGGTTCAGCATCCGGCTGCTGCGCCGGTTCGACACCGAAGTCCCCGATTCGCTGCCGGACGACCTCGTCGGCGCGCAGGAACGGGAGCGCAAGCTCGCCGGGAAGGAGGCCGCGTGAGTGTCGTGGTGCTGATCAGGGAGGCCGTGGGCACTGGGTCGGCGAGGTCGCCGCGGCGGTGCACGCGGCCGGCCACCGTGCGGTGCTGCTCGCCCCGCCGGTGGACGAGACCGAGCGCGCGTCACTGGCCGCGCTGGTGGACGAAGTGGTCGCGGTCGACGACGTTTACGACGCTGTCGCCGTCGCCTCGGAAATCCGGTCCCGGTTCGGGACACCCGCCGCCGTGCTGACCGGCTCGGACGGCGCCATCACGAGCACCGCCCGGGTCGCCGAGCTGCTCGGCGTCGCGCGGTGCCCGGCTTCGGTGTTCGCCCGGTGCGCGAACAAGTTCGCGGTCCGCGAGGTGCTGGGCGGGACTCCGGCCGCGTTGATCTCCTCGGCGGCGGAGGCCGCGGAGGTGGCGGCGCGGGTCGGGCTGCCGGCGATCGTCAAGCCGGTCAACGGGGCCGGCAGCAACCTGGTGCGCACGGTGTCCACTGTGGAAGAACTGGCCGCCGCGTACGAACTGCTGGCCGCGCGGCTGCCCGAGTCCGCGGACCCGCGCTACCACCGCCGGTTGGGGACACTCGACCCGGCCACGACGTTCCTCGTCGAAGGGTTCCTCGACGGGCCCGAGTACGCGGTGGACGTGCTGATCCGCGACGGCGTCGTCGAACCGGTCGAGGTCCTCGACAAGCCGCTGATCGACGAGCGCAAGTTCGAACTGGCGCTGTCCTGCCCACCGGCCGGGCTCACCGGGGAGCGCATCGCGCTGATCACCGCCGCGGCCGCGGAGGCGGTACTGGCGCTCGGGCTGGACAACACGGTCGCGCACGTCGAGGTGATCGACGACGTGCGGCGCGGCCCGACCATCGTCGAGGTCAACGCGGGGCGCCCGGCGGGCTCGATCATGCCGCTGCTGGGCAAGCTGCGCACCGGCATCGACGTGTTCGCCGAGCTGACCGCCCTGGCCCTCGGTGCGCCGCCGCCCCCGCGGGAACCGGCGAAACTGCCGATTCCCCTCGCGATGCTGATCCTCTACGCGGCCGGCTCCGGCACCCTGACCGGGATCGGCGGCCTCGACGAGGTCGCCGCGCTGCCGGAGGTGATCGACGTCGTCACCACCGTTTCACCCGGTCAGGTGCTCAGCGACGAGCAGGAGACCTACGCGGTGAACCTCGTCGTCGCCGGGTTCGCCGACCACGAGGACCTCGCCGCCCTGCACGCCGAAGCGAGCAAGCTGATCCGCCTGGAGGTCGCGTGAAGACCGCGTTCATCGTGCGGGAGACGCACGGGCAGTGGATCGGGGACTTCGCGGCCGCCGTCCGGGCGTCCGGGTGGCGGGCCGAACTCGTCACCGAGCCACTGGAGAACACCGAGCGGGCCGCGTTGAACCCGCTCGTGGACGGGTTCGTCGTCGTCGAGGACATCCGGGACGTTCCGGCCGTCACCGAGGCGCTCCGGAGCCGGCAGCCCGCCGCGGTGCTGACCGGGGCGGAGGGGATCCTCGCGAGCACTGCCCAGGTGGCCGAGCTGCTCGGCGTCGCGCGCTGCCCGGCGTCGGTGTTGACGTTGGCGCACAACAAGTTCGCCGTCCGGGAGAAGCTCACCGAAGCGGGCCTGCCGGGGCCCCGGGCCGCGTTGTTCGCCGACCCGGCCGACGCGGCCGCGATCGCGGAGCGGGTCGGGCTGCCGGCGATCGTCAAGCCGGTCAACGGCGCCGCCAGCACCCTGGTCCGCACGGTGTCCACAGTGGAGGAACTGGCGGCGGCCCACGAGGTGCTGGCCACCCGGCTGCCGGAGAATGCGGACGCGCGCTACCACCGGGTGCTGCCCGGCGGCCTCGACCCGCTGCGCGTGTTCCTCGTCGAGAGCCTGCTCGACGGACCGGAGTACGCGGTGGATGTCCTGGTCCGCGCCGGGGCCGCGGAGACCGTCACCGTGGTCGGCAAGCCGCTGATCGACGAGCGGAAGTTCGAGCTCGGCATGGTCTGCCCGCCGCTCGGGCTGTCCGCGGAGCGCGCGGCGGCGATCCGCTCGGCCGCGGCCGACGCGGTGCTCGCCCTCGGCCTGGACGACACGGTCGCGCACGTCGAGGTGATCGAGGACGCCGCGCTGGGGCCGGTGGTCGTCGAGGTCAACGCCGGCCGGCCCGCCGGGGGAGCGCAGCCCGCGCTGCTGAAGCTCGCCACCGGGATCGACGTCACCGCCGAGACGGTTTCGCTCGCCCTCGCACCCCGCCGCCCGCGCGGGGCACCGGGCTGCCGGTGCCGGTCGGGTACCTGATCGTCTACGCCGAGGGCTCCGGGCGGCTGGTGCGCGTCGAGGGCACCGGCGAGGTCGCCGACCTGCCCGAGGTCCTCGACGTCGTCACCATCGTTTCCCCCGGCCAGGTGCTCACCGACGACCAGGAGATCTACGCGGTGAACGTCCTCGTCGCCGGCTTCGCCGACCTGGACGACCTGGCCGCGCTGCACGCCGAGGCACCAAGCTGATCCACTTCGAACTGGAGGAAGCATGACCGCCGTACTCGCGGAGCTGCAAAGGCAAACGAGCACACGAAG